>JBDKUT010000114.1:0-16005 GCA_039679545.1 Thermotogota bacterium
ATCTCGTCACCCGTGAAGTAGCCAGCGGCTTCCAACTCCCTGATGGCACTTGTGACCAGTCTCCTGTCATCTGTAGAGATTGCTCCGAGATCAGCGATGCTCACGACCGATTCGCTGGGCAAGCTTAGGAGATACACAAGCAATCCCTTCGCCCGGAATGAGAGTCGAGGGTCAATCAACGGAGCTCTGTCGAGCGAAAGCCACAGGTTTGAAGTACGCCTGATTCTTATCATCGTTGTAATTGAAGCCCCCAGGTGCAGTCACTCAGGTTACTTGCGGCGCCCGGCTTGGGGCAACTGCCATCGACGAACCTCGCCAACATCACAGCATCGCCTCGTCCTGGAGCCTAGACTATCCGCCTTCCACGTGGGGTCTAGCTCACGTGGATCTCGATGATATCGCCGTCGGCGAGTCGGTGGTCGGAGGGGACCTGCTGGCCGTCGAAGCGCCCTGATCCCCAGACCCGCACGTACTTCAGATGTTCCGCCAGATCGCGGTGCACGGTGCGTACCGCGTCGAGCACGGTGGCTCCCACAGGGAGCGTGTACGGCTCCTCAAGGTCGGGCTTCTTCCCCGGCAGCTTGGTGTACACGCGACGCACATGGAGCGCGTCGAAGAGCATCCGCCGGAAGTCGTCGAGCCCCTCTCCGGAGACGACCGACGTCACAACCCCGGGAAACGGCAGCTCCGCGAGGAACTCGGCCGCGTCCGGCAGGGTGTCGGCCTTGGTGAGCGCGATCCGCGCCGGAAGGATCCGAACGCGCTCCTCGCCCGCGGCCGCCGCCGTCGCGAGCTCGAGGTGCCGCTCCGAGAGCATGCGCCGTAGGTCCCCGAGGTACTCGTCGAGAAGGTCGATCTCGTCGAGCGGCAGGACGAGGACGACGATGTCGGCCGCTCGGATGAGGTTGTAGACCCACGGTTCGGTGTACTCGTCCGACAAGGGGGGAAGGTCCACCAGCTGAATCCCCACGTCCTCGAACTTCATCATGCCGGGGACCGGGATCAGTGTTGAGAACGGGTACTCGGCCACCTCCGGCTTCGCGTTCGTGAGCGCCGCGACGAGGCTCGACTTCCCGCTGTTCGGGACTCCGACCAGGACCGCTTGCCCCGCGCCCTCTTTCGGGATGTGGTCGTACCCGGAGCTGTGCCCCTTCTTGGCGCGGATGTCGGCGTCGCGGAAGCGGGCGATCTTTCGCTTGATGTCGGCCCGCATCTTCTCGGTCCCCTTGTGCTTGGGGATCGTCGACTGCATGTCCTCGAGCGCGGCCAGCTTCTCCTCGGTCGTGGTCGCCTTGAAGAAGCGCTCGCGCGCCTTGATGAACTCGGGGGTCAGGTTCGCCGGCATCGTCCGTGTCTCCTCCGGTCTAGGGTAAGCGCGGGGACACCGAGCTTCAACGGACCGGCTACTCGTTGTGCGGGATCGAGATCGTGCTCCCGCCGATGAACTCGCGCACGACGGCGTCACCCGGAATGAGCGACAGGTCGCGCGCCTGCGCGAGCGTCAATCCCTGCACCGAGTCGAGCAGGTGCGTCACGCGCCGGTGGCGGATCTGCGCGTCGAGGAAGGACGGGTAGGCCTTCAGGTCGCCGACCGTCGGCCAGATCCCGTCGTCGCCAAGGAAGAACGGCTTCAGCGCCGGCAGGTCGAACGGCATCCCGCCGTTCAGCGCGCAATCGGCCATCCCCTTGAGCGGGATGATCGAGAAGAGCTCGCCCGCCCGGACGTAGTGCCAGTGCAGGAGCGTCGCGAGCGGCGGGTGATTGCGGTGGTTCACGTCGCGCAGCATCCGGCGAAGGAGCCGCACGTCCTCGAACCGTGTGAGTCGCCGGTCGCTGCGGTCGCCGTGGTAGAGGGGCATCATCGGGTTCGGCTCGTAGAGCGGGTTCATCGCCTCGATGTAGACGCGGAAGATGACCTTCGGATCGATCCCCGCAGTGATCGGCGGGTAGAACCCGTGCAGGCAGTCGAGGAGAAGGATCTGGTCCCGCTCCCGGCGGACCGGTTTGAGCGCCGAGCGACGCCCCTCCTTGAAGCTGTACACCGGCTTCTCGATGACCTTCCCTTCGAGCAGCGCGCGCAGGTGCTCGTTCATCAGCTGGATGTCGAGCGCCTCGGGGGTCTCGAAGTTCCGGTCGTCGATCCAGTCCGTGGGGTGCTCGATGAGCGACCAGAAGTAGTCGTCGAGGTTCAGCATGAGGAACCGCAGTCCGGCCTTCTCGAGCCGCTGGGTGAGCTTCACCGTGGTCGTCGTCTTCCCCGACGACGACGGCCCGCTGACCCAGATCATCTTGAGGTCGTCGCCCTTCTCGATTCGGGCCACCACCTTCTTCGCGGCGTCGTCGAGCGACGCCTCGTAGCGCTCGAGCGAATCCGAAACAAGCCGCGCGAGCCGTCCGCCGCGGACGATGTCGTTTAACCCCTCAACGGTGTCGCAGTCGTGCTCGCGGTTCCACGCGACCCACGGCTCCATCTGCTCAGGCGGATACCCGTTGCGAACGAACTGCTTCTCGGTGATCGCTCCTTCACGCACCCAGTGGTGGCCCCAGCGGAAGCATGTATACGTGTCGGCGACCTTGGTGAAGCCGTTGCTGCCGAGTACGTGGAGGACGACGTTCTGGATCTCTTCGACCGTCGGCGGGAAGTTCGACACGTGGTGGCGCTCGTCGGCATTGAGGCAGACGACAACAAGGTCGGAAAGAAACTGGGCAATCCCCTCGTCCGTCTCCCCGGCGGCGAAGATGCGGTCGTTGATCCCCGGCAGGTAGTCTTGCTCGAAGCCCCCGACCGACGTCGAGGCGCGGAGGATCACGCGGACGATGCGATCCTGATCGAAAGCGACGAGCGCGTGGTTCCGCTTGCGGATCTTGCCGATCTTGTTGACGACGGCCATGGCGTCGCCATTATACCGGCGATCGGCTTCCGATCGAAGATGCCGCGCTCTCCCTCGCCGGAGTGCGAGACACGGACGCCGCTAGAGGACACCCGAAATGAGGAAAAGGGCTCCCACCGCGGCCTCGATCCATGGGCACAGGCGCATCGGCAGCGACTTCGTCCGCGCCTTGGTGAATGCGCCGAGAATCGCGCTCGCGAAGAGCAACCCGACGCAGGCATTGACCAGGATCGTCTCGAGCCTCCCGCCGAACGAGCCGTAGTAGGTCACGAGCCCCACCAGCGCCCCGACAAAGAGAAGCGTCATCCCCTCGAAGATCCACGTGGCGACCACGATGAGGCGGTTGTCTTTCGAAGTCTCCCCGAATCCACGGACGATCGACCGCACCGGCACAAGATGGGCAATCCCCCACACGAGAAGCACAAGACACCCGGCGACCCGCAGGATGAGCGGCAGCATAGGCCTCCTTCCGACAGCGTTCACGACGCCGACGCTCTCCACCCTACAGGATCGAGACGGGCGAAAAGAAAACGGGCGGGCGCCCCAAGGCGTACGCCCGTCCCGCCTCTCCAGATCGCTCGATGGCCTCTACTCCACGCGCGTCCCGACGGACGCCCTTCGCCCTCCAAGCGGGACTCCCGCCGACCTCAAGATGTCGTAGATCTCCTCTGCCTGCCACTGCCGGCAGCCGTCGAGGATCACGGCCCTCGGGTTCTCGAGCAGCCATTCGTCGTGCAGCGCCTCGAGGTCCCTCAAGTACTCGAGCGGAATCGCCGTCTCCTCGTTTCGCCCGCGGCACGTGATCCGATCGTGGCAGACGTCGGCCGGAGTGCGCAGGTAGACGATCTTGTCCGGTTCGGCGCACCAGTTCTTCTGCAGCCAGTCCCACAGCTTGCAGTACAGCTGCCACTCTGTCTTCGACATGAGCCCCGTCTGGAAGCAGTTCTTGGCGAAGACGTAGCGGTCGCAGTAGATCGAACGCTCGAGAACCACATCCGAGTGATCGGTCATCGCGAGAACCTCCGTCCACGTCTTGGCTCGCGTTGTGAACGCCGCGAGCTGGAACGTGAACGCCCACCGATGGCCGTCCCGATAGAATAGGTCGAGAAGGTTCTCGTCGAACTCCTGCTGCCAGGCGCCGACCGGCTCCTCGATGAACCCGAACAAACCCGATTCCGCCAGTCTTCGCCCCACCGTGCTCTTGCCCGCTGCGATGTTGCCTTCGAAGAGAATCATGGTTTGCTGCTCCCGCACACGCCCCCCCTTGTGGACGAACCCTTCCTCGTTCACCCGAATGGCCCGGAACTTCCCCTCGCGCGCGGTGGCGGGATCCCCTCGTAGATCTCCCACCCGTGCGACCATCCTACACCTCCCGGCTTCCGGGTCGAAAACCGCGCATCCCCCGCGGAGCCAGGCGAATCCGGCATCGCGAGGCCGTTCCCGGAACGTCCCGCGACGAGAGCCGACAGATGTCCCAGGTGAGCGGTGTCTCGCCACGATCTCGGACTCCCGCAGCCGTGAGACAACACGCGCGCGTCCCAGATGCGCCTCGCCAACCACCGTCCTACAATCCGCCCAACTCAGGAACTAGAAGAAGGACCTCGTGAACACGAACCAAAGAGAGGGCGACCCCGCTTTCGACGCTTCCATTCTCGACGTACTGCGCACCGGCATCCGAATCACCCGCGGCAACCCGCGCCTCGCGCTGCGCGGAGTCCGTCTGCTCCGAAGCCAGCAGCGAGCCGCCCGATGCCGCAACCAACAAGAAACCCTCGGGCTTCACGTGCCTCCGTTCGTGATCTTCAGCGTCACAGGAGCCTGCAACCTCACCTGCGCCGGCTGCTACGCAAGCATCCTCCACCGCGCCGCTCGCCCGGAGATGGCCGACAAGCGAGTAGGATCTCTCTTTCGCGAGGCGCGAGACCTCGGCGTCTCCGTGATGCTCCTCGCCGGGGGAGAGCCGCTCCTGCGTCGTGAGCTGCTCGCCGACGTGCTGGCTGTACCCGAGATCCTCTTCCTGCTCTTCACGAATGGCTCGCTACTCGACGACGCCGTCATCCGTACGCTGCGCGGCGCCTCCCACGTCATCCCTGTCCTGAGCGTCGAGGGCGGTGAGGAAGAAACCGACGCGCGCCGGGGCGCGGGAGCGTACGAGCGCGTCACGGCGGCCATGGCGAAGCTTCACGCCCGCCACATCGTCTTCGGAACCTCGACGACGCTCACGAGCGCCAACTTCGAAACGGCAACCAGCGAAGCATACGTGCGCGGCCTCGCCCACCGCGGCTGTCGGCTCTTCTACTACATCAACTACGTCCCCGTCGAGCCGGGCACCGACAACCTCCAGCTCACACCGGACCAGGTCGCCGAGCTCGGGCGCCGGCTCACGCGGTATCGCCGGACCATGCCCGCCCTGTTCATCGCCTTCCCGAACGACGAGCTTGCCTTCGGCGGCTGCCTTGCTGCGGGAAAGGGGTTCCTCCACATCAACGCCTACGGCGACGTCGAGCCGTGCCCGTTCTCTCCCTACTCCGACTCGAACCTCCTTGCGGTCTCGTTCCGAGACGCCCTCGCATCCCCTCTTTTCCGCAAGATCCGCGCCGAGGAGATCACGTTGGACGAGACGGACGGACGCTGCGCGCTGTGGAAGCGTCGGGAATGGGTCAAGGGACTCGTCGAGAAGCGCTGAATTCAGAGTGCGCCTGTGCGTGGCTCCATCGAAGAGAGGCAAGAAGCGCTTCGCGAGTAGACAGCTCGGGCCAAGTAGACCTCTAACACCCGCAGAGGCCAGCTTACCGCTGCTCCCTTCCGGGCCTGACGGGGTTCGCCGACATGCGCCGCAGAGGGCTCGACCGTCAACGCCACTTGCTCGTGGACGGACCCTCCCGCCTTTCCCCTCCGGAAACCCTTCGGTTCCACTAGAGCGGGTTCTGGATGTAGGGGACCGCTAGCCCCCCACCTAGCACAGGCGTTGGCGGAGGGGGCGGGATTTGAACCCGCGGTACCCACGAGGAGTACACCGGTTCTCCAAACCGGCGGCTTCGGCCGCTCACCCACCCCTCCGACTCGGTCATTCTAGGGATGCAGGAAGGGGACTTCAACCGCGAGCGGGCCTGGCTGCGCAAATCCCGCGTGGCGGCGAGTGCTTGATCTCGCCGTGCACGCCCACTAGGCTCTAGCAAGCGCGAAGCAGGAGGTCCCATGGCCGTTCGAAGAACCGATCCGTACATCTGGGTCACGTGGCTCACGAAGCTCCTCGCTGGCGAGAGTCAGTGCGAGTGGGCGGCGTGGTTCCGCGCCCACCACTCGGACTACGACCGCCTGCCGAGCGACTTCGACCTCGCCGCCTGGACCGTCGAACACAACGAACTCGTCCAGCTTCGTCGCGAGCAGCTTCTCGACGAGGGGTGGCAGGTCTACGTCGAGGACGAGAATGCGTTCAAGCGAATCGGCAAGACGGGGATCGTCGTGTCCGGAAAGCCCGACATCCTCTCGCTCCGCGATGGCAAAGCCATCATCGAGGACTGCAAGACCGGGCGGCCGCGCACCTCGGACCAGCTGCAGGTTCTCGTGTACATGCTCCTGCTTCCCATCGGCAATCCCCGATGCACGGGAGTGAAGCTCTCCGGACGCGTCACGTATCGATCCGGTGCGATGGACATCCCGCTGACCTCGCTCGATGCCGTATTCCGCGCCAAGTTCGTCGAACTGGTGCAGCGCATCGGCGGAGAGAAGCCGCTCCCGAAGAACCCCGTCTGGTCGGAGTGCCACTGGTGCGACATCGGACCGGCCGACTGTCTGTACCGCGTCGACCAGCCGCCCGAGTCCGCCGAGGCTCAGACGGACCTGTTCTGAGCGAGCAGTCCCGTTCCCGGTTGACATACGCCCGGCAACGCCGTAGCCTCTTCCCAAATTCGGATGATTTACTCCAAGACCGCCAAGTACGCCGTCCTTGCACTCGCCGAAGTCTCCCTCCGTTCCCACGGCGACTACGTCTCGACCCGCGAGATTGCCGACGTCGCTTCCATTCCGTATCCCCACTTCGCGAAGACCATCGCGCTTCTCAAGCGGGCCGGGCTGATCGCAACGTCCCGCGGCAAGACGGGCGGCATCCTCCTTGCCTGCCCGGCCAAGGACATCACTGTGCTCGATGTCGTCATCGCCGTTGACGGCCCCGACACGCTGAACGACTGTCCCCTTTTCCTCGAATCGTGCGATTGCACCCGAACCTGTTCGCTGCACGGATTGTGGCGTGAGGCGCACGACGCCGTCGTCGCCTTCCTGAAGCAAACCACCATCGCTGACGTCGCCGCAGCCCGCGCGAGCGTCGTCTCCTAAGATTCCTGGCACCCTCTCCACACCTTCTTCACGGGAAGGAACTACTGTCGCTCGTATATTGGACATTCTGCCCCAAATATCCATATCGTGGGGCTACGATGCCGGCGGCGAAATGCCATCCGTGAAAGGTGAAGCATGCAGATGAGAAAGACCGTGGCGTCTCTGATTGTGCTCATGATCGGCATCCCTTTGAGCCTCGGGATCGCTCTGGGAAACGCAGAAGGTGCGGAGGGTATCGCCCTCCCCAACGAGGGAGGATCCTGGGCCCTCGCATCGGTGATGCGCACCGACCCACCCCCGACACAGTCGGGAACGCTCGAGATTCGCGGCGTCGGTACGTTCACGTACGACCCGGCGGTCGTAGAGACGTTGCGGCCCGACGTGTTTGCGAAGGGTCGGTTCTCGGCCTTCGACGTCCTCGCTGCGCTTGCGGCAGCGGGCAAGGTCGATGTCCACTACGTGTATGACGAGAGCCAGGCTACGTATGTGATCCAGTCGATCGATGGGCTCACCGGGTGGTGGTACGACGTCCGCCTTCCCGGAGGCGCCTTCGAGCGAACGGTTCTCCGGATGGACACGTACCCCATCAAGAACGGAGCGGAGGTCTACCTCTACCTCGAGGACCCGGCCAGGCTCGCGGCGATCGAATCGAGCTTCCAAGAGGAAGTCGCGCTCCGCGCGGCGAACGGCGGCCGGATCATCGTTCCGACGGTCACGATCAAGGGACCAAGGTCCACCGTGACCTTCCGCGACCTCGTTGTGACGTCCCACAACGTCCGCCCCGATGTCTTTCGGCCGGGCGCAATCACCACGCTCGACGTCCTCTTGAGCCTTGGCGAGCAAGGGCGGATCTCCGGTCTTGAATTGGCTTGGCACGCCGCGCTCGGCGACGTGTCCAACGTGAATCACTACATGGTCGATTGGATCTCGCTTCCCGGCGTCCTCGGAGAGAAGGACTCGCTCTGCGGCTACATGGACGAAGCGGCAACGGAGGGGCTGCGGGGCTTCCTCACGCCGCACTCGCACGCCACGACACAGATCCACCTCTCGTCCGACCTCGAGTTCCTCGTGTCTCCCGGGTACGTCGAGTGGCAGTGGCTGTGCGCAACCCCGTAGTCGCGCCGGGCACCGTCTCAACAAGGAAGGGTGAGGTATGAACTGGATCCTACGTGCGAACCTCAAGCGCAGGAAGGCACGACTTGCGTTGACGATCGGAGGGATTGCAGTCGGCGTTGCGACGCTGTTTGCCCTGCTCTCCTTCAGCGCCGGCATCGCCACAGCGCTCGAGCGCGAGCTCGACAGCCTCGGCGCTCATATCATCATTCTCCCAGTCGGCTGCCCGTACTCGCTCACGCTCGCTCTCATGCAAGGAGCCGACACGATCGAGTACATCGACGAGGCCTCGCTGGCTGAGTTCCGAGCGGTGAGCAATGTCGAGGTCGCCGCGCCGGCCGTGGTCGGCCGCGCCAAGGTAAACGGCACGCTCCTACCGATCTACGGCACCGATATCGAAACCGCCGCGCTTAAGCACTGGGACCTCACAACGTTCGACGGAGCGGTAATCGGCAGCAAGGCGGCCGCGGATCTCGGACTCTCCGTCGGCGACACCATCACGGTCAGCCTCTACGCTCCGATCACCATCGCGGTGACCAAGGTCCTGCCGGTGACCGGCGGGCGCGACGACACGTTCGTCTTCCTGCCGCTCGCCGAGGCCCAGCAGGTTCTGGCGCTGAACGGCAAGCTGTCGGCCGTGCTCGTGCGAACAGCCGACGTGTCCCGCGTCTCGGAGACGCGGAGCTTGCTCGGCCACATGATGGGCGTCCAGGCGGTCCCGCCGAACGAGGTCTTCGACACGCTCGTCGGCATCCTCGCCACGGTGAGGCAGACGATGATCCTCATCGCCGGGATTGCGATCGCTGTCGGTGTCTTCACCACCATGAATACCATGATCATGTCGGTGCAGGAGCGCCGGCGCGACATCGGCCTCCTTCGCGCCGTCGGAGCGACTCGGCGCGAGGTGTTCAACCTCTTCCTGTATGAGTCGGTGACCGTGTCGGCGATCGGCGGACTCGTCGGGCTCGGCGCCGGGTACGTCGCTACGCTCCTCTTGCCCCGAGCGAGCGGCCTCGGCCTCGAAGCCCTGCCGCAGTACTCGCTTGCGTTCATCGGGATCTGCCTCGGCGTCGCGATCGCCGTCGGCACGGTCGCGGCGCTCTATCCGGCCATGATGGCCACGCGCGTGCAGCCGATCCGCGCACTGAGGGAATTATGATCGTCGAGCTGATCAGGGTTTCGAAGGAGTACGGCCAGAGGACGCGCTTCGTGGCCGTCCGCGACATCGACCTCTGCGTGACCACGGGCGACTTCCTCTCGATCGTCGGTCCATCCGGATCCGGGAAGTCGTCTCTCCTGCATCTCGTCGGTTGCCTCGACCGCCCCACCTCGGGTTCGGTGCGGGTCGACGGAGAGCCGGTCGATCGGTTGTCCGACGCTGAGCTGAGCCACGTGCGACGGGAGCGGATCGGCTTCGTATTCCAGCAGTTCTACCTCAACGACGCGATGACCGCGCGGCAGAACGTTCTCCTTCCGCTCGAGCTGGCCCACGTGAAAGGGCGCCAGGAGCTCGCCCGCGCGGCACTCGCCGACGTCGGACTGTACGGCAAAGAAAAGAGTTACCCGTCGCAGCTCTCAGGCGGAGAGCAGCAGCGCTGCGCGGTCGCGCGCGCTCTCGTGAACTCCCCCGAGCTGTTGCTCGCGGACGAGCCGACGGGCAGCCTGGATTCTCAATCCGGCAAGAACATCCTGCAGCTGATGGAACGTCTCCGCGACGCGCGCGGCCTCGCGCTCGTCATCGTCACGCACGATCCGACGGTCGCCGCTCGCGCGAAAACGCACATTTCAATTCAAGACGGGAGGATCGCATGAAGGACGTTGGAGTCTGGATTCTCGTTGGATTGGCGGTCGTCGGCGTCGGACTCGCCAGCGCCTGGGGCCTCGGCGCGTTCGGAACGCGATCCACCGCGGTTGCGCAGTCAGCCCCGGCAGCCGCTCCGGCCCCACAGCCTGCCAAGGGGAACGGTGCCCCCGTTCCCGCGTCGGCCGTCGTCCAAGCTTCGACGTCCGTAGAGCCGGTACAGGTTGTCGTTGCGGCGGCACAGGCTCCGACAGCACAGACTCCAACGCCGTCGGACGCGATCGCCGACGTCACGATCTGGGATCTCATCCAAAAGGGATCGCCGTACGCCGGCCGCACAGTCCGCGTCCGTGGGACCATCATCACGCAGTGCATGAGCGGGTGCGAGTTCGGCCTCGCCGACGACTCCGGCACCCTTTCCGTCCAACTCGTCGGCCCTGCCCTCGAACAGCTCGTTCCTTCCGGCAGCGTCGGGAAGAAGGCGGAAGCCATTGGAGTCCTCTCGACCGGCGATCGACCGCAGCTCATCGTCGACGACCCCGATCACTGGAAGATCCTGAACTAGAGGCGCTTCCGGAGCACCTCGGACTCCGGCGGCGCGAACCGCCCACAGGAACTTCGCGGCGGGTCGCCAGCGGACAGGCACGAAGAACCGATGGAAGAGAGGGGGAGAAGAATGATTCGAAGGCTGGCGGAAAAGCAAGTCCTGCTCGCTCTTGCCCTCCTTGCCGTCCTCACGGCGGCCCAAGGCTGCGGCATCCCCGCGGTCACGACGCCAGGCACCGAATCCGTCGCCGAGGTCCAAGTGACGGAGGATCCGAAGGGTGGACTCTACATCACAAAGCTCTCCTGCACGTTCCAAGTGGTCACGGTGAGCGGCGGCGCCCTAGCGGTGCCCGCCACGCTCCGTGTGAAGTGGGTCGCCGCGTGCGGTGTCCACAAGACCGAGACCTTCCAGTTCACTGGAGGTGAGCAGATTTACATGACCATGTACTTGGAAGCCGGCGGATCCTACATTGCAAAGACGTTGTGGGTTGAGATCACGTGGGAAGATGCCGAAGGCAGTCACCGAATCGAGAGCGCCGTCGCAGAGTGCTCCATCTAGCCCCGCAGCCGACCTAGGCCCACGAACCTCGCACGCGCCGTTTGCCCCTTGTACGATGGACGGAAGACGACAGCTCGACAGCGGAGGCGCGGATTGGACAAGGAACCGGCGCAGATGAGTTCACCTGTTGGCGCCCGCACGACGATCAACGGGCGCGAGGTCGATTACTTCTGCGGCACGAGCTACTACGGCCTGCACGGTCACCCACAGGTGATTGCCGCGGCGCGTGAAGCGCTTGCGGCGTATGGCGTCGGAACGGCAACCGCCGCGTGGACGCCGGCACACGCCGAGGTTGTCGAGCGGGCGGGTCGCTTCCTCGGAACCGAAACCGTCACCTACGTCGCTTCGGGGTACTTGGCGCCGCTCGTCCTCTTCCAAGCGCTCTCCCAGGATTACGACGTCGCCTTTGCCGACGACGCCTCCCACTACGGCGTTCTCGACGCCCTGAGAGCGGTCGGCAAGGACGTTGTCCCATTCCGCCACCTCGACCCCGACGACCTCGCGCGTCAACTCACGATGAGCGGCCGCGCTGGCAGAAGATCTCTCGTGGTCACCGACGGCGTCTTCCCGTCAACCGGGGCCATCGCTCCGCTCTCAATCTACGTCGACACCCTCCGACGTCATCCCGACGCCATCCTCTGTGTCGATGACGCCCACGGCCTCGGCGTCATCGGCACGAACGGGCGAGGCAGCCTCGAGTACCACGGCGTCGAGAAGAACGGTGCGCGCTTCTGCGGCACGCTGAGCAAAGCGTTCGGCGGCGCCGGCGGCATCGTCCCTGGAGACCACGCCCTGGCGACGCGGATTCGTCAGGCGTCGCGCGTCCCCCGCGGTGCTTCGGCTCCCTCGGTGCCGGCAGCCGCGGCCTCTGCCGCAGGCGTGCGCATCCTCGCCGAGCACCCTGAGATGCGGCAGCAGCTCTGGAACAACGTCCGACGCGTGAAGTCCGGTCTGCGTGCGCTCGGCTTCGACCTCGCCGATACGCCCGTTCCGATCGTCAGCCTCCGGGGACGCCCATCGATCGATCTCCTCCGCGTCCGAGAGACGCTCGAGCGGCAGGGCATCCTCGTCCACCACTCGCCTCCGCATGGCTACTCGGATTCTCCCGATGTCGAGACTCTCCGCATTGCCATCTTCTCGACCCACACGCCGGAGCAGATCGACCGACTCGTCGACGCCGTCCGCCGCGCGGCCTGAGTCGGCCGCGGCCGATTTGTCTTGAACCGGCGTAGCTCAGTAGAATGCGAGTGCTTCAACCTCAAGCTAAGGAGGGGGCTATGGCGAAGAATGGTGGCGTGTGCATGGGTGGCGGCAGCCTGGCCGGGCTCGTTTGGTTCGGCGGGTGGCTCTTCACGATGGCGTTCGCGAAGCTGCTTTGGTGGCAGTGCATCGTGAGCCTCGTGATCTGGCCGTACTACCTCGGTATCCTCGCGCGCGGCGCGTAGCGCACTCCCGCCCGGAGCGCATCAGCAATCCGGGGCACGATCAACATCCCGGGAGAGACCGTGCACCCATCCGACCACACGGTCTGCGGTGGTTTTCCTTGCGGTGACGTCGAGCATCGCCTGTACAGCGTTCCGAGAATCGACGTCACCGCGAGGCGTGTCTCTCTTGTCGTGGTCTCGGAAGCCGCTGCACCGCGGATCGAAGACGGTTACTACGCGGCGGACGATTCTCTGTTCGCGCGAACGACGCTCCAGGCCTTCCGCGACGCCGGTGCGAATGTAACGTCCGTCACAGACCTCTTGAAGCGCGGTGTCTACCTGACGACCGCCGTCAAGTGTGCCAAAACGGCGTATGCCGTCCAGACGGCTACGGTCAACGCGTGCTCACAGCTTCTCGAGCAGGAGCTTGCCCTCTTTCCGAACGTGCGCGCCGTCCTCCTCATGGGTGACGTCGCGATCAAGGCGCTCTGTGCAATCGCGCGGCGGGCGGGAGAGCCCCGGCCGATCCCTGCTGGGGCGACCTACAAGCTGCGCGGCCCCGAGTATATGTGGCGAGGGATTCGCGTTTTCCCGTCGTACGTGCAGGCGGGTCCAAGCTTCTTCATCGAGGCGTCGAAACGACGAATGATCGCCGAGGACATCGCCGCGGCGCTGGCTCTCGTCAAGTAACCGACTGTGGCTTCGTCGCCACCCAGATCATCTGGGAGCTGTCGTCCGACAAGGGCTCCCCGAAGAAGTCGCCGTACGTTGCGCGCACCTCAAGGCCGACGCGCGCTATCAGGTGCTCAACCTCGAAGCGGAAGAGGCAGTGCAAGCGAATCGGCCCCGTCTCGTGAGACTCAACCACGTGGCCGTTCTCGTCGAGTTCCTCCCATCGCGTCTCGCAGATCGCCGTCTGCGTCGAGCGCTCGTACCTCCACGCCCGCATGGCGCGTACCGCGCGCCCTGTCTTCGGCCGCCGGAACGTTTCCTCTTCTTCGAAGACGCCGCCCTTCGCCCTCACGAGGTCGCCAAGCCACGCCATGTCCTGGTGGTCGAGATGAACGATGAGGGTGCCGCCCGGAGCGAGGTGCCGCTTCACGCAGGACAGGCACGCGACTTGATCGTCCGGCGTCAGAAGGTTATGGAACGCGTGACCTGGGATCAGGATGAGTCCGAACGTGCGCTCGAGGTCGAACGACCGCATGTCGGCCTCGACCCACGAGACGTTCGGAACGTCCACGCTCTTCTCCCGCGCGGCCTCGAGCATGGCGCTCGACAGGTCCAGCCCCACGACCTTGGCTCCCGCCCGCGCCAGCCGAAGAGCCACGCGCCCCGTACCGCAGGCGAGTTCGAGCACCACTTCGCCGCACGTCTTCGCCCAGTCGGCCGCGTCGAGGTAGAAGCTGATTTCGCCCGGCCAGTCCGGCACCGCGGCGTCGTACGTCTCCGCGTAGTACCCCCGATCGAGGCTGATCCCTTCGTCATCCACGCGATCGCCCCTCGTGGCTCTTGGAGCCCGCGGCTCGCTTCACGAGTTCGATCGCCCCGGACGGGCACGTGCTAACGCAGAGGCCGCACCCGAAGCACTTCCCCTCCTCAAAGACCGCGTGGTCCGCGCTCGCGGTCATCGTGAACGCTCCGAAGTGACACCGCTTCTCGCACTGCCCGCAGCCAACGCACGACCCCGCATCGAACCGCGCTATGTAGTTCGACTCCACAAACCCCTCGCGGAAGTCGCGTCCCCGCCAATCCTGGAACGGCCCGCAGCAGCACGAGCAACAGGAGCAGACGATGGTGACCTGTTCCCCAGGTTTGTGGTACGCCATGTGCACGAGTCCGGCGCGGTGCGACCTCTCCAGGACGTCAAGCGCCTCGTCGAGGGAGATCGGACGCCACCCGTCCTTGTCGATGCTCCGTCGCCCCTCGTCGTTGATGCCCAGGCACACCTCGAGCGGCCGGCCGCATGCGTCAGCCCTCTTGTCCCTGCGGCACATGCACTCGCCGACGGCGATCAGCTCCGCCCCCGCGAGGAGTTCACGCATCTCCGGCTGTGTAAGCACGACCTCGGTCGCCGTGATCTCCACGTGCATCGGGACCGTGTGTCCGATGTACTCCGTGGGCGTTCGTTCGCTTGTCTGATCCGACATCCCGCTCCCTTCCAGATTGATGGGCTCCTCGCCCACGTCCGACTACGGCACCAGTTCGATCGCCGCCGCCTCGTGGATCAGCCGCACGATCGCCGGCCGTCGGGCGTCGTCCGCGGACCGAATCGGCACATACCGTTTCGAAAGACGATCCCCCTCGAGCCGGTGCTCCGGGTCCTCAAGCCTGACCCCGTGGATAAAGTCGAGACGCACCATGCCGCGGCGGACGACGATCTGGCAGATCGCCCCCTTGACGCGCCCACCGATCCACGGCGTGTGGTACGAGAGCCCGTCCCAAAGCACTGTCTCCTCGGCGTCGGGCACCGTGCAGCGCACGACCTCGCGAAGCGCCTCGACGATAACGCGCGACGGCGGCGGCACACCGTCGACGAACCGCCGAACATCATCCGTGCCCGACGTTCCGCTCAGGGTCGCCACGGCGCCACCTGGTAGGTGCCCGAGAAGGCCGCGGCTCCGCCGTGCCACGTTCTCCACGCAAGAAGTGCTAGCCAGACCACGAACAAGCGAAGCTCAAGGGGCAGCGCCTCCGGGAGATCGAAGTGAGCCCGGCTGCTCCACACCCCCTCCGGGACCGCCGTGCCGATGACTTGGTCGCCTTCGAGCAGGCGGATCTCGCGGAACCACGCGGACGGGGAACGAAGGGCAAAGATCCGCTCACCGAAGCGAATCGAGAACGCCCTCGAGAACGCATGAAGGGGGACCGCCCTTGCTACCGGTCCGTCAAGCCGACGAAGGGCGATCGGGCCGAAGAGCCCGCCGTCGCGCCGCACGCGGTACCGAGCCCCATCCACGAGGATGTCTCCCCGCGCGAGCCACGGCGACAAACGCACGTCCCCAACGTGATGCCCGTTCTCGTCGCGCACTTCGTAGATCGACGGCAATCCGCGCGGCTCTGCCGTCAGCATGGGTGAGACCCTCCCTTGCCCCTCGACGTCGCTCTCCAGAATACACCAACCGTGGCGTCGCTCGCTCTTCTTCGCGGGGATGACGTGACGCGTCCGACACGAAGGGGCAGTATTCTTTTGCGTGGAGGTTCGATGAGGCGACTTGCGGCTACGGCCCTGCTCGCGCTGCTCAGCGCCGGGCTGTGAGCCCCGGGGTGGAGCCACTCGTCCCATCAGGAGGTGCGAACGTGTCGACTTGTGCAATCATGGGTGTGGCGGTCGTC
>JBDKUT010000115.1:0-1860 GCA_039679545.1 Thermotogota bacterium
CGAGGCTTGCGGGATCGCCGACGACCTGCAGTTCCCGAAGCTCACCCCCAACTCGTGCTACCGGAAGGCGATCCAGCAGGTGTTCAACACGGGGAAGAAGGACACCGGACGCCCGATGGCGGTGGTCGTCGAGGACAGCTCGGAGAAGATCGTCCACAGCATCGTGATGTCCAGCGTCGTGGACGACGCAAACGACGCGGTGAGTGCGAAGGACGCGAAGTTCCGCACCGAACTCAAGGTCGGTTTTGACAAGGAGGCATACGCCCTCGGCGCGACGGCGGAGGGATGTCTCGTCCTCGAGGATCCGAACCACCCTCTGGCCGAGCAGCTCAAGACGACCTACCTCGAGCTCGCCGAGCGGTACCTGAGCTACGACATTCGCGTAGCGTTCCAGGCGGCCTTCCGAAAGTGGGACGCCTGCCCTGTCCTTCCGCATGGTGGTCTCTGGTACATCCCCTCCTCACGTGCCGACAAGGTCCGAGCCTGGGACCGGTTCATGCGCGGCCTCGG
This sequence comes from Thermotogota bacterium, assembly GCA_039679545.1. Classification (GTDB taxonomy): domain Bacteria; phylum Bipolaricaulota; class Bipolaricaulia; order UBA7950; family UBA9294; genus JAPLGD01. The sequence continues at coordinate 511 of JBDKUT010000115.1, forward strand.
TCTCGTGACCGCGGTCATCCCGACGTTCGACACCGCGGAGACCATCGAGTCTCTCCAGCAAGCGACGCGCAACGGGCTCGAGTCGCAGCTCGAGGACGTCCTGAAGCTGCTCGGGATGTACGCAGCTGAAGGCGAGACCGTTCGCACGACCACGCTGGAGAAGCGCGCCGAGGAATTCGACGCGTTGCGCTCTCGGGCAGAGCTGTACCAGGCCATCCTCGGCACCACGGTCGACGACCTGACGGCCAAGATCGAAAGCGCCGCGAAGCGCCTCGCCCAGGACATCTCGGCGCGCAAGATCGAGGAGGATGAGGAGGAGCGGCGCGCGGCCGCCGAGAAGGCTTCCGCCCGGGCTGCCCGCAAGGCGGCGAAGACCCCGACCGCAGCCTAGTCCCGAAACCCGCCCAGGTGTTCCACCTCGACTCCTATACGCCCCGCTGGTCACTCCTCCTCGGGGCCCCGCCATACCCGGGGGCCGGTCGGAAGAACGCGGCTCTGCGGGCCGCCTGGGAACGGGGACAGCGAAATGGCCGGGAATGGCGCGAATCAGCCTTCTCGTCGCGTAACCCATGGTGAAAGCACATGAAAAAACGAGGCACCTTTTTTGTTGCCCGAGCAACAGAAGGGGCGCATAAAAGTGGTAGGACGTTCTGCGAAATAAACAAGGAGGCACCCCAATGACGATCAACATCACAACGGAAAACGGCAAGACGAAAGTCGTAACACCGTACAACCCCAGCTTCCCGACGAGGGCGAAAAAGCTGGGTGGCCGCTGGCAGGGCGGCGCCTGGGTGTTCGACGCCCGCGACGAGGAGCGCGTCCGGGATCTCTGCCGCGACATCTACGGCACTGACGGCCAGGACTCCGGCCGGAAGATCACGGTGCGCGCCGAGTACACCGCGGACCACGACGACACCGTGCCCGACACCGACCTGTACCTCGGCCCGTTCCAGGTAGCGCGGGTGTTCGAGCGCGATGGCGGCGCCCGGTTGCAGCCTGGTGTTGTGATCCTCGCCGGCGCGCTCTACAGCTCCGGCTCGCGCAGGAGCCCGTGCCTCGGCGTGCGGGAAGGCACCGTGCTCGAGCTGCGGGATCTCCCTGAGGGCATGGCGAAGGCGGTCGCCACCGAGGCGGGATCGCTGTGGCGGATTTCCGAGGCTGGCGTCGAGGTGGACTACGAGGCCCTGCTGACGGAGGCGACGAAACTCCGCGAGCGCCTCGCGGAAATCGAGACGATCCTGTCCTGGCGGAAAGCGAATTAACGCGGCGCAGCCGCAGAAAAGAGGCACCCCATGAAGAAGCAGCAGAAGAAGACGGAGACGGCAGTGGACCCCAAGGCGTTCGCGGAGG
>JBDKUT010000116.1:0-2239 GCA_039679545.1 Thermotogota bacterium
GACTATGTCCCCAACGTCGCACGAACGATGCCAGTCTCCGCCGCGCTCAGCAACTCTTTCGGCTTCGGCGGCCACAACGCCTGCCTGATATTCCGACACCCGCGATGACGCTCCACGACACCTGCGCCCGCGCCGAGGAGCTTCTCGGGCATACCTTCCGGGACCGCGCGCTTCTCGAGGCTGCGCTCACACACCCGTCGCTCTCGGCCGAGGACTCCAAGGCTCAGTCCTATGAGCGCCTGGAGTTCTTGGGCGACTCCGTGCTCGGCCTCGTGGTGGCCGAGGAGCTGTTCAGACGGTACCCCGAGGAGCCCGAAGGCGTCCTCACGCGGCGCAAGATCGCGAGTGTGTCGGGAGAAAGCCTGGCGGCGGTGGGAGGGGATCTCGGCCTAGCGCAGCTCGTTCGCTTCGGCAAAGGGGAGGCCCGCTCTGCGGATCGTGGGCGCGCGACTGCGTTGGAGAACGTCGTCGAAGCGCTCATCGGCGCTGTCTATGTGGACGCAGGTCTCGAGGCGGCCCGCGAAGTGGTTCTCCGGCTTCTCGGGCACGAGATCGAGCTTCCCGACATCGCCACACACAACGACCCCAAATCGCGCCTGCAGGAGCAGACCCAAGCCATCGGCGCGGGCCTTCCGGAGTACCGCGTCGTGCGAGCCACCGGCCCGGCGCATGCTCCTGATTTCACGGTCGAGGTGCGCTTAGGCGATCAGGTCGTCGGTACCGGGTCCGGAAGCTCGAAGAAGCAAGCCGAGAAGGCCGCGGCGGCGGCGGCGTTGGAACGGATGGCGAAGTCCTGAGGGACCTCTGTGACGCCCATGCTGTGGTAGCATAACCTCGCCTCCACAGCGACGGAGGCGTACGCCTCGCGTGTCGCACCGGAAGGGACGCCGTTGTATCTGAAGTCTCTCACCCTCAAGGGATTCAAGTCGTTCGCGGACCGCAGCAGACTGACCCTTGAACCCGGGGTCACGGTGATAGTCGGTCCCAACGGGTCAGGGAAGTCGAACATCTCCGACGCTGTCTTGTGGGTCCTAGGCGAGCAGTCCGCCAAATCGCTGCGCGGCAACTCCATGGAGGACGTGATCTTCGCCGGGTCGTCCGCGCGCCAAGCCGTCGGTGTCGCTGAGGTGGACCTCGTGCTCGACAACAGCGATGGCACGCTCCCGTTGGAATTCGACGAGGTGACAGTCACGCGGCGTATGTACCGCAATGGCGAGAGTGAGTACTACATCAACCAGACGCCGTCTCGGCTGATGGACGTCCAGGAGTTGCTGCATGACTCCGGTCTGGGTCGCGACACTCATTCAATCATCTCGCAGGGCCGCCTTGACGAGGTGCTCAACTCACGTGCCGAGGACCGCCGCGCACTCATCGAAGAAGCAGCAGGCGTCCTCAAGCACAAGAAGCGTAAGGAGCGCGCGCTCCGAAAACTCACCTCTATGGACGTGCACGTCGACCGGATCCGGGATGTGCTGACAGAGATCGACCGCCAGTTGCGTCCCTTGGAGCGACAGGCGACGAAAGCGGCCGAGCACCGCGAGGTCGTGGCGCAGCTGCGCGAGCTTGAAACGGCGATCGCCGTGCACGATCTGCGTGACTTACAGACACAGTGGGACGCGATCGAGAAGCGTGAGCGTGAACAGGACGCCGAAGTCGAGCTCGCTCGATACCGCCTTGCCGAGAAGGAACGCGAACTCGCCAAGTTCCAGTCGTTGCTGGAGGAGAAGGGTCTGTTCGTCGGCGACCTCTCGGAGCAGCGGAGGCGTCTGCAGTCGATCCTGGAGCGCCTCAACTCGGGGCTGTTGCTGCTGGAGGAGAAGGGCAAGAACCTGATCGAACGCCTCTCTGAGCTCCGGCAGAAGGTGCATCAAAGTGAGACGCGGTTGGGTCAACGCGGGGCCGAGGAGCAACAGATCGTCGAAGAGCGCTCGGTCACCGAGGCGCAACTCGAAGCCTTGTATAGCCAACTCGCCGAAGTGCGTCGCGAGTCAGAGGCGATCAAGAAGGACCGCCTCGCCGCGGAAGACGCACTGGCTGCAGCGCTTGGCGAGCAGCGGCGCGCGCGCAAGGAGATCGACGACGCTCGCGCGGAACTCGCATCGCTCCAGCAGCAATTAGCCGCCTTCACGTTGGAGTCCGAGATGCTGGCCGAGCGCTCTGAAGCACTTCGCACCGAGCGATCCAGTGTGGCTCAGACCCTCTCGGCACGCCGCGATCGTGTCGAATCGCTCTCGGCCCG
>JBDKUT010000117.1:0-1757 GCA_039679545.1 Thermotogota bacterium
ACGTCAGCGGCACCGCGTAGGCCACGGCGATGTCGTAGAGAGCCTGGCACATTCGGACGAGCGCCCCGAGCCGGCGGCGGCCGTCCGGGTTCGTCCGCGCGTCGTAGGCCACGTTGGGAAGGCAGAAATTGTCGTTCACCGACCAGAACTGCGGCGCGGTCGTGCCCGGTCCCGGCAACCGACCGCCGACCGCGACAATCCCGCGCACAGCCTCGTCGAACGCGCAGGCACACATGGCGTAGGGATCGAGGTCTCCGTACTGAGGAGCGATCCCGTTCGACACAGCGATCCCGCGGTAGTCGGACCACGAAAGGCGCAGAACGCCAGCGTCTTGCGGGCCGCGGCCGCGACCCATGAGCGGCTTGATCACCGTGCGTCCCTACACCTCGTGGTCCTACTGGCGAATGACGCCTTCACGGGAGCACACGTTCCAACTTCCAAGAACGCCGAGAAGCGCCGACTCAAGGTCAACATCGGGAACAGCCGGCATCTCGACCGGTGGTGTCGACCACTCGGCGGTGAGGTGTTTCCGCGGCGCGCCGTGATGGAGAAAGTCGAGGTCCAAGCAGGCAGCCGTACGCCCCGCGTGCCGCACCCACAGGATCCCGTCGTCGGTGAACCTCCCGATGTCGACGGCCTCGACCCCCCGGTCGCGCGCCAGCGCGAAAAGATCATCCTCCACGGCGGGGTCGACGGCGAGCGTCATCCGTTCCTGCGACTCGGAGAGGAAGATCTCCCACGGCTGGATCCCCTCGTACTTCAGCGGGACCCGCTCAAGGTCCACCTCCGCGCCGCCCGTGATGCGAGCCAGCTCTCCCACCGAGGACGAGAGCCCGCCGGCTCCGTTGTCCGTGGCCGCCTTGACCCACCCGCGCGCACACGCCTCCTCGAGGAAGTCGCTCGCCAGCTTCTGTGTCAGTGGGCTACCGATCTGAACGGCGGAGCGCGGCGACTCCTCGTCGAGGTGGACGGAGGAGAACGTCGCGCCGTGGATCCCGTCCTTCCCGACGCGTCCGCCCACGACGACGATCCGATCCTCCGGGTCGATCCGCTTCTCCCACCACGGCGCCGTCCCCACCCACGCCGGGGCGACCGAGCCGGATCCACAGAAGACGAGCGGTTTCCCCGCGAAACGGTCGTCGAACACAAGGGCACCGTTCACCGTCGGAATTCCCGACTTGTTCCCCCCGTCCTCAATCCCCGCGCGTACGCCGGCGAAGACCCGCCGGGGCGCCAATTGTCCGGGAAGGAGAGGGCGGTCGTAGGTCGGCGGCGCGAAGCAAAGGACGTCGGTGTTGAAGAGGAGTCTGCCGCCTCCTCGTCCTGTGCCGAGCGGATCCCGGTTGCAGCCAAGGATGCCCGTGATCGCGCCTCCGTACGGGTCGATGGCCGACGGGCTGTTGTGCGTCTCCACTTTCCAAACGAAGACGCTGTCGTCGTCGATGCGGACGACGCCAGCGTTGTCGTCGAACACCCTGAGAAGCCATTCCTGTCCCCATCCGCGGAGCGTCTCGCTGACGGCCCGCGTCGCGGCGACGATGTACGTTCGAAAGAGGGAGTCGATCTCCACGGTTGTCCCACGGTCGCGATCGGCGAACTCCACGAGCGCGTTGAATTCCTTGTGCTTACAGTGCTCGGACCACGTTTGGGCCACAATCTCGAGCTCGCAATCCGTCGGATCGGCGGGGAGTCCGCGACGACCGCGACTCACTTGCCCCCCCACACGGTCGAAGTAGTCTTGCAAGGCCGCCATCTCG
>JBDKUT010000118.1:0-9305 GCA_039679545.1 Thermotogota bacterium
CGGTCAACGCGGCTCTCGACGCCGTGCTGGTCGGCCCTCTCGGCGCCCCTGGCCTCGCGCTCGCCTCCGCGGTCGCCGGCGCCGTCGACGCGACCATCTTGCTCGCGTTCCTGCGGCGACACGTCTCCTGGGGTCCTCTAGGACCTCGACTTCTTCTCATTGCCGGGGGAACCCTACTGATGGGAGGCGCGGCGTTCGCGATTCAGTCCGCCACGCGGACGACGCCTCTCGCTGTGCGCGTCTTCGCGCCCATCTTCGCTGGCATCCTGGTCTACGCGTTGTTTGTCCGTCTTACCGGGCTGTGGGGCCTCGTGCGCCGTCACTCTGCCGACGCTCAGCCGTCGTAACCGAGAGCGCGGCGACCGTCCGGCGAGAGGCGATCCGCCGTCCACGGTGGATTCCATACCACGTGGACGGAGACGTCGGTGCCCGGCAAATCAAGTCGGATCGCCTCTTCGACGTCCGACGCGATGAGCCGCCCCATCGGACACCCCGGGCTCGTGAGCGTCATGTCCACGTCGACGCGCCGATCACCCCATCGCACGTCGTAGATCAGTCCCAGGTCCACGACGCTGATTCCAAGCTCCGGATCGGTCACGCCGTGAATCGCCGCCATCACCTGCTCGGTCGTCATCTCCATAGGCCCTCCCAATCGGCTTCGATCTGCCTGACCTCTTCAGGTAAGAGATAGATCCTGTGCCATCCGCCGCGCCCAGCGATCGGCGGCGAGAAGCTCGCCGAGATCGCTCGCGTCGTGCCCGTCGCCCCCCATCTCCACGTGCCAGCGCCTGAGGATGGCGGCCAATCCCCGGGCGATGCCGAGGAACGGAATCTCTTCACGCAAGAAGCGGTGCACGAGCACCTCGTCCGCTGCGTTGAGCGCTGCCGGCGCGCTGCGCCCGATCCGCGCGGCTGACACTACGGTCGCAAACGCCGGGTACTTCGCGGGGTCGAGGGGACGGAACTCGACGTCGAGCGGGGACTCGAAGTCGAGCCGCGGCAGGTCCGTCGCCAGCCGGTCTGGGTACGTAAGCGCATACTGGATGGGAATCCGCATGTCGTGGGTCGCGAGCTGTGCAAGGATCGACCCGTCGCGGTACTCGACCAGCGAGTGGACGATCGACGCCGGGTGCAGAACCACGCTCACTTGGTCGTACGACACGCCGAAGAGGTAGTGGGCCTCGATCACCTCGAACGCCTTGTTGACCATCGTCGCCGAGTCGATCGTGATCCTCGCACCCATTGCCCATGTGGGGTGCTGCAACGCATCCTGGGGCGTGACGCGGACGAGCGCACTCGGGGCGGTGTCGCGGAATGGGCCGCCCGAAGCTGTCAAGAGAATCCGCCGCACGTCTTTGCGCCGCCCGGCCTCGAGGCACTGGAGCACAGCGCTGTGCTCGCTGTCGATGGGAATGAGGTGGCCGCCGCCTGTCTTGAGCGCGTCGCGTACGAGGCTACCGCCTACGACGAGGCTCTCCTTGTTCGCCAGAGCGACGATCCTCCCGCGCGACACCCCGGCGAGCGTCGGCATCAATCCTACGGCGCCGACGAGAGCGTTGACGACCACATCCACGTCGTCTCCGGCGGCAAGGTCCGTCGGCCCTCCCTCTCCGCTCAGGACGCGCACGCCGGGAAAGCGGGCCTCGAGCCTCTCGGCGTGGACCGTCGATGCCACGGACACGACGTCCGGCTCGACGCGCTCAATCTGCCGTTCGAGGAGTTCGACGTTCGCTCCCGCCGCGAGTCCGACGATGCGCAGCGGTACGCCAGCGGCACGCAAGCGCTCCACGACGTCAAGGGTCTGAGTTCCGATCGAGCCGGTGGAGCCGAGTACGACGACGTTTCGGGGTCGCTTCGTCATCCGACGGCGGGAGAGGGCAGAAGCTGGTTCAAGAACCCCGTGAGCTCGTCGCCGGAGATCTCCTCGCGGGCCAGGACCTCCGCTGCGAGCTTGTCCAGAGCGTCCCGGTGCTTGGAGAGTATGTGCTTGGCCTTCTCGTACGCCGCGATGAGAAGACCTCGGATCTCCCGATCGGCGAGTGACGAAATCTCTTCGGAGTGCTCGTTCGACTTCACGATGTCCTCGCCGAGGAAGACGTTGACCCGGTCGCTCCCAAGGCTGATGGGACCGAGTTCCTCGTTCATGCCCCATTCCACGACCATCTTGGTCGCCAGCTGCGTCGCCTCCCGAAGGTCGCTGCCGGACCCAGCGGCGAACTCGCTGAACACGATCTCCTCCGCGGCACGCCCGCCGAGGATCGCCGCAAGCTCGTCGTTGAACTCCTGCTGCGTGGGGTTGTAACGCTCCTCGAGCGGCAGCGACTGTGTCACACCCATGGAGCCGTGGGAGCGCGGGAGAATCGAGATCTTGTGGACGATGTTATCGCGAGGCTTGAGGAGGAACCCGAGGAGCGTGTGCCCGCTCTCGTGGTAGGCGGTGAGCTTCCGCTCCTTCTCGGTCGGGACGACGCTCTTCCGACGCAGCCCCAGGAAGAGGCGGTCGGTCGCCTCCTCGAAGTCGGACATCTCGATCGTCTCCTTATCCTTGCGCGCCGCGAGCAGCGCGGCTTCGTTGCACAGGTTGCGTAGGTCGGCGCCCACGAAGCCCGGTGTCTTCCGCGCGAGGATCTCCGGATCGACGTCCGCGGCGACCTTCCGCGTCTTCAGGTGCACATTCAGGATCGCCACGCGGTCGCGGAGCGCCGGGTACGGCACCTGCACGCTGCGGTCGAATCGCCCGGGGCGCAAGAGCGCTGGGTCGAGCACGTCGGGCCGGTTCGTCGCTGCGAGGATGATGATCCCTCGATTCGGCTGGAACCCGTCCATCTCCGCGAGGAGCTGGTTCAGCGTTTGCTCCCGCTCGTCGTGTCCGCCGCCCAGTCCCGCGCCACGCTTGCGACCCACCGCGTCAATCTCATCGATGAAGATAATGCATGGCGCGCTCGCCTTTGCTTTTTCGAACATGTCCCGAACGCGGGCCGCGCCTACACCGACGAACATCTCGACAAAGTCCGAGCCGCTGATCGAGAAGAACGGAACCTTGGCCTCACCGGCGATGGCCTTGGCCAACAGCGTCTTCCCCGTTCCCGGAGCCCCCACAAGGAGGATCCCTTTCGGAATCTCGGCGCCGAGCTTCGAGAAGCGGCGCTGGTCTTTCAGGTACTCGACGATCTCCTGGACTTCTTCCTTGACCTCATCGACCCCCGCGACGTCGGCGAATGTCGTTTGGGTCATGTCCGGGTTGACGAGCTTCGCCTTCGACTGACCGAACGTCAGCGCCCCCGCGCCGGTCTGGGTTCGCCGCATGATGTAGATCCAGACCGCAATCAAGAGCACGATGGGGAGAAGAGAGACGAGGATCGACACGAGCAGGTTGTTGCCCGACGGCGCCGCATACTCCACGTCTTCGATGTACTGGTCCAGGAAGGCGGCATACGCAACCGAGTCTTGGGGAAGGCGGACCGTGATTTCCGTGCCGTCTTTCAGGACCGCCACGGCCTGCGACGAGTCCTCCTTCACATCCACCGAGGCGATCAGACCCTGCTCCGCCTTGCTGCGGAACTCCGAGTACGCGACCGCCTGCCGGTCGTCGCGCGGGCTGAGCCAGGTCTGGAGCGCGATCAGCGCGAGAATCACAACGATCGTGATGAACGCGATGTTCCGGAGGTTCCGGTTCCTCAAGTCCCGACTCGCATCCTTCTCCATGACCGACTCCTTGTCGCTTCGCCCCGATTGTAGCACCCGCCCGGAGGAGCGTCCAACGCTGTTCTGAACAGGGTTGCGTGCAGACTACTTCCGGAGGAGATACCTCCAGAACTGCAGATTGGGGAACGCACGCTCCGTCCCGGCAATCAGTCGGCGGATGTTGGCTCGGTGGGTGTACGTGATGAAGGCAGCGAGGATGAACGTCAGCGCGACGAACAAGGGCGGATACGGCGGCTCTCCAGGATGGAAGAGGGTGACGAGCGGCACGGCCCACGCGCCGAGGAGCGATCCGAGCGACACCCATCCGGATGCGACGACCGCGACAGCAAAGACGCCGACTCCGATGGCCACGGGGATCGGAAGGAGTGCGACCAGCATGCCGGCCGCCGTGGCGACCCCTTTGCCCCCTCGAAACCCGATATACATCGGGAAGACGTGCCCCACCACAGCGACGATCCCACAGAGCACCGCGACGGTGGGTGCGTCCACAGGCATTGGACCGAGAGGGAACGGGATGCGCGGAACCACGACGGTCGCAACGATTCCCTTGGCCAGATCGGTAACGAGAACGGCGACACCCAGGCGCCATCCGAGCACGCGCCACGCGTTCGCCGCACCCGCGTTGCCGCTCCCGTGTTGGCGCACGTCCAGGCCTCGGAAGACACGCCCGAACACGACCGACGAGGGGAACGCCCCGAGGAGATAAGCCACGACGAGAACCGCCGCCAGCGCCATACTTCCTTCCTCCTAGCTCCGGCCCACTTCGCGAGCGACGCTCGCCGCATCGAGAACCGCGATGGTGGCGCCCCCGGGCCCCGCGTGGCTTCCTAGGGCGGGCGCCGCGTCCGCTGTGAGCACGACGGCGGCGGGGAATTGTTCGTGGAGTGCAAGCTCGTAGGATTCAACGAGATCAGGAGCGTTCGAGTGGCTGATGGCGAAGATCGGGCAGTCCATGGAAGCCGCTCGTCTCGACACGAGGTCGAGAACGCGGCGGCGCGCAGAGCGGAGGCCAACGCGCTTGCCGGCCGAGGTCACTCGCCCTTCCCGCACGGTCAAGACGGGGAGAATCCTCAGCAAAGAAGCGATTCGCCCCTGCAGCGGAGAGACACGGCCACCTCGAACGAAGTAACGCACCGTGGGGACGTATACGTAGGTGTCGCTTGCTGCCGCCGAGGCCGCGGCTACTCGAGCACAATCCTCGAGGGGAAGTTTCGCTTCGATCGCCTGCAGCGCAGCCCACACGACCAGTCCCTCCGCCGCCGATGCGGAACGGCTGTCCACGACCTGGATGGGTACACCCGTCTCCGCGACGACTTGCCGGGCCGCAAGCTCCGCGCAGCTGTAGGTTCCGGAGACGCCAGCCGACAGATGCACGGAAAGAATCGCATCAAAACGGCTCGCAAGGTGGCGATACGTCGCCAGAAAGTCCGCCGGAGAAGGTTGCGAAGTAGTGGGAAAGGTCGGATCTACCTGAAGTCGCTCGTAGAACTGACGGGGGGTGATGTCGACACGATCGAGAAGGGTGTCGTCACCGAACGCCACGCGAAGCGGGATCACCTGCACGCGCCCGGCGGTGAGCATGGCCGTAGGCAAGTCACACACCGAGTCGGTCACGAGCGCCACGCCGGACCGAGGCTCGCACGGCTCACCAGGCGGAAGCGCCTGCCACATGTCGTCGACCTTTCGCCGCTCGAGGGTGCCGAACTCCTCAAGGGCTTCGAACACGAGGGCGGGTGCGTTCGAGTGGACATGTGCGTGGATCTCCTCGGCGGAGCCGGCCACGACCACCGAGTCTCCAAGATCGGCAAGCCTCTTCTGCACTAAGGCCCGATCCGCGTCCGACACAAGAACGACCGCCTCCGCACAGTAGCGGAAGTCGACAGGCTCTGATTCTACCCTGCTTGAGAGGACGTCCGGCACGAGCGCCTCGTCCGAAGGCCCGACATCGCGGCGATCCTCGTGCCACAGATGGTCGCGGATCCCCTCCAGAAAACGGACGAATCCCAGTGCACCCGCATCGACGACGCCCGCCTTGCGAAGAACTGCGAGCTGATACTGTGTTTCAGCGAGCGAACGCCGGGCAACCTGCAGCCCTTCATCAAGCAAGACGCGAAAGTCGGGAACCCGGTTCTTGCAGCTCGCCAAGTGCTCCGCAACCGCTGTCATCACCGTGAGAATCGTGCCCTCTCGAGGCTGAGCGAGCGCCTCGCGGGCTCGGTCCGAAGCGTGTCGAACAGCCCGCGAGAAGCGCTCGACGGTCAGGTGTGCGCAGTCGGCCATCCCCTCTCGCAGACCCTGAAAGAACTGCGCAAGAATCACTCCGGAGTTGCCCTGCGCGCCGGACAGGGCGGACAACGCGATCGTCTTGCCGACGGCATCGAGGGAGGGAAGAGGTTGCCGAAGACCATCGACGACGGCCCGCATCGTGGCCGCAAGGTTCGTCCCCGTATCTCCGTCGGGAACCGGGAAGACGTTGATTCGGTTCAGCGCGTCGCGTGACGCGATGACCCGCTCGGCCCCCGCGATCACACACTGGCGTAGATGCTCCCGCGTCAGGACATGGGGAACCGCGGTATCGGAGTCAGACATCGTGGCGGGATGATACGGCACGCCGTCTCCGCGAACAAAAAGCGGGGCGGCCGACGTCGGCCGCCCCGAAGATCGCGCGTAGGAAACCTGCTAGGGAAGGATCGTAACAGGGATCAGGATGGCCTTCCCCTCCCCGTAGACGACCCAGATCAGGTGCTCGCCCGGCTTCAGGCTCGCGGTGTCGATGGTCAGCCAGCAGACGCCGCCGACACTCCGCGTGGAGAAGGAGTACGTCGACGGAGACTCCGAGACGGCGCCACCTCCTCCGGCCACGTCCGCGTCGCTTGGATGAGTCACGCTGATCCACGGCCACCCGAACTCACGCCGCTCCCGCGATGTGAGATCGAGACTCACCTCGACGGATCGCCCGCTGTGGATGCTGACGGGGGTGAGCTTCACCAGCGACGACAAGAGCGCGATCGCCTGTGAGTTCCCCTTGTCCGACGTCGCGGAAAGCGGGACGCCGTTCGCGTCGAGTCCGTAGGTTAGGATGCCGACGTTGGTGTGCCAGTTCTCTGCCACGTCCGGGCCGAGCGCGTCGGTTCTCTCCATCGTCCCGAACGTCGCGGCGTCACCGGCCGGCCAGCGTCCGTCGTCCGATCGGAATGCGTTCGCTGTGTCAACGACGGTTCCGGTCGCGTCCACGAGCTCAACCACGGCCCCGCCGTCCGGAAGTTCCATCGAGTACGGTTGGACGCTGTCGTAGACGACGTCTGCGTCGACGTTGCTGACGGTCTCGTCGCTCAACCGCTCGAGCAGAAGGTAGCTTCCGTCGTCGTCCTGCGGCAGAGCGATGACCAGCCAAGAGAAGTCGTCCGTGTCTCGCTTGACGAACCGAACGTTTGGGCCCGCATCGACGGACGTGAGTGCGCAAGCCGAGGTTCCCGCGGCCTCGAGAGTCCCTGAGAGTGCGACCGTCTTCCACTCGTAGTCGCCCGGCTCGACGGGGCTCTTCTTGCGCCAGCGGAGGACCCAATCCGTCAAGTCGACCGGCGCGGACCCCACGTTCCGGAGCTCAATCCACTCGTCCGCCGGGTTCGCTTCCGTGCCCGCCCAGGCGATCTCGTTGATGATGACCTTGCCCGTGCAGGCGTCCGCCGAACCTCCTCCACCGCCCGGTCCTTCGATGATGTCGACGTCAACGGAGTCGCGGTTGTTGGATTCATCCGGGTCGACGAGATCGCTTCGCGTGACTTCCGCCTCGTTCGTGATCGTGAGTCCCGCCGTCCCGTCGTTCGGAACGACGGTGATCTGCAGGGTTGCCGACGCATACACAGCGAGCGACCCAACGACCCACACGCCGGAGTTCCGATCGTACGTTCCCCGTCCATCGTCCGACACGTACGTGATCCCGAGCGGCAGAACGTCGGTCAGCTCCACCCCCGTCGCGGCGTCCGGTCCGAGGTTCGTGACGGTAATCGTGTACACGAACTCCTCGTCTTCCATCGGCGTCGCGTTGCTGGTCGCCTTGTCGACCGCGAGGTCAGCGGCGACGACGTCAAGCACGGCGTCATCGCGGTTGTTGGCGTCGTTCGGATCGAACGGAGAGGACTCGGCGATCTCGGCCACGTTCACGATGGTCCAACCCAGCGTTCCCGCCGCGACGGTCGCCGTGATGTGCAGCGTTCGAATCTCCCCCACCGCCAGAGCGCCGATTGTCCACAGGTTCGTACCGGTGCTGTAGGCGCCGGCGCCGTCGTCCGAGACGTAAAGGAGTCCGATCGGAAGAGCGTCCGCGAGCGATGAACTCGTCGCATCGGACGGCCCAAGGTTCGTCACGGCGACGGTGTAGACGATGGTCTGTCCCTCGCCCGGCGTCGCGTCGTCGACGTCTTTCTGCACGACAAGGTCGGCCAGCGGCACCACGACGACCACATTGTCGTCGTCGTCTTCGTGGGAGGCCGTGGCGTTGGCGGGAACCGAGTCCGTGTCCGGCTCGCCGGCGCTCTCGACTTCGGCCGGGTTGTCGCGCTCGCCGCTCGGGAGGATCAGGGCGTTGATCTCGAGGGTCAGGCTTCCACCTGCCGCGAGATCGCCTACCGTCCACGTTCCGGTTGCGCCGTTGTAGGAGGTGCCCGTCGGCGCGTTGGCCGAGACGAACTGGAATCCGCTGCCTAGGTTGTTCTGGACCACAACACCCGTCGCGTCTGCCGCGCCGGGCGCGTTCTCCAGCTGAATCGCCAGCACGACAACATCCCCAACGTTGGGTGTGCTGTTGCTCACGGTCTCAGTCAAGGAAAGGTCAATCAACGCGAGGAGCGGCACGGTGTGATCGTCGCTCGTCGGGTCGGTCTCGTCGCTGTCCGCGGTCGCCGTGTTCACCAGCGGGCCGGGGAGGTCTGACAACGCGACCGGGCCGTACGCCACGTTGATCGTGCTGCTGGCTCCGACGTTGAGAGTTCCAATCGACTCATGGAGGCCGAGCATTGAGTCTACGACCGCTACGCCGTGCAGCGTGACGTTCCCGGTGTTGGTTACGACGATCTGGTACTCGACCATCCCTCCAACCCTTACGGGCTCCGTGGTTCCGCTCTTCTCAATGGCGAGCCCGGGCGATTGCACGAACGTGACGGTCTCGTCGTCCGTGTCCGTAACGTTCGGGCCGCTCGGCGGCGTCCCCGTCGCCGTCGCTGTGTTGTGGATCGAGCCGGCGTCGACGTCGGCTTGCGTCACCACGTGCGTCGCTGTCCCCATCGTCGACGCGCTCGGAGCAAGCGTTGTCGCAGCCAGCGTGATCCCGCCGAGCTTGTCATCGCTGACGTGGATGCTCGTTAGGGTCACGTTCCCTGTGTTCGTCACCGCGTACGTGTAGGTCACCGTCGAGCCCACGACGAACGGACCCGCCGACGCCGTCTTCACGAGGTCGATGGCAGGAGATTGTACGAGGGTGACCGTCTCGTCGTCGGTATCGGTGACGTTCGGCCCGCTCGGCGGCGTCCCCGTTGCGGTCGCTGTGTTGTGGATCGAGCCGGCGTCGACGTCGGCCTGCGTGACGACGTGTGTCTTCGTCC
>JBDKUT010000119.1:0-41907 GCA_039679545.1 Thermotogota bacterium
GGCCGACGCGTACGAGGCGATCGTCATGGTCGACGATGCGCACGGGGAAGGCGTCCTGGGAAGCCACGGGCGCGGTATCGTTGATCACTTCAACCTCCACGGGCGGGTCGACGTCGAGTGTGGGACGATGTCGAAGGCGTTCGGCGTCGTGGGGGGATATGTGGCGGGAAGCGCGAAGGTCATCGAGTACCTCCGCCAGCGGGCGCGGCCGTTCCTCTTCTCGTCCGCGGCGACGCCGCCGGACGTGGCCGCGTGCATCGAGGCGATCGACATCCTTGAGAAGAGCGACGAGCCGGTTCGCCGCCTGTGGGAGAACGCCCAGTTCTTCAAGACCTCCCTCAAGAAGCTGGGGTTCGACACAGGGAAGAGCGAGACGCCCATCGTGCCGGTGATGCTCGGTGAAGCGGCCACGGCGTGGTCGTTCTCGAAGGCGCTGTTCGCTCGAGGCGTGTTCGCGACGGCGATCTCCTTCCCGACGGTTCCTCAGGGAAAGGCGCGGATCCGTGTCATGATGTCCGCCGGTCACAGTCGAAAGGACCTGGAGTTCGCGGTCGACGCGTTTGCCCAGGTCGGACGGGAGTTGGGGGCGATTCGGGCGTGAAAAGACAGTCGATTCGCACGGACAAGGCGCCCGGCGCCGTCGGGCCGTACTCGCAGGGGATCCGAACCGGCCAGTTCCTATTCACGTCGGGCCAGATTCCGCTGACGCCGGCTGGAGAGATGGTTCGAGGCGACATCCAAAGCGCGGCACGGCAAGCGCTCTCGAACGTAGAGAACATCCTCGCCGCCGGAGGCGCGTCGATGGCCGACGTTGTCAAGGTCACGGTGTTCCTCACGAACATGAGCGACTTCGCGGCCGTGAACCAGGTCTACGCGGAGCAGTTCAAGGAGCCGTTTCCCGCTCGGTCCGCTATCCAGGTCGTCCGGCTCCCGCTCGACGCTCCGCTTGAGATCGAGGCGGTCGCCCTCGTCCCATGACGCGCGCAACAACGGCGCCGCGCGACGCGCTTGCTCGAGCCTTTTTCGACGCGCACTGCGACGCCGTGATGAAGTCGATCGACGAGGGTGCCGACTTCCAGTCGGAGGCTAGTCCGGCGCACGTCTCGCTTCCGAGGCTCATCTCGGCCGACGTGCGCGTGCAGGCGTTCGCCTGCTGTGTGGTCTACCCGGATTGGCCGAGCGACGTGTACGTCGAGCGCGGTTGGGCCATGGTCGAGGCGGTCGCGGCGATGGCAGCGAGGTCTGGCGGCCGGATGATCGTTGCACGGACGGCTGCCGACCTCAGACGGTCGATTGACGGGGGGCCGATCTCCGCCATCGTGGGGCTCGAGGGCGCTGACCCGCTCGAGGAGCGGGCGGAAAACCTGCGGAGGTTCGTCGACCGCGGGGTTCGGCAGGTTATCTTCGCGTGGAAGGACAACGCATTCAGCGGCACGGCGTTCGGCTCGAACGCGCCCCTCTCTCGTGAGGGCGAGCGACTTCTTGGGGTGTGTGAAGAACTGCGGGTCATGATCGACGTCTCCCACCTCTCCGATCGTGCCTTCGACGACGTCTGGGAGAGGAGCCGTCGCCCGTTCGTTGCAAGCCACTCGAACTGCCGCGCTGTGTGCCCGCACCCACGGAATCTGACAGACTCGATGATCCGGAAGCTCGCTGACCGTGGCGGCGTGATGGGAATCAACCTCGCACCGCACTTCCTTGACGCCGGATACTCGGCGGCGTGGGCCTCCGTTCGGGGCGGGGTAACACCACGGCCGCTGTCGCCCGCCGAGAAAGCTGAGTACGCTGCCAAGAGGGCGGCGATTCCTGCCCCGGGTCTCGATTCGGTGGTGGCTCACGTCCTGCACGCGATGCGCGTCGGCGGAGAGGACGTCGTGGGACTGGGAGGAGATCTCGACGGGATCGAGCGGCTGCCCGTCGGCATCGAGACGGTCGCCGACTACCCGAAGCTCGTGCCGCTCTTCCGAGCTGCGGGGCTCTCCGACCGGCAGATCGACAAGATCTGCCATGGCAACTTCTTGCGCGTCTTCACCGAGGTGCTCCCCTAGCGCGCCGTTCGCCGGCGCTCCCAGAGGGCGAAGACAAGGTCGAGTGCTCGTCCGTAACGGGGGCCGAGGATGCGTGGATCCGTGGACTCAGGCTCGTTTCCCATGGTGACGTAGGGGATTCGGTGGCCGCGGACTTCGAGGAGTCCGGACTCGCCGGGGGCGAAGCGTGCCCAGTCGTCGGTGCCGTACGTGCGCTCCATCTCCTCACGGGGGACGGAGTGGGTCAGGATGCCGCTTCGTCGTTTCTCGTCGTAGCGGGCGAGGTTCCGCCGCCACGACTCCTCGAAGGACACCGAGACGTAGAGCACGGCGGCCCTGGGCAGGAGGTCATCCGACAGGGCGGCGAACGCATCTGCGTAGCCCCGTACGCCACCGCGCGAGAACTCGATCAGAAGGGTTCCGGGCGAGCCACCGCGGCGCGCGAGCCTTTCCCGGGCAGCCGCGTTGATTCGATCGATCAGGAACTCCCAGATGGCGTCGTCGGCGACGGCGTAGTTCCCGTTTGCTCGCCTAGAGTGGAGCCGCGGGCGCCCGAGCCGCTCCCACGCGTCGTCCTCCTCGAACTTCTGCCACAGGATGGGGAAGTCGTCGATGACGTCGAGGGGGCCAAGGTGGTGACGCCTGGCCCGCTCGTCGGCCGGGAGCCGGGACATGAAGTCGATGAACTCACTCTTTCCACTCGCCGGGCGACCCAGGAGAAGGAGAACGTCGAAGGTCGGTGTGCCGGAGGCGGAGTCCGACACGTAGCAGAGACCAAGGGTGCGCTCTACGGCTTCGACGACGACGGTCGCCGGGCGGTCCGCGTCGATTGTCACAAGTCGCGTACGGCGTGCGTCGTGCCAAGCGGTGAGGTCGTGCAGGAATTGCTGGAGCACCGACGCGTCGATCGCGTACTGGGGCGTACCGCGCGCCGTCTGGCGTGCGATGGACTCTGCGATGGGGAGATCCAGGCGGAGGTAGAGGTCTGGTCGGGGAAGGCGCGCCTCGAGTTCGTCATAGACACGAAGAAACGAGGAGTCACCGAGCGCCCGGGAGTATGCGAGATGTACGCCCAGATGGGACTCCTCGAGGCACGAGTAGCCGGCGGCCAAGATCTCGCGAATGCGGCGCGCGCGCTCGGGGATCGCGCGGCGAAGCGCATCGGTCAGCCGATTGCGCTCGCGGAAGAGGTCAATTCCCTCCGCCTCGACGACCTCCTTCACGAGCTCGGGGAGGACCCGCACCAGTTGGGGGTAGAAGCGCGCTAAGAGAGCGAGGGTCTCGGTTTTGCCGACGGCCGGAAGCCCCTCAACGACAACGTGTCGAACGCCCCTCTCGCTCACGATCACATCATACAACGTGCCAGAGAGGGTGGCAGGCACGGGTCGCGTGGCCCTCGACACGGCAGGGGCGGCCGGTATAATGGGCCAACTCGAAAGGAGCCTGGGGAATTGAAGAAGTTGATTATTGTCGAATCGCCGACCAAAGCACGCACGATCGGCCAGTACCTTGGGAAGGAGTACCGCGTGCTGTCGTCGCAGGGTCACGTGCGAGACCTCCCGCAGAACGATCTCGGCGTCGACATCGAGAAAGGATTCGAGCCGAAGTTCGAGACGAAGCGAACGAAGCTCTTGACGGAGCTGCGCAAGGCGGCCGAAGGCGTGGACAAGGTGTACCTCGCGACCGACCACGACCGGGAGGGAGAGGCGATCGCCTACGACCTGTTCACGATCCTGAATCGGGTCGTGAAGGATGAGAAGGCGTTCTCCCGGCCGATCTTCAACGAGATCACGAAGCCCGTGATCCAGGCGGCTCTCGCCAAGCCGGAGGCGATCGACCTCGACAAGGTCGAGGCGCAGCGCACCCGGCGCATTCTCGATCGACTCATGGGGTACATGGTGAGCCCGCTGCTTTCCAGGATCCTTGCGGGGAGCCGATTCGCTGGGCTTTCGGCCGGGCGCGTCCAGTCGGTGGCGTTGCGGTTTCTCTGCGACCGCGAGGCCGAAATTGCCGAGTTTGTGCCGGAGGAGTACTGGGAGATCGACGCGGAGCTCGGCAACGGCGAGGCATTTACTGCGTCGGTGACGCACCGCGGCGGCGAGAAGCTGTCGGTCAGTTCGCAAGCGGAGGCGGACAAAGTCGAAGCGGCGCTCAAAAAGGCGAGGGCCGTTGTGGCCTCCGTCGAAGAGAAGGACCGACTCCGCAACCCCGCGGCGCCGTTCATCACGAGCTCGTTACAACAGGCAGCGTCTTCGTCCCTCGGGTTCTCGCCGAAGCGGACGATGAGCGTGGCCCAGGAACTGTACGAGGGGATCAGCCTGCCTGAGGGAAACCAGGGGCTGATCACATACATGCGAACCGACTCCGTTCGCCTCTCCGACGAAGCGGTCGCGGCGGCGCGCGAGGAGATCGAGAAGACGTTCGGCCCGAAGTACCTAGCGCCCAAAGTGCGCACGTTCGAGAACAAGCGACGGTCTCAGGACGCCCACGAGGCGATCCGCCCGACCGATGTGGGGCGCTCCCCCGAGGCGATCGCCTCGCACCTCACGGCGGATCAGCTGAAGTTGTACCGCTTGATCTACGGGAGATTCCTGGCGACGCAGATGACTCCGTCGGTGTTTCGCCAGCGCACGGTGACCGTCACCGCGGGGGAGTTCACCCTGCAGGCGACGGGGAGCCGGCTCGAGTTCGATGGGTTTCTGCGCGTTCTTCCCGACCGGCGCGACAAGGAGACTCCGTACCCACCGGCCCTGCGGAAGGGAAAGGCCCTCGCTCTCCTCTCCGTGGCGAAGCGGCAGAAGTACACGGAGCCGCCGCGACGGTACAGCGAGGCCGGGCTCGTCAACCTCCTGGAGAAAGAAGGGATTGGCCGGCCGAGCACGTACGCGTCCATCGTCTCCGTGATCCAGGAACGCGGGTACGCGGTCAAGGACGGCGGCAGCTTGCGGCCGACCCTGCTCGGACAGATGGTCGTCGACTTCCTCAATCGCGTCTTTGCCGAGACCGTCGAGCCCCATTTCACCGCTCACTTGGAAGAGGACCTCGACCGAATCGAGGAAGGGCAGATGTCGCGGGTTGACGCCCTGAACGAGTTCTACGGCCCCTTCTCGACCCGTCTCGTGGCCCTCGAAAAGCAGCTCGAGAACGGCGAGGAGCGGCCGTTCCAGGTTCCGTCCGACGTCGTTTGCGACGTCTGCGGAGCACCGATGGAGCTTCGCTACTGGAAGGGGACGCACTTCCTCGGGTGCTCGCGGTATCCCGAGTGCAAGAACACCGTCAACGTTCCCCCGAACCTGGGGGTCGTCTACACCTCCAGCGTCGTGAAGGCCAAAGAAGCGCTTGAGAAGGCGGCGGCGACCGCGATCGAAACCATCGAGTGTCCGAAGTGCGGTGGCGACATGGAACTCCGCACCGGCCGATACGGGCGGTACTACCGGTGCGCGAACGCCGAATGCGGGGAAACGGCGCCGGTCTCGACGGGGGTGGCGTGCCCGATGTGCGAGGAAGGGACGCTCATCGAGAAGTACTCCACGAAACGTAGGAGGACCTTCTACAGCTGCAATCGCTACCCGAAATGCCGTTTTGCCGTGAGCGACCGGCCGGTCAAGACGTGTCCGTCGTGTGGGACCGGCCTCGTCATCGAGAAACAGGGCGAGCTTCGGTGTACGACCAAGGAGTGCGACTACCGAGAAGATCTCGGAGGCGGCGAGTCGACATCGCAAGAGAAGTAGGCCCTCTGCCGCCCGCTACGCCGCCGGGCAGTTACGCAGCCTCGGACAGAAGCTTGAACCACTCGAGGCGCTGCTTGAGATCCGAGTCCTGAAGCTTGGCCAGGGCTTCCTTCTGGATTTGGCGAACGCGCTCGCGACTGATTCCGAACTCGATCCCCACCTCATCAAGCGTCTTCGGCTGGTAGTCGTTGAGCCCGTAGCGGAGTTCGAGGATCCGCTTCTCGCGATCCGTGAGCCGCTCGTCGAGCGCCCGCTCGAGTTCCTCGACCAAGAGGTGCTCGAAGGTCTCGCGCTCGGGAGACTCGACGGTCGCGTCCTCGATGAAGTCGCCGAGTACGGAGCCGTCGTCGTCGTACCCGATCGGGGTGTCGAGCGACGTCATACTCTGTGCTGTCTTCTTCGCCTTGACAATGTTGTCCACCGTGGTCTCGAGGGCATGCGCGAGGTTCTCCGGAGTCGGCAGCTCGCCGTTCTCCTTGAGGAAGTTCCGCTCCACTTGGTAGATCTTGCGGATCAGTTCGTTGATGTGGGTTGGCACGCGGATCGTCCGCGATCGGTTCGTGATGGCGCGCAAAATCGCTTGCCGGATCCACCACGTAGCGTAGGTGGAGAACTTGTACCCCTTTGTATAGTCGAACTTCTCAATCGCCTTCATGAGGCCGAGGTTCCCCTCCTGAATCAGGTCGAGGAACGGAAGTCCGCAGCCACGGTACTTCTTGGCAATCGATACGACGAGGCGGAGGTTGGCCTCGGCGAGCTCTTCACGGGCACGCTGGTCTCCGGCCTCGATGCGCTTCGCGAGCCGCACTTCGTCTTCGCGCGTCAGCAGCGGAACGCGGCTGATCTCTCCGAAGTAGGTGCGAATCGGGTTGTCGGCGTGAGCGGGACGATCATCCATCAAGTCAAGGTCGTAGTCGTCATTCGCCTTCGTGCTCAAATTCTTGCTCAAACTGATCGTCGCCCTTGGCTCTTTCATGGCTCCTCCTGGCCAGCATGCCAAGTGGGGGTGCTATCGAAATGAAACCGGACGGCCCAAACGGCCTCCGATCAGGCTTCGCGTATGCGCTCCTACCTGCGATGCTTCTTCTTCCCCTCAGTAAGGGTTAATTTCGTGCCCAAGTATAGCACAACCGTCTCAGCCCGTGAAGGGGACTGGTTTTCGCGCTCGTGGTTCGCAACCGCAACCTACTGCCGTGGGAGAAAGGCGAGCAGTGCGGCGACGCCGAGTCCGACGATGAGCCAGAGGTAGGCCAGGTCGAACTGGGGTGAGGCCGGGCGGGCGCTGCCGAGCCCGACGCAGAACCCGAGCGCAATCTCAGGCGAGAACGTCCAGCCGCTCAGGTAGAGGGGCTCGAGCGTCCGGAACTGAAGCTGAATCGCGGCGGCCTCAGCGAGCCAGATCTGGTAGCCGGCCCGCAGGTTCCAGAGCGGTCGAATCGACCACGCCGAGCCGACTCGGGTCCACTGCGTGGTGAGGCCGCCTCCGCCGAACACGGCCGTCGGCCCTACCCACCCCTTCACGAGAAGGGACGCGCCGACCTCGAAGATGTCGGGGAAGGTCGCCGGGTACGTGCCGAGGTCAAACATGGTTGTGAGGTGCGGAGACAGCAGGAGCTCGAGGGTGACGAACGAGAGCGACGCGGCCCAGTCGACGGGAAGTTCGTACGGAACGCCGACGCCGAAGCCAAGGGACGCAAGCGCAGGCGCGAGAGCGCCAGTGGTTTCCCCCGCGCACACGACCACGAGGCCGATCAAGAGCACAAGCGAGACGAATCCTCTGTTCATCATTAGTGTTCTTGCCGAATCGTATGCCTTCCTCGCGCGAGGGGAACGGCGAGCGGCCCGCCTCGCGGGGAGGCGTGTCCGCTCGCGGTCGGACGTGAGGGTTGACGAAGACCTCGTCCGCGGTACGCTCTTCGCCACGCAAGGAGGGTCCATGCGCATCCGTGACTTCCGCATCGAGGACTACGACGCCGTGATTGCCCTCTGGACCGAGGCGGGGCTCCCCTTCCGCCCCGGGGGGAGGGACCGACGGGAGTCGATTGCCCGGGAGGTTGAAGACAACCGGTCGCTCTTCCTCGTCGCCGAAGAGGAGAAACGGATCGTGGGCGTCGTCTTCGGCACCCACGACGGCCGAAAGGGTTGGATCAACCGACTTGCCGTCGCGCCCGATTGCCGTCGCCAGGGCATTGCGAGGGCGCTCGTGGAGGAGGTCGAGGCGCGCCTCCACCGGCTCGGGATCGTCATCGTCGCCTGCCTGATCGAACAGGAGAACGAGATCTCGCAGGTCGCGTTTGCCGAGCTTGGCTACAAGCGCCAGCCCGACATCATTTATCACGCGAAGCGGTTCATCCCGGACGCGTGAGCCGCCTGCTTGACCGGCGACCCTACTCGTGCGGAACTGTGACCGAGCCGCTGACCACCGTCGAGCTGATTCCCGCTTCGTTTCGAACCAAGAGCTGAACCGCGTACGTGTCCTCCACCGGGTAGCGGACGCGGAGCACGGGAACCGTCACGGTCTTCGTCAGCTCGAGCGGAGTCAGGATCGTGACGTCGTCCCCGAACACCCACTGGTACGCAGTGATGACCTGTCCGTCAGGGTCTGCCGAGGCGGACGCGTCGAGATCCACGGCAAGCGGGTCTGTGTCGTCGACGTTGTAACGGACAACGAACGATGCGACGGGGGGCTGATCGAACAGGGCGCACCCGGCCGAGAGCAGAAGACATCCTAGGATTCCAAGCAAGACGAAGAAGCGGCGCTTGAACATGACGACCTCCCTTCCTCCTTGGCCAGGATAGCGGGGAGATGCCGAGAAAGGAAGAGGGGTCCCCGTTTAGGCGCGAGAGGTACCCTTGAGGAAGCGCACGACGAGGTCGCCGGTGACGTCGCGTCGATAGCCGACCGTGGCCCGGACGTCGTCGATCGGGGAAACCTCACCCGCGGCCAGGGTTCGGGCGTGCTGGATCGTCTCTCGGTTGAGAGGACGCCCGACGAGCCACTCCTCGGTGGCCTTGAGCCGGAGCGGAACCGGCGCGACCGACCCGGCCGCGAGGCGCACTGCGGTTGCTCTTCCCCCCGGGATGGCGGCGAGGCCCCCAACGCTGGCGATGGCGATGGTCAGAGCGCGCCGACGGCCCACCTTGTGGAAGAACGGGATCCAGTCCTGCCTTGAGGCGGGGAGGTGGATGGCACGGATGTACTCGCCGTGTTCGAGGACCGTGCGCCCGGGTCCGAGGAAGAATTCGCCGATCGGGACGGTGCGCGTGCCGTTTCCTCCGCGGAGCTCGAGGTCCGCCTCGTAGAGCAGAAGGGGGATTGCGCTGTCGGCGGCCGGCGACGCGTTCGCGAGGTTCCCTCCGAGAGTGCCGCGGTTGCGGATCTGGACGCATCCGAGGACGCGAAGGACGTCGGCAAGGAGCGGAGCCCTCTCGGTGACTGCTTTCGAGGCGAGGATCTCGGCGAGCGAGGTCGCGGCGCCGATGCGCAAAGCTTTTCCGGTCGCCTCGATTCCTCGGAGTTCGGGGACGGCGGCTGGGTCGACGAGGATCTTCGGCCGGGCGAGCCCGGAGCGCATCTTCACGAGGAGGTCCGTTCCTCCGGATAAGAGCCAGGCGCCGTCCTTGCGGAGGGCATCGAGGAGCTCGTCCTCCGTATCTACTCGAACGTACCGGAGCACGAGATCTCCTCTTGTCGTGCGAGATCGTTGGGACAGTCGATGTCGCGAACGCAGCCCGGATCCTCGACCTCGACCGTTCGAAGACGGTCGGGATGGCCTTGTAGAAAGGCTTTCCCGCCGGTGTCGCCGCGAAGGGTCGAACGCAGTTCGTCCCACTGGTCTCGGCGGAAGAACACCGGGAACCCACGTATGCCTTTCCAGGACGGAGCTGCAATGGCGGCCTCCTCACCGGTGCGAGAGACGGCACGAACGGTTGCGGACTGAAGAAACGGCATGTCGGCGTGGAAGACAAGGACGCCCTCTGCGCCAGGCGGAAGGGCGGAAATACCCAGGGTAAGCGAAGATGCCATCCCGCGCTCCGGTGATGGGTTCACGACAACGAGTCGTCCTGCGAGGTTGACCGCGCTTCGAATCCGCTCCGCATCCCTTCCCAGAACGACGACGACGGATCGAATTCCCGCGTCGTCGATCGTCGAGAGGACGCGGCCGAGGGACGGTGTGCCATTGACGTTGATGAGCGGTTTGACGGCTCCCATGCGTCGGCCGAGTCCTGCGGCGAGGACGAGGCCCGCGATCATGCGGCCTCCTGTGCTTGCGCCTCGCCGAGGCGCGCCTTGGCAAGCTGCACCGCCGCCCGCTTCACCGCGTCGACGATCTTCACGTACCCGGTGCAGCGGCACAGGTTTCCCTCAAGCGCCGTGAGGATCTCCTCATCCGACGGCGTGGGGTGTTCGCGGAGCAGCGCATACGTCGACATGACGAATCCGGGGGTGCAGAAGCCGCACTGTACCGCTCCGGCGTCGACGAACGCCTGCTGGATTGGGTGCAAACGCGGACCGTCGGCGAGCCCCTCGATCGTGAGGATGCCGCGTCCTTCCACCTGGACGGCGAGGACGAGGCAGGAGTTGACGGGGTGGCCGTCGAGGAGGACCGTGCAGGCGCCGCACTCCCCCTCGCCGCACCCTTCCTTCGTCCCCGTGAGGTGGAGCTCGTCGCGCAACGCGTCAAGAAGCCTCATCTCGGCGTCCGCCTCAACGCTTACGGCGCGACCGTTCACGGTGAACCGGACCTTCATAGGTGTCGCTCGACCTCCTTCAGCAACGGCTCGACGGGAATGGGGGATCCGACGATCGTTCTCGGCGAAGTCACGTCTTTCAGCCCGTTCCCGGAGACCACGACGGCCGCCGTCTTCCCTTCCAGTGTACCCGTCGCGACGAGCTTGCGAAGCCCCGCGTAGGAGGCCGCTCCGGCCGGCTCGGCGAACACGCCGGTCGTGCGAGCCAACATGACGATGGCGTCGAGGATCTCCGCGTCGCTCACCGTGACGAACTCGCCGCCGTTCCGTGCAACATAGGTAACGGCCTTGACGATGTCACGCGGCTTCCCGACGCAGATGCTGTCAGCAACGGTGTGGGCTTCCCCGTCCTCGATCGCTACGGTGCGTCCCCGGTACGCGGCGAACGCGCGGGCGATGGGCGCCGACCCCTCCGCCTGGACGCCGATCACGCGAGGGGCGCGCTCGATCAGCCCGAGGCGAACGAGTTCGTCGAACCCCTTGCAGAGGCCGCTGACCACCGAGCCGTCCCCGACGCCGATGAGAACGACGTCGGGAGGGTTCCAGCCGAGCTGCTCTGCGATCTCGAGAGCCCCGGTCTTCTTCCCCTCAACGAGGTAGGGGTTCACGGCGGCGGATCGGTTGTACCAGCCGAACGCCTCGGCCGCCTCCGCGGCGAGGTCGTAGGCTACGTCGTACGACCCGCGGACGAGGAAGACCTGGGCGCCGTAGATCAGGAGCTGGGCCACTTTGGCTTCCGGGGCACGTTCGGGAACGAAGATGATCGTCCGGAGATCGGTCGACGCCGCGAATCCGGAGAGGGACGACGCCGCGTTCCCCGTGGATGCGCACGTGACGACCGGCTTTCCCTTCTCTTGAGCCTTGATGACGACCACCGAACTCGCGCGATCCTTGTACGAAGCCGTCGGGTTTTGCCCGTCGTCCTTGACGTAGAACGCGGCGAGCCGAAGCTCCTTCGCGAGACTCGGGAACGCGTACAGCGGTGTCCAGCCGACGCGGAGCGGTTGGATGAACCGACGATCCTCGATCGGGAGGAGCGCTTCGTACCGCCACATCGAGGGGAGTCCGGTCTCGGAGAAGGACGATGGCTTCAACGTCCGACGCAACCGGTCGTAGTCGTAGAGAACCTCGAGCGTACCGCGCCGCGGCCCGCAGGAGGGGCAGGTGTAGTCGATGCGTGTGGGGTCGTACTCGACCCCACAGCTGATGCAGCGCAAGGCAGCGATGCGACCCATCAGAAGGCTCCTTTCTCGGGATGCGAGAGGATGAATGGGGCGGACTTGCGCAGGGCGTGCAACAGGACCGTCGTCTCGGCGGCGGCGCGCAGAGAGCGGGTTCTCTTGCCCTTTCTGCGCAGCTGCACGCCCACGACAGCGAAGACCGGGGTCAGGCGGGCCGTGAGGTCCGGATCCTCATACGCGTACCCGTCTTCTGTCAGGGCAATGCGAATGGACGCACCGTCCGTAGTCTTGGCGTAAAGCGCCGTGCCGTCGACGAACAGGGCATTCCGCTCGGCGGCATCGAACGCAACGCGGTCCCAGAAGAGCCGTGGCTTCTCGGCGTACGGCTTTCCTTCGTGAACACAGAACGTCGCGCAGTTGCCGCACTCGTTGCACAGGTCGTGGATGTGGAGGATCTGCCGCGGCTGAGCGATCGAGACGCACTCGCGGCCCACAACAGTGCCGTTCTCAAGAGACACGACGGGGACCTCGACGTCGATCGGCTCGATCTCGTACGGGACGTTGGCGCGGTTGGGGCAGACCTGGACGCACTTCTCGCAGACGATTGCGCATTGGAGGCAACGGGAGGCTTCCCGCGACGCCTCTTCGGCGTCGAGGCCGGACGTCACCAGCTCGAACCCTTCGCGCTGTGCAACGAGAAGGCGGGCCGGCTCCTGGCGCTCGACACGCCGGGCTCGACGCCACCGAGCCTCCTCCACGTCGCGAGACGCGCTGGGTGGCTCGCGATTCGTCGGGGCCGGGAGTCCCAGCTCGGCAAGGATGGCCTCCGCAGCACGCCGTCCGTCGGCGGCCGCCGCGACGACGATCGCCGGCCCTCGGACAAGATCGCCGCCGGCGTACACCTGATCCGGCGCCGCTCGGCCCGTGGCCTCCTGGACGACGACGCCCCCGTCCGG
The DNA here is from genome assembly GCA_039679545.1 of Thermotogota bacterium. GTDB lineage: Bacteria > Bipolaricaulota > Bipolaricaulia > UBA7950 > UBA9294 > JAPLGD01. The sequence continues at coordinate 12,648 of JBDKUT010000119.1, forward strand.
TCGGGTTTCGAGGTTCCAGGAGCGAAGGAGATCACGATCGGAGCGCTGGCCGGTGGCGACGATGACGGCGTCGGCAGGAAGCCGGAACGCGCTTCCCGGAATCGGCACGGGGCGTCGGCGGCCGTCGGGATCAGGCTCGTCGAGCCGGTTGCGCAGGCACTCGAGGGCCACGACGCGTCCTCGCTCGGCGATGACATGGACGGGAGAGACGAGCTCAAGAAGAACGTTTCCCTCCTCGAGCAGGAGGGCGACCTCTTCGCCGTCCGCCGGCATCTCGGCGCGCGTCCGGCGGTAGGCGACGGTGCACGGTTGGTGGCTGAGGCGACTTGACGTTCGCGCGGCGTCCATCGCCGTGTTCCCGCCGCCGACCACTACGATGGAGGATCCGAGGGCTGGCGGTCGACCGTGGGCCACGCGATCGAGGAAGTCGATGGCGCCGTAGACGCCTTCGGAGTCGATTCCCGCGATGTCCGTGGGCATCGAGTCTCTTGGGAAGCCGATGGCGACGTAGACGGCGGCGAAGCCCTGCGCGAGGAGGTCGCTCGGCGGCGCCTTGATCGGCGTGTTTCTGCGGATCTCGACGCCGAGTGCCTCAACGCGTGCGACGTCGGCAGCGACGACGCCTGGGGGAAGCCGGAATGCGGGCGCGAGCGCCGGCATCCCGCCGGCCCGATCCTTGGCCTCGAAGATCGTGACGGCGACGCCCGCGAGCGCGAGGTGGAAGGCGGCGGCGAGTCCCGCCGGCCCGGCGCCGATCACCGCGACTCGGTGTCCCGTGGAGGCGGCGGAAGTGAGTCGGGCTTCCCCGTGCTCGGCGGCGAACCTCTTTAGGTCGCGAATCCCAACGGCTTGGTCGACATTCGTTCTCGTGCAACGGGTTTGGCAGAGGTGCGTGCAGATGTGGCCGGTAATGCCGGGCAGCGGGTTCCGGCGGAGAATCGTCGCGAGCGCGGCGTCCGGGTCCCCGTCCTCGAGGTGGCCGACGTACTCGGGCACGTCCTGGCAGATCGCACACGCCTCGACGCACGGAGCGGCGATGCAATCGAACGCCGTCAACGGCGACGCCACCTTAGGCAGCTCCGCCGGGGCGTAGCCCTTCGCGTAGCGGGGGTCGGAGAGAGCATCAGCCGCGACGCGTTCCAGGGTGCGATCGGCGTCGGCGGCGAATGCCGCGAGCGATCCAGCGCCCGCCGCGGCCATGGCGTCGGAGATGCGTTCCAGACACTGGGTGAGTCGGCCGTATCCTCCGGGTTTCAGAAGGTCGGAGGCGACCGTCACGGGGCACGCGCCGGCGGCGAGGAGCGATGCGACGTTGTCGGCGTTCGCTCCGCCGGAATACGAAACTGGAAGCCCCGGGAACTCGCGCCGCAGTTGAAGGAAGAGGTTGAGGGTGATCGGGTAGAGCGGGCGGCCCGAAAGGTACATCTCGGCTCCCGCGAGGACGCCGCGGTGATTCCGCACCTCGAGGGTGTTCGAGAGCTTCACGCCGAAGACCCGGTTGCATCGATCGGCGGCCTGGCGAAGCGAGCCGATCAGCTTCCGCGCCCGATCGTAGGAGAGGTCGTGGGCGAACGCGGCGTCGGGGACCTCGATCTCCGCGCAACCGAGGCGGTCGTGAAGGATCTCAACCAGGCGCTCCTTTCCGAGAAGCGTCGGGTTCAGCTTGACGGTCGTGTGCAGGCCGCGCTCTTCGAGCAGGTGCGTCGCGATTCGCTCGATCTCGTCGGGCGGGCAACCGTGCATTGTCGAGAGGGTGACGCTGTTCGTGATGCGGTCCGGGATGTCGACGTCGGCGAAGCGTGGGAAGTGGTCCCGGAGCGCCTTGCGGATGGGGTCGAGCAGCTCCGCGGCGTCCTCGAGGGAGTTCATGAACTGCTGCATCCGTGGGCTGCGAATCCCCTCGAGGTTGTAGCCGACGCTCATGTTGAAGACGGTGCCGATTGGAGCGAGCCCTTCGAGGAGCCGATGGACGATGTGGACGAGGGCCCACGCCGAGGCGTACTCGCGGGCAGACTCCTCCAGGCGAAGCTCCTGCGACCACTCGACGTTGTATCCCTCGTCGGCGGCGTCGATGCACGGGCGCGGAATTTCGAGCTCATCCATCACTTGGACCGTCTTCAGCTCGATGAAGCGCCCGCCGCACAGCCACGCCGAGACGATGTTCCCCGCGAGCTGGGTGTGGGGACCGGCGGCCGGACCGATCGGAGTTGCGAGCGGAGAGCCGAAAATGCGGGTGGCGTATGGCGCGGCCTTCTGCGGCCTGTAGAAGAGGGTCTCGGGGATCCCGAGGATGCTCCCCCGCTCACGGTACTCGTCGAGGACCCGGTGAAGGAGCGGCTCGAAGGGTGTCGGGTGCATGGAGTGGATCACGGTCGCATCCTCATGCGATTCGCTTCCACAGGCGGCGCGCCTCTTCTCGAGCGTGCGCGTACTCCTCGCGCTCGTCGAGGTCGACGAAGGCGCCGTGGCGCAGGATGGGACGGCCACCCACGAACAGGTCGCTCACGCGGAGAGCGTGTACGGCGACCCCGAACAAGAGATGACCGAGAACGGTGTCGCCCGACAGCGGAGTCGGGGCCGTGTAATCGAGGATGGTGATGTCGGCGGGAGCGCCGGGGACAAGGCGTCCGGCCGAGACTTCGAAGACGCGCTCGGCGATCGCCGGATTGTTGCGGAAGAGAAGCCGGTCGAGCTGTGGGAAGGCCCCAGCGAGAGCGTCCTGCCGTGCCTGCCGCTGAGCCAGTCCGGCCGTGAAGAGCTCGGCGAGCATGTTCGCTCCGAGCCCGTCCGTCCCAAGCCCGGCGAGGATGTCACGGTCGAGGACCCCGTTGAGGTCAAGGGTGCCGACGGCGTTGTTCATGTTGGAGCGTGGGTTGTGGACGACGATGGCGTCCCGCTTGGCGATCAAGTCTTTCTCGGCGACGTCCACATGGAGGCAAGGAGCGAGGATCGAGCGCGGGCGGAGAAGCCCGAACCGGTCGAGCCGTGGAACGATACGAAGGCCGTGGCGCTCCACACACTGCGGCTCGTCTTCCGGTCCCTCGGCGACGTGAACATGAATCCCCTCGCCGTCCGGGAGCTTCGCCGCGACGGACTCGAGCGTCCGATCGCTGAGCGTCAGCGAGGCGTGAAGCCCGAAGTGTCCCGCGCAGAGCGAATCCTGCGGGTTGAGGGCGGCGAGGAAGCGGGCGTTCTCTTGGATGCCGAGGAGGGCGCGCTCATCCCCGTCCCGATCGGACGTTTCGTAGCACAGAGCCGCACGAAGCCCGACTCGGCGGCATACGGCGTCGTACACACGGTCGAGCGAGCCGGGAATCGCGTTCGGACTTGCATGATGGTCGATCAGGGTCGTCACCCCGCACCGGGCCGCCTCCATCGCGCCGACGAGGGCGCTCGTCGTTACGGCGGAGTCGTCGAGCGCCTTGTCGAGCCGCCACCAAAGCTGCTCGAGGATCTGAGTGAACGACCGCGGCGCGTAGCCGGGGAGGAACATCCCTCGCGCTAGGCTGCTGTAGAGGTGCGTGTGGGCGTTGATGAGCCCAGGGAGCGCGAGCCTTCCCTCGGCATCGATTCGCTCGTCCGCCGCGAAACGACCCTCCCCCGCATCGACCGCCACGATCCTGGCATCTTCGATTCGGATCGACCCACGCTCGATCACCCGCTCCCCGTCCCATACGACAGCGTTGTCGATCGTTCTCCTCATCGAACCTCCGTTCCGGTCGGCGCTTTCAGCAGCCCGCGAGGAGAGGATAGCGGCTGTCGGACGGTCAGACAACGGCACCACCCAGCGTGTCCACTTCCTTCTTCTGTTGGGTTCTCTGTCCCTGTTACCAGTCGCAGAGACAGAGGAGAGAACATGTCTGAAGGGCGCAAAAGCACAAGCGGACGTGAATCACGGGCGGCTTCCGCCAACTCCTCCCGGGGCTTCCTAGTGTCCGGCGTCGGCTTGCCGCCTTCCTATGGGCTCTGGACTCAGTGCTCATCCTTGTCGCTACAGTTCTGCTTCTAGTTGTCCGCGTGACGACTCCCGTGCAGAGACAGTGCGTAGACGACCTTCGGAGCGCGGCATCTCTGCTCGTGTCAGTGATCACCCAGTTACTGATAGTCTGTCGCCAGAGGTGCGGTGCGGCGGCAGGAGGAGACGCAGGCAATAGCCTTCGGATCCGTGTCGCCACCGCGTGGCCCTGGTGAACAGAGAGCGGGCGGAGCCGTCACTCTCTGACCATACTCCGCCCGCCGGATGAGGCACGGCGTTCCGGACAGGAAGCCGCTATGCGCAGTCACAGGATAGCATACCATGGAGGATACGACAAGATGTGCGATGCGCAGGCCGCTTGTTTCGGTCCGGGGCGATGGCAATAATCGATACGAAGATTGAGAAGGAGACGTGGAAGACGTGGGACTTCGCCACATCCAGTCGATTGTCCGACCGACCACGGCGGACGAGGCGTGGAGGCTTCGGACGGCCGACCCGGAGACGACGCGATTCCTCGGCGGGGGAATCGACCTCGTCCTCTACACCCCGGAGACGGTGACGACGCTGATCGACGTGTCGGGGCTCAGCCGAGCAAGGGTCAGCGCGGGCCGCGCAGGACTCGCGATCAGTGCCGGGATGACCCTCTCGGCGGTCCTTGAGACTCCGGAGATCGCCGCCTACGTAGGTGGCTTCCTCCGTGACGTGCTTCGACAGGTCGCGTCTCCGCTGCAGCGCAACGTGGCGACGATCGGCGGCGCCGCGATGCGGGCGCATCCTTGGTCGGACGTCGTCCTCGCGCTGTTGGTTCTTGACGCGGAGGTCGAAGTCTTCAACGGTGCAGCACGCTCGGTTCCGGCGGCGGAGTTCTACGCTTCGCGATCGCAGAACGTCGCTCCGCTCGTCACGGGGATCCGGTTGCCTCAACGGACACCCTCAACACGAGGCGCGTTCGAGAAGTTCGTGCGAACAGGGTTCGACGTTGGGCTTCTGAACTGCGCCTGCGTTGTGGAGGTTACGAAGGGCGTTTGCAGTCGCGTGCGAGTTGCCGTGGGCGGAACGCCGGCCTTGGCGCGGCGGCTTCCTGACGTGGAGCAGGTTCTGGAAGGCCGGCACCTGTCGTCGACGACGGTTGGTGAGGTGGCGTCGCTTGCGGCGCGACGGGTCGACGCTCGCGACGACCGCCGCGCGTCGGAGTCGTACCGCAGAAAGCTGACGGAGGTCGGCGTGCGGCGCTGCCTTGAGCGGCTGACGGGTGGCGGGTCGGAGGACGCGCGATGACGAGTCGCAAACTGACGATCAACGGCGTGCGCCGCACGGTCGATGCGAGCCCGGGAGACACGTTGCTCGAAGTCCTGCGCCGCGAGGGATACGTCGGCGTCAAGAAGGGGTGCGGCTCGGGGGACTGCGGGGCGTGTACCGTGCTCCTCGACGGGCGAGCGGTCAACGCCTGCCTTGTCCTGACGGCGAAAGCGGAGGGCAAGGTGATCGTGACGATCGAAGGGCTCGCGAAGGGTGACGCGCTTCACCCGATCCAGGCGGCGTTCCTCGATGAAGGTGCCGTGCAGTGTGGCTACTGCACACCGGGCATGGTCCTCTCCGCCTACGACCTTCTGTCCCGGAACCCGGCCCCGAGCGAGGGGGAGATCCGCGAAGCGATTTCGGGCAATCTGTGCCGTTGCACCGGCTACGTGAAACAGATCCGAGCGATCCAAGCGGCGGCCGAACAGATGAGGGGCGGACGGAATGGCTGAGCGAACGCGAGAGTCGTTTGTCGTTGTCGGTCAGAGCGTCCGTAAGGTCGACGGTGTCGGACTGGTCAAGGGGAAGCCGAAGTTCGTGGCCGACGTCGATTTGTCGAATGTGCTCCACATCAAGATCCTCGGCAGCCCTCACGCGCACGCGCGCATCGTTCGAATCGATACCTCCGCGGCCGCGCAGATCCCTGATGTGGTCGCCATCCTGACGCACGAGAACACCCCTTCGACGCGGCACACGACGGCAGGGCAGGGCTATCCGGAGCCGTCGCCCTACGACGCGCGGATGTTCGACACGAAGGTCCGCTTTATCGGGGATCGCGTCGCGGCGGTGGCGGCGGAGACAGCGGCGGCGGCGGAGGAGGCCCTGCGAGCGATTCGGGTCACGTACGAACAGCTTCCCGCGGTGCTCTCGATCGACGAGGCGCGAGCCGAGGGAGCGCCCGTCATCCACGACGAGGCGGACTCGACGGGGATCTACGAGGCAGCACGGAACGTTGTTGCCGACGTGGACATCGACGTCGGCGACGTCGAGCGGGGGTTCACAGAGTCCGACGTCGTGATCGAGGCGACGTGCGAGACGCAGTACGCCCAACACACGCCGGTCGAGACCCACGTGGTCCACAGCTACCTTGACAGCGACGATCGACTGGTTCTCCGGACGAGCACGCAGGTGCCGTTCCACGTTCGGCGCATCGTCGCGCAGACCCTCGGCATTCCCATCCAAAGGATTCGGGTGATCAAACCGCGCGTCGGTGGGGGATTCGGCACGAAACAGGAGGTCCTGCTCGAGGACATCGCGGGTTGGGTGACGCTCCAGACGGGACGCGCCGCGTTCATCAGCCTGTCGCGTGCCGAGGAGTTCGTGGCGGCACGCACGCGCCATCCGATGCGGGTCCGGGTGAAGCTGGGTGCGAAGAAGGACGGCGTGCTCCACGCGATCGAGATGGAGGCGACGTCGAACACGGGGGCGTACGGGGCGCACGGCCTGACCGTGCTCGCCAACACGGGTTCGAAGACGCTGCCGCTCTACAACAAGGCGAAGAACGCGCACTTCTACGGGCAGGCGGTGTACACGAACCTTCCGGTTCCGGGAGCGTACCGCGGCTACGGCGCGACGCAGGGCTACTTCCCGCTTGAGACGGCGATGGACGAACTTGCGGAGCGCCTCGGCCTCGACCCAATCGAGCTGCGGCGGCGAAACCACATCCGAGCGGGAGAGACGTCGCCGATCTTCGAGAAGCTTGGAGAGGGTCGCGAAGGCGTCTCGCAGACGGTCAAGAGCTGCGAGCTCGAACAGTGCATTGCAGTCGGCGCCGAGCGGATCGGCTGGCGCGAGAAGCGAGGGACCCAGCGCCGGGAGGGGCCGTGGGTCCACGGCGTCGGCATGTCGATCATGATGCAGGGCTCGGGGATCCCGCAGATCGACATGGCTGCGGCGACGATCAAAATGAACGAGGACGGCTCGTTCAACCTGCTCGTCGGAGCCACGGACATCGGGACCGGTTCGGACACGATCCTCGCCCAGATTGCCGCCGAGGTGCTCGGGGTTCCCGTGTCGCGGATGATTGTGACGTCGTCCGACACGGACCTGACGCCGTTTGATGTCGGTGCGTACGCGTCGTCGACGACGTACGTGTCGGGGATGGCCGTCCAGCGGGCCGCGGAGAAGGTCCGCGAGCAGATCCTATCGGTAGCCGTGCCGATGCTCAAAGCGTCCGTCGAGGACCTGAGGCTTGCCGGCGAGCACGTTGTCGGTTCCGGCGGAGCCCGCGTTTCGCTTGCCGAGGTGTGCCGACGGGCGATGTACTCGTCGGACCAGTTCCAGATCGCGGCGACGGCGTCGTGCGTTCCGACGGAGTCCCCGCCGCCGTTCCTGGCCAATTTCGCCGAGGTAGCCGTGGACCTGGAGACGGGGCGCGTGAAGGTCGTGCACTACGTGGCCACCGTGGACTGCGGCGTCGCGATCAACCCCCTCATGGCGGAGGGTCAGATGGAGGGGGCCATCGTCAACGGGATCGGTTACGCCTTGAGCGAGGAGATGCTGATCAGCTCGACGGGGCGGGTGCGAAACCCGTCTCTCTTCGACTACAAGATCCCGGGGGCTCTCGACGTCCCGAACCTTGAGGTGATCCTCGTAGGATCGTACGAGCCGACGGGTCCGATGGGTGCGAAGTCCGTGGGCGAGATTGGGATCAACGGGCCGATTCCCACGATCGCCAACGCGATCTACGACGCCGTGGGCATCCGCCTGCGGCGAACGCCGTTCACGCCGGAACGAGTGCTTACGGCGCTCGAGGGTGAGCGACGGCGGAAAGGAGAGCGATGAAGGTTCTTGTCGTAACATCCAGCCCGAACGAAGCTGGCCTGACCGCTGCGTGCGGGGAAGCGGCGAGACAGGGGGTTGTGGACGGCCGGAGTCCGGCACGGGTGGTCAACCTACCGAGCTACATGATCGAGCGGTGCGCGGTCTGTGCGGATGGCTGGGGTTCGTGCAAGACGACGCACGAGTGCCAGTTGGAGGACGACTTCGAGGAATTGCATGCGATGTTCGCTGAGGCCGAGGCATTCGTGTGGGTGACGCCGGTGTACTTCGGCGAGCCGAGTGAGGCGTTCAAGGCCTTCTTCGATCGGCTGCGTCGCTGCGAAGCCACGAAGTCGGGGAGCGCGGCGAGCGCGCTCGCGGAGAAACCGACGATCTGCGTGGCCGCAGCGGGCGGTTCCGGGAACGGAGCGGTGTCCTGCCTTGCCGCGATGGAGCGGCTGGCTAAGCAACTCGGCGCGATGACGGTCGACTTCATCCCGGTAACCCAGAGGACGCGCGAGTACCAGTTGGAAACCATCCACGACGCGCTGGTGGCGCTCTGCACGGAGACGTCGAAGCTCGCGAGGAAACAGCAGCTGCCGATCTCCGCGCGCAAGGCCCAGAGGCCGCCGCGCGGGCGGCCAGACCGCCGCGGGCATCGAAAGAGCGCACCACGCGAAGACGACGAGTAGTCAGGAAGAGACCCGGGCGCCGAACGATCCGACCGGATCTCTCCGCTAGAGCTTGTAGATTGCCCCGTACTTTTCCGTCACGTAGGTGACGAAGTGCGAGCCGTCGAGTTCGTGGCCGGTAATTCGCTTCATGAGCTCCTGGGGCTCGTACGCCCCACCGTGCCGGTGGACCTTCTCGCGTAGCCATCCGAGGAGCGGCTCGAAGTCGCCGGCCTGGATCGCCTTGTCGAGTGTCGGGATCTCCTTGCGGATCGTGCGGAACATCTGGGCCGCGTAGAGGTTCCCCAACATGTACGACGGGAAGTAGCCGAAATAGCCCATCGACCAGTGTACGTCCTGCAACACGCCCTGCGCGTCGTTCGGGGGAACGACACCGAGGTAGCGCTTCATCGCGTCGTTCCACAGCCGTGGGAGTTCGGCGACGTCGATCGAGCCGTCGAGGAGGCCCGCCTCGATCTCGAACCGTACCATGATGTGGAAGTTGTACGTGACCTCGTCCGCTTCGACGCGGATGAGCGACGGCGAAACGACGTTTGCGGCGGCGTACAGGTCCTTCGCCTTTGCCTTTTTGAACTGGGGGAAGAACTCGGCGAGAACGGGCTGGAAGAAGGTCCAGAACGGGAGGCTTCGCCCAATCTGGTTCTCAATCATCCGAGATTGGGATTCGTGAATGCCGTTCGACGATCCGCGAGCAAGGCCGAGGGCATACAGCTCCTCTGGCATTCCCTGGTTGTAGAGTGCGTGCCCGCCCTCGTGGAGGGCGCCGAACAGACTCGACAAGAGATGCTGTTCCAGGTAGCGGTTCGTGATTCGGACGTCGCCCGGTCCGATCGTTGTGGTGAAGGGGTGGGCGACGTCGGCGAGATCGCCGGCGTCGAAGTCGTAACGGATGACCTCAAGGGCGCGTCGGCAGAGACGACGCTGCGTTTCCGCGGCGAACGTGCCGTTGAGGAGCGACGTGTCGGGGCGCGTTCCCTTCTCCGTCAGTTGTCGGAGGAACGGAACGAGTTCGGCGCGCAGGGGCTCGATGATCGCCTTGAGCTTTCGGCACGTCATGGCGGGCTCGTAGTCCTCCAGGAGCGCGTCGTACGGATGTTCCTCGTAGCCGTAGTACTCGGCGAACTTGCGCGCGTAGCCCACCATCTTCTCGAGGTGGGGTTGGAAGGCGGCGAAGTCGGAGGCCTGCCGCGCCGCGACCCACGCGGTCTGCGCTTGGGATTGTGCAATGCTCTGCTCCTCGATCAGCTCCGCGGGGATCGCACGGTTGCGGTCGTGATCCTTCCCGATGCGGCGGACGCTTGCCCGCTCAAGTTCGCACAGCCCGTCGGTGTTCCGGAGCTCCGCAAGGTACTTCCCGAGCTCCTCGGAGACGAGGAGCTCAAACTGCATCTTGTTGAGCTTGCCCATGACCTGAGAACGGATCGCGACGCCCTTCGCTGGCATGTACGTCTGCTGGTCCCATCCGAGGAGACTCAAGGCGGAGCCGAGCTTGCTCATATCGGCGACGATGCCTCGATACGCAGTCAGCGTGTTCAACGTGCCCCCTTGCGTCGCCGAGAACAGGCGACGGAACCAAGATAAGTGCAGTATACCCCACCCCGGGCGACGGCAGACGCCGGGAGGATGGCGGCCTAGAGATACAGGTCGATAAGATCGGCGGAGAGCGTCGCGGGGTGTCCGGCGAATCGAACGATTCCGTCAGCGTCGATAACGAACGTTCTTGGGATCCCGACGACGCCGTAGGCCCGGGCCACAGCCTGGGATGCCTTGGCGGAATCCCACACGGCGATCATCCCGTCGTACCGGTTGGCCCGAAGGTACGTTCGCGCGTCGCTCTCCGTGCGGTCGAGGCTGATCCCGATGAGGACGACGCCGTGGTCGCGATAACCTTCCCACAGGGCGTGCAGGGCGGGCATCGAGGTCCGACACGGTCCGCACCAGCTTGCCCAGAAGTCGAGAACCACGATGTGCCCGCGGTAACTGGACAACGTGACCGACTCGCCGTTCAGAGTGCGTAGCGTGAAGTCAGGCGCGCGGCTCCCGCGCGCGTACCCGATGGGAGGCTCCTCGGCCGTCACGGGCGAGGCCGCGGGAGAAGCCTCGGCGACGGGTCCGGGCGTCGAGGGTGTCTGAACCGTCTGTGCCTCCGCGACAGCCGTCTCGTGAGTTTCTTCTTCGACGGGCGCCGTCTCCGGCGGGGACACCGGGATGCTCGCCGGTTCTCGGGAGACGGTCGGAGGGGGCGGCGCGAGGGGGCCGAAAGCGAAGACGTAGACGAGGGCTCCGACTGCGGCGACTCCGGCGACGAGAAGGATGGCGAAGAGGCATCGTTGAAACTTTGATCGACCCGGCTGATTGGCCACGGTTTTCCCCTTCATGCGCCGCCTGCTCACTTTCCCCTGCGTGGGTTCGGGGACCTTACGCGAAGACCGTCGGGCGATCAAGCGATCTCTGAGTCGAGGTGTCTTTCGTCTCTCGGCCGCGTGCAGTACGATCGATGGAGAAGTCGCAGAACGCAGGAGGACGCATGACGAAGCGGGGATGGCGGATTGTAGGGGCTGTGGTCGTTGTTGCGGCGATCATCGCGGTCGTACTCCTCTGGCCGGCGCCGGATCCGCTCGCCGGCGTGCGCACCGTAGCGATTCGGGTGGGGAACGAGCCGTCTCCGGCCGGGGTTCTGGACCTCGAAGCGGCGCTGCGGATCAAGCTCGGGGATCGCGACATTCGCATCATCTCGGACGAGGGCTCGGCCGACGCCGTGCTCGCCCTGACGGCGGCGCGGCTGAACCTCGGCAACGTTGAGGTGAACTTCACGAGCGGGACGGTGAACGCCCGAGCCACAGCAGTATGCCGGATCACGGACGTGCGAACGGGGCGGAGCCATGTCATGGACTTCCGCGTCGTCGCGGCGAACGGCGAAGTCCGCGCCAACCTTGTCGCGCGGAAGTTCTGGCAGTTCTGGAAGCCGCAGCCATAGAGCTAGAACGCCTACTACGTCTTCGGTGTGGCCGTTTCTGTGCCGGCCGGCGCGATCTCGACGCGCTCGGCTCCCGGTAGGATGACGACGCGCGTGCGGACGTCCGCGGTGTCGGCCCGCGGCGAGGCCACGGAGGTCGGGCCGCGCTGGTAGGCGTCCGGGACGAGCAGTCGACCGACAGCGTCGGTTCCCTCGACCACAAGCCCGATTCCTTCGGGAACCTCGATGCGCACGGATTCCGCGGTGACGTAGGCCGTCCCCGCCCGAACCTTGGACAGGCGGATCGAGGCCTCTCCGTCGGCCCGGACGTAAAGCACGGCGACGTTCGACTTCGTGAGGTCAACGTCGCACCGGGCTCCGGAGAGCGAGACCGTCATCGCCAGCTCGTCCGCGACGCGAAGGTCCCAAGCGGGCCGGTGACGCGGGGAGCGAACCGTGAACGGCAGGCGAGGCTTGCCCTGAAGCTCGAGGCGGAATGCCGTTCCGTCCGCTTCCGACACTCGCGTAAAGCGATCCATCCAACGAACCTCCGCCGATCCCTCGACGAGGCGGTCGTGGGAAGCTCCTCCGCTCAGGGTCATCGCGCACTCGGGGCACGCCGCCGCGATCTCGACGGCGGACGCCGCCGGAAGAGGCTCGCGAATCTGGACGGTCTCCGTGATCCAATGTGCGGGAACGGCGAAGTTCACGGCGGCGAAGGCCGCGGCCGCGACGACGCACACGAGGACGAGCACGCCGAAGGCGTGTCCTGACGAGGCCCTCGACAGAAAGAGGTCCACCCCGAGCAGGATGATCACGATCGGCCAGCCTCGCAAGACGACGTGCCACGTGTCTCGCGCGTCGAGCACGCCGAAGTTGACGAGGAGGACGACAACGCCGAATGCGATGAGAAGGAGAGGAACGAGGATCGCGCCTCGGAATGGTCGGCCCGTCACGACGAACCCCCTCTCACCCCTCGGAGGAGCGCGCTCAGTCCGATGGCAATCAGAAGGACGGGCCAAAATCGGGCGATGTCCTCCCACACGGCCCACGAGACGACTTCGAGCGTGTTCAAGAGAAGCACGATTCCCGCTCCAAGGACGAGAAGCGGGAGGATGAGTTCGCTAAGGTGTCGAAGGTTCACTTCGATCCTCCTCCCCGGAGACGCCGCCACAGGAGGGCAACGCCGAGGCCGATCGGAATGATCGGCCACAGGATTCCGAGCCTGATCCATCGGGCCCACGATACGCCCACGTTGCGCAATAAGAAGACGACGCCGATCAAGATCAGCACGAGAGCAACGACGACCGTGGCGCCTGAGCGACGCGACCCCTCGGGCGACCGCAGGTCTTCGGTCATGGTCCGGGCGCGATCGGCAATTTCCTCCGCTCCTTCGTGGATCCGCTCTCCGAGGTCTGCCGTCGGTTGGTTCTCGGTCGGGACGACGAGCCAGAGAACGAAGTAGGCGAGGATCCCGACTCCCGTGACGACGGCGAAGAGGACGAACAAGAGACGGATCAGGGTGACGTCTACGCTGAAGTACTCGGCGAGCCCGCCGCAGACCCCTCCGAGCATCGAGTTGGTTCGGCTCCGGTAGAGCCTCTTCTCCATGGTTCCTCCTCCTTGAGGAAAGTATACGGACAGCGCGGGCGCCGGTCACCGCTGCCACGGCGGGCCGCGAACCTAGAGAAGCGGCTCCATGCCGGGAACTCGCAGGCCGGAGCGCCGGAAGGCCTCCTCGAGAATCTTCCACGTCGTGAGGCAGTCCGCGACGGCGTTGTGTGCCGATTCCTGGGTCACTCCGAAGTACGCGGCCGCCTTTGACAGCGACTGCCAGACGTAGGCGCCGCGACTTTTGTCCCATTCGCCGTAGAGACGCGCGAACCATTCCATCGCGCACCACGGGCGGAAGACGGGAATTTCGATCCCGTAGCGGGCATACGTATTGCGGAGTACCTGCGTGTCGTAAGCGGCGTTGTAGATGACCACGAGCCGACCGTCAAGTACTCGAGAGACGCTGTCGGCAACGGTCGGGAACTCCGGTCGGTCCGCGACAGACTCCAGCGTAATTCCGGAGATGCGGCTCGCCTCCGGCTCGATTGGTTTTGCCGGGCGAACCGTCTCGAATAGCACCGTCCGCCCGTGGCGGTCGACTACGGCGACCGAGACGAGTTCTGGCGCAAGGAGGCCTGTAGTCTCGGTGTCGAGAATGACAAAATGCTCGTCCATCAGGGGACGAAGCTCCGCCCAAGGGCCTTGCGCCGAGACGATCGCTGCGCTCAGGATCGAGCTCCTTCCGACATGCGCAAAACGCCGTCCGAAGCAACGCTCGGGCGGCACCCATCGAACTTGTCGGTGCAGACGACCTAGTCGCTCCTCCACCACCGGCGCACACGCGTCGACGCACCGAGGCCGACTCCGGCGAAGAAAATGATCGACAGGAACCACAGCGCGGCCGCCTGCCAGTAGTTCACTTTCACCGCGACGAGGCCAAGCTGATCGACCAGGATGCTGTTCCAGAGCGCCTCAATGACCCAGCTGAAGAAGAAGAACGCTCCGATGCCACCTCCGGTGATGACTCCTCGCAATACCCTCATCTGTCAACCCTTCCTTTCGAGTTCGAGGGATCGAACCCTCGGACCCCCATCATAGGTGTGTCGCGGTCACGGAACCAGCGGTTCAACGGTGCCGAATCTGCCTTGCCTAGTAATCCCAATCGGACGCCGGCGTGGGCAGCGCGAGGGCTCGATCGAGCTCTTGCAGAAGCTCGGGCGGTGCTTCAAGGTCGTCCGTCCAGGAAAGGGCGGTCGGCGACCGAACCCCGAGCCAGGCGCGAGAGAAGGCGTTCACGGACGCGCGCAGCGTCGGGAGCGTCGGATCGGTGCCGAGTTCGGCGCCGCTTTCCGGGCCGAGCGTCACGATGTATGACCCTGCGACTCCGTGCCACGACGAATCCGGCAAAAGCGCTGTTTCGATCGGATCCGTGAGGTTGAGGTTGAAGCGCACCGACCCACGGAGGAGGTGCGTGGCCGCCAGCGTTGCGGAGAGGTCGAGGATGCGAATCTGCCAGTAGGCGCTGGACGACATGCGCTGGACGTGAGGGGACGCCTCGGTGAGTCGACGGCCCTTGAACGGCTGACGGAGCAGATCTTGGAGCTGCACGCCCGGGGGCTCGTGCAGCTCGATCGAGTGGATCTGGTCGGAGAGGCTGTGGATCAGAGCGATCAACTCGTGGAACTCCTCACGGGTGCGGAAGGCCATCCATTCGATGGAGTAAGGACCTCGTCGCGGCTTCTCGGCCGAGCACCAGATGTGGTGCGTGAGGTGGCCGGCCTCGTCGCGGTATCCGAGACCGAAGGACTTCTCGCCCCAGAGCATGTCGGCGTGGGTAAGCTCGCTGGACACGATGGTTGCGGCGCCATGCCCGCGGTGGCGCTCCAGGCGATTGGCATGAACCGCCTCCCAGTCCGCCGACGTCAGCCGCACCGGCGTCTTCGGCGTGGAGCGCGGCAGGAGCTGCGCGGGGTCGAACGTGCACCAGATCTCGTACGGGCCGTTCCCGAACCCGAGGCGGTTGTAGAACCCCTGATCGAAAACCCCAATCGTGGCGACGGGAGTCCCGGTGATCGCCTCGTTGGCGATCGCCTGCGCAGTCGTTCGGCCCGCCAGTCCTTGCCGGCGGACGATGCGGCTGGTTGCGACGCCGGTCACGCATGCGAGGGGGATCTCGGTCTCAAGGTATCGGAGGGTCCCGGCGTGGATGTTGACGAAGCACTCGGCGGCTCCATCCACGACACAGACGACGGACCGAGAGCTCTCGGCGAACAGCCGGAATGCTTCCTCATTCTTCGCGCCGTCGACCCAGCCGCTTTCATTCCAGGTGCGGCGGCAAGCCTCGGCGTCGTCGCTTGGCCGGTACTTGCGGATCTCCACGGTCGATTTCATCTGTGCTCTCCACCTATCTCATGTAGATGCCGCCGTTGGCGTTGACCGTCTCACCGGTGATGTAGGCCGCGTCTTCCGAGGCGAGGAATCCGACCAAGGCGGCGATCTCTTCCGGCTCCGCGGCGCGGTGCGCCGGAATGCGGGACAGGATAGCCTCGCCGTGCCGGGTGAGCGAGTCCTGAGTCATGTCCGTTCGCGTGTATCCCGGGGAGACGGCGTTGACGGTGATCGCCGGCGCCAGTTCCAGGGCCAGCGACTTGGTCAGTCCGATCAGCCCGGCCTTCGCCGCCGCGTAGTGGGCGCCGTGGTCGGAGCCGGTCATCGCGCGGAGCGAGCAGATGTTGACGATACGTCCCCAAGGCTCGCTTCGCAGGTACGGGAGGGCGGCCTTGACCGCGTAGAACGCGGAGGACAAGTTGACGGCAACGGCGCGGTTCCAGGCCTCGACTGTCAGTCCCTCGACCGTCGTGTGTTCGGAAAGGCCGGCGTTGTTCACGACGACGCGGATTCCGCCGAAGGTCTCGGCCGTCTTCTGGACCATGTGTTCGACGTCGGAGAACAACGCGACGTCCGCTCGGACGGCGATCGCTCGGCCGCCCTTCGCTTCGATCGTCCTCACCTGATCGCGGGCCGCGGCCTCGGACGCCATGTAGTTGATGCAAACGCCGTATCCGAGTTCGGCAAGGCGGCGCGCGATGGCGGCCCCGATGCCACGCGAGCTGCCGGTCACGAGCGCGCCGGGTTTGCGGTCGTTCTTGGTCATGGCGTCGGGATTATAGGCGCAGGCGCCGGTTGACGCAGGGCTAGAGGTGCGTCAGCGCCGCTCGCGCGACGTCGACGCGTTCCTCGTCCTCGAGCCAGCGGGCGAGCTCGGGACGAACCACGTCAGGCCGCTTCCGCCCGAGCTTCCACATCGCCGTAGCAACCGCCCGCCAAACGTAGCGCCGCTCGTCGAGGGACAGTTTCCGCAGCACGATGAGCGCTTTCTTGGCGACGTCGGCCGCGGCGGGCGACGTGAACGCCATCGCTACGTTCCACAGAACCTGCTCGTCGTTCGACGTTGACCATTGGACGAGGTGCTCGAACGTGAGGGTCGGGTAGTGCTGCAGAAGGGCGGCGACGGCCGAAGGGCCAAGCGAGCGCCGAACGAGGGGATCTCGGTCGTTGAGCAGCGGGGCGATCAGGCGAAGGAGCGGGTCGGCTCGCTCGGTCCGCTCACGGCGGGCGGCGCCTGCGGCGGCGACGAGAACGGCGCGTCGGACGCTGGAGGATGAGCCGTCGCGCCACCGCTCGAGTCGGGGAAAGACGTGGGCGAACTCCGCGTCGAGAAGTCGGCCGGCGGACTCGGCGGCCGCGTCGCGTACGGAGGCTTCCTCGTCATCGATCAGGCCGACTACAAGATCGAGCGCCGGGTCGGGCGCCTCGGCGTAGACGTGCGCGCAGAGGATCGCGGCAAGCTGTCGCGCCGACGGCTCAGGCCTCTGAGCCAATTCCGTCGTGCGTTCGAGCAACACGCCGTCCTGCAAAGCTGTGTCGACGATTCGCTGTGCGGCGAAACGAATTCCCGAGGAGCGCTCCTCGGCGAGCGCGCGAACGAGCTCCTCGACTTCGTTTGCTGCAATGGCTCGATCGATCTCCGCTCGCACGCCGCCCCCCCGTTCTCCCAACTCTACGGAGAGAACGCGCGAAGAGTCAACCGATTGCCTTGCCGTGGCGGCGGCACGCATCTACCATTCTGTGACTCTTCTTCGTGCGGGGGTGGTTTACGTTGGCCGTGCCGATGCGGGCGAATCCACGGTGGGTGACGCGGAGGTCGAATCCTCTCGAGGCCGTGCGCCGGAACATCCCCTGTCCACGGTCCCGTCGCGCTTGAGCAAGGCGTCGACTCGGAACGGACGGGTTTGTGGTGGATGGATCTACAGAAATGGGGAGTCCGATGGACGAAACGATCTACCAGCCGTACCGCATCAAGGTGGTCGAGCCGATCACCCTGCGTTCTCCTCGAGAGAGGGAAGCGCGCCTCGTGGAGGCGGGCTACAACGTGTTCAACCTGCGCGCCGACGACGTGTATGTTGACCTTCTGACCGACTCCGGAACGGGGGCGCTCAGCCAGGAGCAGTGGGCGGCGATGATGCGCGGCGACGAGTCATACGCCGGAAGCCGAAGCTACGACCGGTTCCGCGCCGCCGTCGACGACATCTTCGGCTTTCGCTACGTCCTCCCGACGCACCAAGGACGAGCGGCCGAGAACGTGCTCTTCTCGGCCGTCGTGCGGCCGGGGCACATCATTCCGAACAACATGCACTTCGACACGACGCGGGCAAACCTCCTCGCGAACGGCGGCGATCCGGTGGACTTGCCGATCGAGGTCGCTTACGAACCGCAGACGCTGCACCCGTTCAAGGGGAACCTCGATCCGGCGAAGTTGGAGAAGCTCATCGCCGAGGTGGGTCCGGAGCGCATCCCGTTCGTGATGATGACCATTACGAACAACAGCGCCGGTGGCCAGCCGGTGTCGCTCGAGAATCTGCGCGAGGTGAGCCGGATCGCCCACCGACACGGGCTCCCGCTGTTCATCGACGCGTGCCGGTTCGCGGAGAACACCTTCTTCATCCGCGAGCGAGAGGCGGGGTACGCGGACAAGACGCCGCTTGAGATCGCGCGGGAGATCTTCTCGCTTGCCGATGGCATGACGATGAGCGCGAAGAAGGACGGGCTCGCGAACATCGGCGGGATCCTCGCGATGAACGATCGCGACCTGTTCGAGGCGGCGCGGGAACGGCTCATTCTGATGGAAGGGTTCCCGACGTACGGAGGCCTTGCGGGGCGGGATCTTGAATCGATCGCCGTCGGTCTGCGCGAAGCCCTCGATCCGGCGTACCTCGCCGACCGGGTCGGACAGGCCCGCTACCTCGGCGAGGGCCTCAAGGACCGAGGCGTTCCGATCATTGAGCCGATCGGCGGCCACGCCGTGTACATCGACGCCCTGGGATTGCTCCCCGGATTCCCGCAGTCGGCGTTTCCGGCTTTGGCCGTGACGAACGCGCTCTACCTGGAGGCGGGCGTGCGCGGCGTCGAGATCGGGGGTGTGATGTTCGCGCACCCGAACGCGGAGGGGCGCACCGTCTATCCGCGTCTGGAGATGGTGCGCTTGGCCATCCCGCGGCGGATGTACACCCGCACGCACTTCGACGCTGTGATTTGCGGAGGCGAGGCCGTCGCCAAGAAGGCGAAATCCCTTCCGGGGTACCGGATCGTTGAGGGGGAAGGCCCGCTCCGTCACTTCGTCGCTCGTTTCGAGCTTGTGTCTCGTCGGTAGGCCGTCATGTCCGCCGACCGCTTGGGTGCGCTGGCCGCGCTTGGAACCGCGGCGCTGTGGACCGGTAGCTACACGGCATTCACGCTCGCCGTGCGCCGGATCGGCGCCGACGCGCTGAACCGCCTGCGCCTTCTGGCCGCCCTCGTGCTCCTCGTCCTCACTCACGTGATTCTCACGGGGACGCCGATTCCGTTCGGCGCCGAGCCAAGCCGCTGGCTGTGGCTGTCGCTCTCGGGGGTGATCGGGTTTGCGATTGCCGACGCGTTCCTGTTCCGCGCCCTCTTCCACCTTGGGGCGCACCGAACGTCGATGGTCACGGCGCTCGTCCCCGTCGTCAGTGCGTTCCTCGCGTGGGCTGCATTCGGTGAGCGGCTGGGTTGGACGGAGATTGTGGCGAGCCTCGGGGTTGTGGGAGGGATCTTCCTCGTCCTGACGGGGCGGCGAACCGACGCCGAGGCCGGAGCGCCCAAGGGAAACCTGAAGCTCGGCCTCTTGTTCGGGCTTGGAGCGGTGGTCGCTCAGGCAACGCGCTACTTGCTGTCCGTCGAGGGGATGCGCGGCGGGTTCCCGCCCGTGTCGACCAACGTCATTCAGATCCTGGCGGCGACGGTCGCCGCGTGGGCCGTTGCCCTCCGAAATCGCGGCTGGACGAAGACGGTCCGAACGCTCCGCGATCGGCGGGCGGCGGCCGCGATGGCGGTCGGCTCCGTGTTCGGGCCGTTCCTCGGCGTGACCTTCTCCCTTGTGGCGCTGGCCAACGCCTCCGTCGGCGTGGCGTCCACCCTGATGGCTGTCACCCCCGTCTTTCTCCTCCCGGTGTCGCGCTTTGCGTTCGGCGAGCGGCCGACGTGGCGAGCCTATGTGGGCACAGCACTGACCGTGGCCGGCGTAGCAGCGCTCTTCCTTATCTAGTTCGCCCCGGACTCGTCACCCGACGGAGCAAGTTGGGGTGGGAGGGCGCCCCGAACGGCGCGCGGCGGGTCGGCGGTCATGTCGACGATGTCGGAGGGACGACCCCCGATGGGACCTGTCAGAATGAGGTCGATCGACGGGAACCGATCGATGATCTCGCCCACGTCCGAGAGCGGTGGAAGGCCGTGCGGGTTCACGCTCGTTCCGAAGAGCGGGCGGCCGAGCGCCGCCATGACCCGTGCGAAGAACGGGTGGTCGGGGACCCGGAGTCCGACGACGCCGTCCTGGACGGCCGAGGCAGGGGCCTGAGACCGAGCTGCCAGGAGCAACGTGTACGGTCCGGGGAGCAGCGATCGGACGAGCGCTCGTTGACGATCGGTGAGGACGGCGAAGATCTCCACGGCGTCGACCGAGCTGAGGTGGAGTGTGAACGGCTGGTCGGCGTCGCGCTCCTTGAGCCGCCGCACCTTGTGCAATGCGGCTTCGTCCCACGGATTTCCGCCGATTCCGTAGATCGTGTCCGTCGGAAAGACAATCGTGAGCCCGGTCTCGAGGGCCTCGGTCACGAGGCCGGGAACGCGCGGGTCGTCGTACGCAAGCACCGTGGGGATCATGCGCACACGAAGTGGACGACGTCTCCGTCGGCGATGAGCGCGTCGTGCCCGGCGCGACGGATCTTCCCCGCGTCCCGGAGGGCCTTCTCAGAGCCAGCGCGGAGAAGGTCGTCGAGGGCCATCACTTCAGCCACGACGAACCGATCGGCGAAATCAGAGTGGATCTTGCCGCCCGCATCGCGTGCCGTCGTGCCGGCTGGAACGGTCCAGGCACGGACCTCGGGCCCCTCGACGGTGAAGAATGTGATGAGGTTAAGGAGGCGATGCCCGGCGCGCACGAGCGCGGTGAGCCCGGTTTCGGAGAGGCCGTACTCGCTTAGGTAGGCGGCGCGCTCCTCAGGCGTCGAGCAGGTCTCGCCGATCTCGGCCTCAAGGCGCCCCCGGAGGATGACGGCCTCGGCGCCTCGTTCGCGCGCGGCGGCGAACACGGCGCGGGAGTGCTCGTTCTCTCCGGCGTCGCCGACGTTGGCGACGAAGAGGCTTGGCTTTGCGGTGAGAGGCGAGGCTTCCCGAACGAGGTCGGCGATCTCGTGCGTGATGGGAACGGATCGCACGGGGAGCCCCGCGGCGACCGCGTCCACGAGCAGATTCCAGGTCGCCTCGCGGACGGGCGCATGTCGATCGGGTCCCCGGGTCTCCGCGTGAAGGCGAACGGCGACACGGCTCAGGGTCTCGTGGTCCTTGAGCAGGAGCTCGGTTTCGACGATCCCGATGTCCCGCAGGGGGTCGATGGTGCCCGTAACGTGGGCGACGTTCTCGTCCTCGAAGCAACGGACGACGTGAAGGATCGCGTCGACGGCTCGGATCTCGGAGAGGAACTGGTTTCCCATTCCCTCTCCCTCGCTTGCCCCTTGGACCAGGCCCGCGATGTCGATGACGTCGATGTGAGTCGGCACCTTCTTCTTCTGCGGGAAGAGCGCGGCAAGTCGGTCGAGACGTGTGTCGGGGACGGCGGCCGAACCGACGTTGGCTTCGATGGTGCAGAAGGGGTAGCTCTCGACACGCGCGCCGGCGTTGGCCAGGGCGTTGAAGATCGTCGACTTCCCCGCATTGGGAAGCCCGACCAGACCACACGCGAAGCCCATGCGATCACCTCGCGGCAACTATAGGAGGGGGATCGGGGGATGACAAGATGACCGTGGAACGTGGATCGGCTAGACTCCGCGCGAAAGGACGGGGAGATGAAGCAGACGACGACGGAGGTTCTCCTTCCCGATCTCGGAGAGGTTGAGGGCGCGGTGGTGGTCGGCTGGCTTCGAGGCGTCGGGGACTCGGTGCGGGAGGGCGAAGACCTCCTCGAGGTCGAGACCGAGAAGACGACGTTCGTGGTGCCGGCTCCCGCTTCGGGGCGCTTGACGCGCATCGCGGCGGAGGAAGGAAAGCGGGTGCAGGTCGGTGAGCGACTCGGTGACATTACAGCGGAGTGAGACCGCGTTCCACGTTCCGCTTGGGCGCATGGCGTACGGCCGTACGCTCGACATCCAGCGCCGCGTGCACGCCCTGCGCGTCGTGGGAGCGCTTCCCGATGTTCTTCTCACGGTGGAGCACGACCCGGTCTTTACGCGGGGGCGGAGCGCACGGCCGGTGGAGTACCTCGTGTCGACTGAGGATGTCGCCCGTGCGGCGATTCCCGTAGTTGATGTGGAGCGCGGCGGGGACGTGACGTACCACGGTCCGGGGCAGCTTGTCGCCTATCCGATCGTCGACCTGCGATGCTACGGCCGGGATGTAAAGCGCTACGTGGGGATGCTGGAGAGCGCGGCAATTGGCACGCTCCGCGTGTTCGGCATCGACGCCGGCCCACGCGCGGGATTCCCAGGGGTTTGGGTGCGGGAGGGGAAGATCGCATCGGTCGGCATCTACGTGAAGGATTGGGTGACGCGCCACGGGCTGGCTCTCAACGTGGACGTCGACCCGGCCCACTTCGGGATGATCAACCCGTGTGGACTTCCGGTGAGAGCGGTGTCGATGAGCGACCTTCTGGCGCGGCCGATCGGCATGGCAGAGGTCGAGGAGGCCTTGGTTGTCCACCTGGCTCGCCTCCTCGGTCGGCGACTCGAACGCCGATCGCTCACGGATCTTGAGGAGCAGGTCTGTGCCTGAGCGACCGGAGTGGCTGAAGGTCCGCGTCCCGACGCCGGCGGCGGCCGAGAGGATGCGTGTTGTGCGGCAGGTTCTGGCGAAGCACCAACTCACGACGATTTGCCAGGGTGCCCTGTGCCCGAACGCGGTTGAGTGCTGGAGCGCGGGGACGGCGACGTTCATGATCCTGGGCGACGTCTGCACGCGCGGGTGCAGGTTCTGCGCGGTCGAGACGGGGAATCCGGAAGGCGCCCTCGACCGGGGCGAGCCGGCGCGGGTCGGCGCGGCGGTACGGGATCTCAAGTTGCGGCACGTCGTCCTCACGTCGGTGGATCGGGACGACCTTCCGGATGGCGGCGCCGCCGCGTTCGTCGAGACCGTGCTTGAGATCAAGCGGGCATTGCCGAAGAGTGTTGTCGAGCTCTTGCTTCCGGACTTCTCCGGTGACCCCAGAGCGCTGCTCCGTGTGATGGCGAGCGAAGCCGATATCCTGGGGCACAACCTTGAAACCGTGGAGCGATTGACGCCCGCGCTTCGCGACCGCCGAGCGTCGTATCAGCAGTCGCTCGACGTCCTGCAATTCCTTCGCACAGGCGCGAGGGGAAGGGCGATCAAGAGCGGCCTCATGTTAGGATTGGGAGAGCGGCGCAGCGAGGTCCGCGAAGCGCTCGAGGACCTGCACGAAGCGGGGACCACCTGGGTGACGATCGGCCAGTACCTCCCCCCGACCTCGATGTCCGCGGCGCTTCGCCGGTACGTGCCGCCGGAGGAGTTTCGAGAGCTCGAGGTCGAGGCACGGGAGATTGGGTTCTCGTGGGTCATTGCGGGGCCCCTCGTCCGAAGCTCGTACCACGCCCAGGTCGTGTACGGAGCCCGATGAGGCGGCGGATCGACCTCCGCCCGGAGCCCGCGAGCCGCGGGCTGGCGCTGGACGAGGCTCTCCTGGAGTCGGTGCGCGGCGGCGGCGAGCCGATCGTTCGTTTCTGGATCGGCGACCGAGCGGTCGTGATCGGGCGCTCCCAGCGGGTCGAGGACGAGGTCGACCTTGTGGCCGTCGAGCAAGACGGCGTCCCCGTCGTGCGCCGTGCCTCGGGGGGGGGCGCGGTTGTTCATTACCCCGGCAACCTGAACGTCTCCGTGGTGGTCGTGGGCGACGTTGTCGGAGGAGTCGAAGAAGCGTTTCGGCGCCTCGGCGCGTGCGTCGCCGGTGCGCTCTGCGAGATGGGAGCTGATGCGTGCGTGGAGGGAAGCGCGGTCGTCGACCCTCTCGGCAAGCTGTCCGGTGCGGCCCAAGCGAGGCGAGGTCGCGCGGTCCTCTACCACTGTACGCTGCTCCTCGAGTCGGATGCGGTTCCGATGGAACGCTACCTGCGCGCGCTACGCGCAGGATACGCTCCCACGCAGGTCTCTTCTCAGCCGAGGCACACGACGACGCTCTCGGAGATCTTGGGTCGTCGAGTCAGCGCACAGGAGGCCACGGCCGCGGTCGGCCGGGCTCTGTCTCGCCTGCTCGGTGACCTGAATGGCGGAGATGGACTGACGGCGGACGAAGTTGAGCGGGCGGAGGGCCTCCGTCTGGGGCGGTACGAGGATCCAGCGTGGACCTGGCGAGGGTAAACGACCTCCTCGTCGTCCGGCGCCAGATCGGTCGTGCTCCACGCGGCGTCGATGGGGTCGTCCGTCGCTGTCGGTTCGATTGTCCCCAGGCCGTCGTGGTTCACCCCGTAGTCGACGGAGCTCCATTCCCGACGCTCTTCTGGCTGACGTGCCCACACCTGCGGCGCGCGGTGTCGGCGCTCGAGTCCGCCGGGTGGGTGGCCCGCCTTGAGGACGAGGTGCGGCGAGACGATCAGCTTCGCGCCGACTTCGAGAGGGCCCATCGTGTCTACATCGAGCTTCGAGCGGCGCGTCTGTCAGCCCAGGACCGGGCGTCTCTGGCGGCACGCGGGATGTTGCGTGGGCTCCTCGATAGGGGGATCGGCGGAGTCGCCGATCTCGGGTGCGTGAAGTGCCTTCACCTTCACGTCGCTCATGCGCTCGCGGGTGAAAACCCAATTGGGAACCGCGTCCTTGCGAATCTTGGGCCCCTCGAGTGCGAGGCGAGAAACACGATCTGCTCCGCCCCCTGGGTGAGGGGCGGAGCAGATCTCTAGGTCCGCTCTAAGGATGGCGCGTTGCTGGCTACGGATCCGCCGTTACCGTCGGTGGCGTATTGACGTTGCCGATGTGGAGGACGAGGGTGTCCGTGGCCGTAAGCCCGCAAGGATCGGTCACCACCAGGGTCACCGTGACGTCCATGCCCGTGCAGTCCTTGACGACGGGGGCGATGAAGACCGGCGCCCCCGCGCAGAAGCTATCCAGCTTGCCCGCTGAGACGCACCACGCGTAGATGAGCGGGTCGCCGTCTGGATCGGAGACCGCAGGAATGAGATGCAGCGGCGCTCCCTCCATCAGGCAGATCGGATCTCCTAACTCGACGGTCGGTGCGCCGTTGACGTTACGCACGTGGACGGTGACCGAGTCCTTCGCTTGGAGTCCGCACGGGTCGGTCACCGTCAGGGTGATGACCAGGGAGCTCCCCGCACAGTCGTCCGTCATCGGAGCTGTGAAGGTCGGGGTTGCGTCGTTCGCTCCGACGAGCGCGCCGGACGTCACAGTCCAGCAGTAGGTTAGGTTGTCGCACTCGGGATCGGCGACGACGGGGGTCAGGCGAACCGTGGTTCCCTCATCGAGAGCGAAATCGGGACCAAGTTCGACCGATGGGCCCGCGTTTACGTTTCGAACGTGGACGAGAACGGTGTCGCACGCCGAGGCGCCGCACGGGTCGACCACGCGGACCATGAGCGGGATCTCCACTCCCTGGCAGAAGTCGATTCGCGGAGCCCGGAAGATCGCCTGGAGAGCGCTCGGATCGTCGAAGCCGCCGACGTTCCCTCCGCTCGTCCAGCTGCAGGTCAGCCGGTCGCCGTCCGGGTCCGCGGCCGTGGCCTGGAGCAGGACGACGTCGCCTTCGTCGACCCACACGTCGGCCTTGGCGTCGATCGTCGGCGCGTGGTTGACGTTGTTGACGTGGATCACGAACGAGTCGCTGCCGGACGCGCCGCAGGAGTCGACCGCCGTCAGGGTGACATTGACGTCGAGGTCCTCACATCCACTGAGCATCGGCGCCGTGTAGACCGGGTTGAGTGAGGTGGGGTCGCTGAGGGTCCCGTACGACACCACCCACAGCACGGACAGGATGTTGCAGTCGTAGTCGCTGACCGACCCGTGGAGCTGGATGGATTGTCCTTCGTCCACCGTCTTTGCCGCGCCCGGTGTCTTGCACGGTGCGGCAGGTGGCGAGATCGGGCAAGCCGGCATTGGCGCAGTCGCAGGACATGCTGGGGCGGCAGCGGGCGCCGGACACGTCGGAGTCGGAACCGATGGGCACGGAGTCCCGCAGCCCACCGGGCAGACCGGGCAGGTGCCCGAGACGACGGTGCCTTCCATCAGAAGATCGGCGGCGTCGGCGCAGTACAGGGTGTTCTCTCCCGGACCGCCGAGAAGCGTGTCGCTTCCCTCGCCGCCGTCAAGAACGTCGTTGCCGGCTTCCCCTTCGAGTGAGTCGTTCCCGGGGCCGCCGCAGATCACGTCGTCGTCCGTCCCGCCGAAGAGAAGATCGTCGCCCTCTCCGCCGTCGAGGACGTCCTTGCCGATTCCTCCCTCGAGGATGTCGTTCCCGGGTCCACCGACGAGCACATCGTTGCCGCCGAGGCCGATGATGAAGTCGTTCCCCGAGAGCCCGAAGATGAGGTCATTGCCTGGCGTTCCGTAGATGACGTCGTCCTTGTCGGTTCCGTAGATTGCGTTCGTTACGCCGAAGCACGCATAGCTGGCGGGGATGTTCCCAGGAGTCTCCGCCGCAGGCGTCTCCGTCGCGCCAACAGCTGCGAACAAGGCACTGACGAGCGCGCCGGGGTCATCGACGCTCCAGTAGTTGCCGCAGGTCTCGAGGGCCATCGCGCGCAGGTTCTCGCTCGCTTCGGCCTCCATGTCGAGTCCGACGATGTGCAGACAGATCTCCGGAGACATCGTTCCGATCATCTTCGCGACGGCAAGCTCTTGCCCGCCGCAGTTTCCTTCTCCGTCGCTGATCAGGACGATGGCCCCTCCGTTCCCCCGAGCGGCGAGCGCGTTCGCGGCCGTTGTGAGGGAATCCGCGAGAGGAGTCTTCCCCTGCGCCGTGATCTGGTTCACCGCCGCCGTCATCTGATTCGCGACGGTGCGGTTGAACGCCGCAATGGGGAACATGAGCTCGATGTCCTGGCAACTCTCCACCTGGTTCTGATAGTCGATGCGATGGCCGAACACAAGCATGCCGACGTTTCCTTGTTCCGGCATGGCGGCGAGAATCTCGGCGAGAGCCGAGCGGGCCGCCTCAACGCGCGTGCCGGCGCCGAACGCCTTGTTCATGCTGTTCGACGCGTCGAGGATCAGGACGAGGTCCTTCGGTGCCGCGCTGGCAGCGGCTGCCGAGAGCAGCCCGAGAGCAAGCACCGCCAGCAACATCACCTTGATCTTCATTCGTGCCTCCTTATCAGTGGACCCAACTTCCGTCCTGATTCTAGCGGATCGACCCGACGGAATCTGTGATCTGGATTACAGTTTCGAGTTCCTGGGAGGCGTGCGATCTTCGAGGACTCCGAGCAGCTCACGCCGACGACCGGTCGGGATGAGGGTGTGAAGCTCCGAGTGCTGGACCCGTCCGCATCCGAGAACGAGTCCGTCGTAGGCGATGGCGACGTACGAATCGGGGAGGTCGACGTCGATTCTTCGGCCGAGCAGGAGAGAACGCAGCGAGTCGAGGTTGACGTCGACTCTCGCGGCGTGGAGACGGTCTCCGAGGCATGCGAGGAACGTGCTCGTGGGCTTGGGGCCGTCGGGCATCAAGCGTAGGGCGCGGAGTCCCGGGGGACGTCGCGTGTGAACGCGGGACGGCGTGCGTGCGGCGGCCGCCCAGATCTCGCCGTCCTTCTCCGTAACTTGCAGGGTGCCGAGGTCGTCCTCCGCAACCCCGAAGACTCGACCGTAGAACTCGAGAAGGGTGTCCTGAGGAGACGGAGTCCGTCGGGAGTCCTTCGGGGATGTGCGCGATCGGAGCCTGTCAGACGAGCCGTTCGATTCGAGCAACGAATCCTCCTCCGCTGTCGAGGTGGTGCGGGTAGATGCGCACGCAGTCAGATACCTCGCTCGGGTAGGTACGGCCTTCCCACGCCGTGACTCCGGACGCGTGTGAAAAGGAGGCACAGATCGGGAGAACACGAGCTCGGCGGCGCTCGAGGAGGTACGCGACGATCGCTTCGTTCTCCTCCGGGGCGAACGTGCAGGTGGAGTACACGAGCCGCCCGCCCACGCGAAGCAGGTCGAAGGCCCGTAGGATAAGCATCTGCTGGATTCCCGCCAGGCGGCGGATCGCCGACGGCAGGGCCCCGCCCTGAAGAGAGGGCTCCTTGCGAAGGGTTCCCTCGGCGGAGCACGGCGCGTCGACCAAGACTCGGTCGAACCCGTCGCCGGTTGGGAAGTCCTGGCCTCGGTACTCGGAGATTGCGATGTTCCAGGCGCCGATCCGGTTCACGTTCGCAAGAAGAGCCTGCTGGCGTCGGCCGTTCGGCTCGTTGGCAATGAGGCAGCCTCGATTCTGCATTCGCGCGGCGATGTCGGTCGCCTTCCCTCCGGGGGCCGCGCAGAGGTCGAGGACGAGTTCTCCGGGCTGCGGATCGAGGGCAGCGACCGGCACGCTTTGGACAACCTCCTGGAGGTAGAAGAGTCCGGCCCAGTGCTCGACCGTTGCCCCCACCGGTTTCGTCGCCCGGAAGTACGTCGGCTCCCAGGCGAAGGACTTCAGGGAAATGCCCTTTCGTTCGAGGCGGTTGCGCAGGTCGTCTGGACAGATCCGCAGCGTATTCGCGCGGAGATCCGTGGGGAGTGGGCGTTCGCAGGCGGCAAGAAACTCGTCCCAGTCGGGGACGAGGGACCGGTAACGCGCGAGGCCTGCCGGTACGGTTTCCGTCATGGCGTTGCACGCGGCGGTCGAACGATCGCCAGCATCGGCGGGTGCAGGAGGCCGTTCGATGCGAGAATGCCTGCCTCCGGGTCGACGAGCGGGTGCCCGTCGAGGGCGGTCACGGCTCCGCCCGCCTCCGTCACGAGAAGGCGGCCCGCCGTAACGTCCCACTCGTGGAGCGATTGGTACCAGACCGCGTCGAAACGACCCGCGGCGACGTACGCGAGGTCGAGAACCGCGGAGCCGAACAGGCGTAGCGACCGCACGTGGGGAGTGAAGGAGGGAAGTTGCGCAAGCGTGGGTGCTCGGCGCTCGGGGACCGTCGCGAACCCGACGCCGATCACAGCGCCGTCGAGCGCCGTGAGGCGACTCACCTCGATCCGGCGATCGTTCACGAAGGCGCCGTGCCCGCGAAGCGCGGTGTATAGCTCGTCGCGGCAAGGGTCGTAGATGCAGGCGAGCGCGGGACCTCGATCGTCGACGAGCCCGATCGATGTGGCGAAATGGGGCACTCCGCGGAGCAGGTTGTTGGTTCCGTCCAGGGGATCGATGATCCACCGGTACGCCGAGGGCCCCGGACGGTTCGTTCCCTCTTCGGTGATGACGCCCCACGTGGGGAAAGCCGCCCCCAGGGCTTCGACAAGGATCCGCTCTGCCTCGCG
>JBDKUT010000120.1:0-35674 GCA_039679545.1 Thermotogota bacterium
GACCCTTCTCGAACGCTGTCCTCGCTCCGTCGGCGTTGTGCAGAAACACGTCGCCCAAGGTGTAGTAGGCCTGCGCGAGCTTGTTGACGAGGCCCTTCTGCTCTACGGGAACTCCAAGTGCGGTGTACGCGTCTTCGCTCATCGCGTCGAACGACGCGGTCACACCCACGGCGACCTCCAGCGCACCGATCGCTGCCTCCAGCGCGGCCCTTCCCGCGTCGTCGTAGTGGATGGCCACGTCGCCGCCGTCAGGGATGAGTGCGATGGCCGCCTCGAGCGCCTCGTCAGCGTAGGCCGCCGACCCGGCGACGAGGAGGACGATGCCCAACAAGAACCCCATCTTCTTCACCATGGAGGTCCCCCCTTGCCTGGAATGCCCCACTATAGCCGATCCACCGTTTCCCCGAAAGCCGCGTCGTCTCGGCTTGGACCCAGGCTGCGACTGTGGTATCCTTCCGCCCACCGTTCGGAAGAAGGAGGATTCCATGGCCAAACCCGTCGTGGACAAGGATCTCTGCGTAGGGTGTGGGTTGTGCACCCAGGTGTGCTCCGACGTCTTCGAGATGGGCTCGGATGGCGCGGCCAAGGTCGTTGCGGGCGCCGACCTGGACGACGACTGCATCCAGGACGCCATCGACCAGTGCCCGGTCGGGGCAATCTCCAACTAGCCGCGAAGTGAGACCGTTTGGAACGCGGAGGGTCGTTCGACGCCCTCCGCGCTTCCCTTTTCTCCTCGTTCTCTGTCCTCTTGTTCGCCCTGAAAACGTAGGGGATTGCCGATTCACGACCTCGTCGTTAGGATGGACGCGGCGGTGAGCGATGGCGAGGCGGAGGATCGGGCTTGTTCTCTCTAGCGGAGGTGCTCGGGGGTCTGCGCACATCGGTGTGCTGGAGGTCCTCCTTGAGAACGGCCTAGCTCCCGATGTGATTGCCGGCGCGAGCATGGGCGCCCACGTCGGCGCCGCGTACGCCGCCGGCATCGAGATCGACGCGCTCAAGGCCGAGTGGCAACAAGCCTCCTTTGTCCGAACGGCGAAGACCCTGTTCCCTACGATCCCCTGGTCCGGGTGGAGCTCGGGGGGCGAGCTCATGCGTACCTTGCGGCGGCATTTCGGCGACCGACGGATCGAAGACCTCGACGTGCCCTTCGCGGCCGTGGCGACGAACCTCGCGACCGGGGCGTCCGAGGCCCTCACAACGGGCCCGATTGCCGAGGCGGTGCGCGCCAGCCTGTCGGTCCCCGGCCTTTTCACGCCCGTGTGGCTCGACGACCGCCTGCTCATCGACGGCGGCGTCTCGAATCCGCTCCCGCTCGACGTCGTTCGCGCGCTCGGTGCGGAGGTTGTCATCGCCGTCGATGTTCTCGTCGAGCCGAGTGAAGCTCACCTGTCGGGGATCCCGGCGTTCGGGATCCGCGATCGTCTCGGAATTGCGGGAGGGGCCGCGGCGGACGACCCTGCAAACCGTCGCTTCCACCCGAGCGTGCTCTCCGTCCTGTTCCAGATGTCGACGGTGTTCCAGAAGCGCCTGTGCGAGCTTTCCATCGCCGCGCATCCGCCCGACGTCCTTGTTCGACCGAACTTCTCGGCGGATCCGCCGTGCTACAGCCGCGTGGGATGCGGGATCGAGGCGGGGGCCCAGGCGGCCCAACGGGCACTCGGGGAGATCCGCCGGGCTGTCGAGGGAGCGAACTGACTCCCCACACGCTGCGTCGATCGGATCTGTACGCGCGGATCGCCGTCGGACTCCTTGCCGTCTCCTCGGGATCGATTCTCGTCCGGCTCGCTCCCGACGCCACGCCCCTTGCTGCGGCCACGTGGCGCCTCGTGCTCGCATCGTTGGTTCTCGTCCCGATCGCGTGGGTCCGTGGCGCGCTGCGGACTCTCCGCCGACGCGATCTTGCTCTGGCCGGCCTGAGCGGCCTTGCCCTCGCTCTCCACTTCACTCTCTGGTTCACGTCGCTTCGGCACACGTCCGTGGCGAGTTCCGTGCTCTTGGTAAGCACGCACCCCGTGTTTGTGGCGATTGGGGCCGCCGTCGCCCTGCGCGAGCGGGTCGGGCGGCTGGCGGCGATCGGGATCGCCGTCGCCCTTCTCGGGGCCGCCGTGATCAGTCTCACCGACCTCCAATCGGGGAGACAGACGATCGTCAGCGACCTGTTGGCCGTGGGGGGCGGAGCCTGCTTTGCCGTGTACGTCCTCATCGGGCGGAATCTGCAGAAGAGGGTGTCGTTTGTCGACTACGTCGCCGTTTCCTACGGGGTTGCCGCGCTCACGGTCCTTGCCGCGGCCCTCGCCCTACGACAGCCGCTCTTTGGGTTTCGGCCGGCGTCGTACGGCGTCCTCGTCCTCCTCGCCCTTGTCCCGCAGCTCATCGGCCACAGCACGTTCAACTGGGCGCTTCGCCACCTACCGGCGTCCAAGGTGTCGACGCTCGTTCTGGGCGAGCCGGTTGGAGCGGCCATCCTCGCGTACGCGATCTTCCGCGAGGTCCCGTCCTGGCAGGGAGCGCTCGGGGCGGCGACGATTCTCGTCGGAATCTACGTCAGCCAACGAAGCGAAGGAGGCGTCACGTGAGCTGGGAAGACGGTCGGAGGAAGATCGAATGGGCCCGGGACCACATGCCACTCCTCGAGCGGCTGCGCAGCGAGTTTCGGCGCGATCGCCCGTTCGCCGAACGACGGATCGCGATGTCCATTCACCTTGAGGCGAAGACGGCATGCCTTGCGATTCTTCTTCGCGACGGCGGCGCCGAGGTGGGGGTGACGGGCTCGAACCCGCTTTCGACCCAGGATGACGTGGCGGCCGCGCTAAGGGTAGAGAAGGGAATTTCGGTTCACGCCCGTCACGGGGTGACCGAGGCGGAGTATGCACAGCACCTCCACGAGGTCCTCGACTCCTCTCCGCACCTGATCCTCGACGATGGCGGCGACCTCGTGGAGATGGCCCATCGGGACGGGTTGGGCGACGTCCTTGGCGGGTGCGAGGAGACGACGACCGGGGTGGCTCGCCTCCGGGGACGCGCCCGCGCAGGTACGCTTCGAATCCCCATGTTCGCGGTGAACGACGCGCGGACGAAGCACCTGTTCGACAACCGACACGGCACGGGGCAATCCGTCTGGGACGCGATCCTGCGTTCCACGAACCTCTTGGTCGCCGGCAAGGACGTGGTGGTCGCGGGGTACGGCTGGTGCGGCCGGGGAATCGCGTTGCGGGCGCGGGGACTGGGGGCGCGGGTCACGATCACGGAAGTTGACCCGGTGAAGGCCATCGAGGCGTGGATGGACGGGTTCGCTGTCGCGTCCATGCGCGAGGCGATCCGGACGGCCGACGTGGTCGTCACCGCGACCGGGTGCACCGACGTCGTCGCCGGAGAGGTGCTCGCCACGGCGAAGAGCGGCGTTCTCCTCGCGAACGCCGGGCACTTCAACGTCGAGGTCAGCGTCCGCGACCTCGTGGCGTCGGCGAAAGCCTCGCGGACGGCTCGTCCGGGGATCGTCGAGTACGAGCTCGCCGACGGCCGTCGCCTCAACCTCCTCGCGGAGGGGCGACTGGTCAACCTCGCGCTCGGAGATGGCCATCCGGTCGAAATCATGGATATCTCGTTCGCGCTTCAGGCGCTGACGCTTCGCCACCTCGCCGAGCACGCGCCGCTTCGGCCAGGTCTCTACGCCGTTCCGCGCTCGATCGACGAGCGCATCGCTCGCATGAAGCTTGAGGCCCTCGGGGTCTCGATCGACAAGCTCTCCGACGCTCAGTGCGCCTACCTCGGCGTCCCGGCGAGCGAGGGTACGTCTACCGACGACGAGCCTCTGCCGGTACAATCCCTAGGATCAGCGGGGTGACACCATGAGGCATGCGACGTTGAAACGAACCCTCGGGATCCTTCTCTTGGCGCTGCTTGGGGTCTGCGCCGTCGGGGCGGGCGGCTCGCAGCAGCAGGCCTCGTCAAGCGGGTTGTTCGATCCCGTGTACCAGATCTATCAGTACGTCCAGAGTTACTTCTACAAGCCGGAGCTGATCGACGACCAGAAGGCTCTCTACGGAGCGATGAAGGGAGTTGTCGAAGAGCTCGGCGATCCGTACAGCGAGTTCCTCGATCCGGAAGAGAAGCGGGAGTTCGACGAAAGCCTTGAGGGTGAGTTCAGCGGCGTGGGGATCGAGATTTCCATTGAAGAAGGTGTTCTTACGGTGATTACGCCGCTCGTCGGGACCCCCGCGGAGGCCGCCGGAATCAAGGCCGGCGATCAGGTCCTCGCGATTGACGGAAAAGCGACCGAGAAGATCACGCTGTCCGGCGCGTCGACTCGTATCCGCGGCGAGATCGGAACGACGGTCACGCTGACCGTCCGCCACGAAGACGGCCAGGTCGTGGACATCCCAATCGTCCGCAGCCTCATCGTCATCGATCCGGTCGAGAGCAAGACGCTCGAGGACGGGAAGATCGGCTACATCCGCATCCTGCGCTTTGAGTCGGACACGGTGGTCGAGGTTGATGAGGCGCTCGCCTCCTTTGACCTTGCGCAGATGTCGGGGCTCGTCCTCGACCTGCGAAACAACCCCGGCGGCCTCATGCCGGCGGCGATCTCGGTCTGCAGCCGCTTCGTCGACGAGGGGGTCGTGCTCCTCGTCCACGACCGACTGAGCGGCGAGAAGAAGTACTACTCCAAAGGGAACCGCATTCCGAACCTTCCCCTCGCCATCCTGATCAACCGCGGCTCGGCGAGCGCGGCGGAGATCACGGCGGGTGGTATCCGGGACAACCGGATGGCGGTCCTCATCGGCGAGACGTCGTTCGGCAAGGGCGTCTACCAGCAGATGATCGACTTTCCGGATGGATCCGCTCTGAAGATCACCGCGGGCGAGTACTTCACGCCGTCCGGACAAGTGGTGCAGGAAATCGGCCTCACGCCGGACATCGCGATCCCCGAGGACGGGGATCCAATTGCCGCGGCGGTCGAGTGGATCGACCAGCAAGACGGCGTGGCGCTGCCCCTCGATCTCCCCCCGCTTTCGGAAGGATGAAGCTCTCCGTTCTCGGAGCCGGAGGATGGGGCACGGCGTTCGCCCGGCTCCTGGCGAACGCCGGCCATGAGACGACCCTCTGGGCGCGCCGTCCCGAGCTCGCGGAGGCGATCGACAAGACGCGCGAGAACGTCCGGTACCTGCCCGGCGTCGTCCTCCCGCAGGAGCGACTCGTCGTGACGAGCGAGGTCCTCGTCGCGCTGGACGCGGAGGCGATCTTCCTCGCGGTCCCGTCTTTCGGAATGAACGAGCTCCTGCATCGGATCGCTCCGGTGCTGACGGGGTCGCCGACGCTGATCAACCTAGCGAAAGGCCTTGACCGCGAGTCGAGACGGACGATGTCTGAGTTGATCGGGTTCCACATCCCGGACGCCGAGGTTTTCACCCTGTCCGGCCCGAGCCACGCGGAGGAGGTCGGACGCGACGTCCCGACCGCCGTCGTCCTCGCCGGGAAGAACCTCGACCTCGGGCGCCAGCTCGTGGACGCGGTCGCGACGCCGCGGTTCCGCATCTACCTGTCGGAGGACATCCGCGGCGTCGAGCTGTGCGCAACGGTCAAGAACATCATTGCTGTGGCCACAGGCATTGCCGACGGGCTCGGGTACGGGGACAACAGCCGCGGGGCGCTCATCGCACGCGGACTGGCGGAGATGGTCCGCTTCGGACGGTCGTTCGGCGTCGAGGACGCGACGTTCTTCGGCCTGTCCGGGCTGGGGGATCTCGTCACGACGTGCACGAGCCGACACAGCCGCAACCGCCTCGTCGGGGAGCGCCTCGGACGAGGAGAGTCCTTGAAATCGATTCTGCGCGGGATGGTCATGGTCGCGGAAGGGGTGTACGCCACGAACGTCGTCCGAGAGATGGCCGCGGCACGGGGGATCGAAATGCCGATCACCGAGGCCGTCGACCAGTTGCTTCAAGGAAAGACAGACGCCCTCTCGCTCGTCGACCGGATCATGACCCGCGCCCCAAAGATCGAGGGGTTCTGAGATCCCGATGTCTTCTTACGATGTCGTCGTCGTCGGGGGAGGGCCCGCCGGCGCCGTCGCCGCGCGCACGGCAGCCGAGAACGGCGCCTCCGTCCTCGTTGTCGAGCGGCGAAGCCGCATCGAAGGGCCGTCGCCGTGTACCGGCCTGGTCAGCCGCCATGCCCTTACGGCGCTGGGGGCGTCCGAACGTTCGGTTCTCCGAAGGATCCGCGCCGTCGCCGTGTACGGCCCGAACGCTCATGCGACCCTGCGCGCCGCCTCCGACAAGGCGGTGGTCGTGGATCGGGCCGCCCTTGAGCGCGAGCTCTTGGAGCGCGCCGCCGCGGCTGGAGTCGAGGTACGGCTCGGGACGTCGGCCGTCGGTGCGAAGCGAGGCGAGGTTCGAGTGCGCCGGCAGGGCGGCGTTGACGTCGTCGGCGCCCGGGTCGTCGTCGGCGCCGACGGTCCAAAGAGCGACACGGCGAGGTGGTTCGACTTGCCGGGCCCCGCGGAGACCCTCCGAGCCGCTCAGGTCGAGGTTGTCGCTGAGGGATCGGAGGATGCCGTCGACGTCTTCGTCGGCACGCTCGTCGCTCCGGGGTTCTTCGCGTGGTCTGTGCCATCGGAGCTCGGTCGGCGGCGCGTCGGGCTTGCCGTCTCCGATCCGCTCGACCCATTGGAGCTTCTCGGGCGCCTCGTCGCCCGCCGCTTTCCCGCCGCTCGCGTGATCTCGTCGATCACGGCGCCGATTCCGATTCCTCCGGTCGAGCCGATCGTCGGCGACGGCGTCCTTCTCGTCGGGGACGCCGCCGCGCAGGTGAAGCCCTGGTCGGGCGGAGGTCTCTACGTTGGGGGCATCTGCGCCCGGCTTGCCGGCCGAGCGGCGGCCGACGCCACCCGAAGTGACGACGCTTCCCAGGGCCGCCTTGCGCGGTATGCGGAGGCATGTCGTCGAGCGGTGGGAGGAGAGCTTCGCTTCGGCGGAGCGGCGCGCTCGATGCTGCGCACCATGTCCGACCCAGCCCTCGACGCCGCGATCTCGGCGCTCCAAGAAGCCGACCTCGCTGCGTTCATCGCTCATGAGGCGGACATCGACCATCCGAGTCGCATCCTGCCCCGTGTGGTCTCGCACCCGCGTCTGTGGCCGCTCCTCTTCTCTCTTTGGACGGCGGTGCGGAGCGCGGACACGGCCCGGCTTCTCTCCCAAACGGTGGACCCCGTATAATCCGGCCATCATGGCGACGTCGAGGAGATCGGGGAAACGAAAGTCGGAGATCCCGAAGCTGTCGGCCTTTCGGTTCGACCGCCTCTTCCTCTACGCGCTCGCGTTCGTCGTCTTCGCCCTTCCTCTCTTCATCTGGCCGGGGATCACCGAGTACGGGTACGGAAAGACGATCGTTGTTACCGTGGCGGTGTCGATCCTGTCGGCGGCCTGGGGCATCGACGCGTGGCGGCGTCAAGCGTGGGAGATTCGGATCCCGTGGATCGCCGCTCCGGTCGGAGCCCTGGTTGCGGCGTCGCTCTTGTCGCTCTTGACCGCGACGAACGGCCGAGTGGTCATCCAGAGTCTCGTCCTCGTGCTCGTGTTCTTCCAGCTCCTTGTTTTGATTCAGCACGCGACCCGAGACAAACGCGACGCGACCCTGCTTCTCTTCTCCTTTGTCGCCTCCGTTTCACTTGTCTCCCTGTACGCGCTCTTGCAGTACCTAGGCGTGATGCAGGGTCCGACGGAGGGCGCCGGACTGCAGCAGATCATCTCGACCCTCGGCAACAAGGAGTACCTCGGCGGACTGCTCGCGTACCTGATTCTTCCGTCGTTCGTTCTCCTCCTCCGGCTCCGCTCGCGAGTCCTCCGCGCCGCGGCCCTCGTCCTCATCGCATTCAACTTCGGGACCCTGATGCTGGTTCAGCAGACGGGGCCGGTCGTGGCTCTTGTTCTCGGTGCTGTGGCCCTGCTCGTCCTGTGGATCGTCTTCCGCCCGATCGAGCCGCTGCGCGCGGCCCGGCGATGGATCATTGCGTTGTTCCTACTTCTTGCGTTCACGTTCCTCGTCGAGGCACCTTCCGGTCCTTTGAACTCGGTGGTCGGCCTGTCCGCCGACGGGACGTCGTGGATCGGTCGAGTGTGGGAAGCGAACTCCGGCCGCACGCGGGCGTGGGACTGGTGGATCGGCCTCGAGATGTTGAAGGATCACCCCGTCACCGGGGTCGGACTTGGCAACTACAAGATCGAGTTCCTTCCGTACAAGGCGGAGTTCCTGGCCAGCCCGCGGGGCGCGGCGTACGACTGGTACATTCCACGCGCGGCTCAGGCGCATAACGACTACGTCCAGATCGCTGCGGAGATGGGAGCGCTCGGCCTCGTTGCGTTGGCCTCCCTGGCCGTCCTGCTCCCGGTGGCCCTCTGGCTTCGAGTGCGCAGAAACCCCGATGAGGGGGACCGAATGGACCTCCTCCTTTACTCGGCCGGGCTCGTAACGCTTCTCGTGCACGCGTTCGTCAGTTTCCCTGCCCATCTCCCAGTCTCGATGCTGGCCGGCGTCCTGTTTTGCGGGTTGGCGTGGTCGCCGGGGTACGGGGCCACGGCCACGTGGACGTTGACGCTGCGGCGTTGGACCTTGCGGAGCTTCGCCCTCGTCGGGGTCGTTCTGGGTCTCGTCGTCTCGACCGTCGCCGTGAGAGACCTCCGCGCCAATGTACTCATGGGGCGCGGAATCGCCCAGTTGCAGATGGGGTATCCGCAGCAGGCAGTGGTGGCGCTCGAGCAGAGCGCGAGGCTCGATTTCTCGCCTCAGCAGACCTACTTCTACCTCGGTGCGGCACACGCCCAACTTGGGAACCGCGCCGTGGCCCTCGCGTACCTCGAACGGTGCCTCACGCGGTTCCTCGACGAAGCGGTCTACCTGGCCTACGGGGAACTTGCGGCTCGGGAAGGGAAGACGAGCGAGGCGCGCGCGAGCATCGAGGTTTTGATCGCTTCAAAGCCGTACGCGGACATCGCGGCCAAGGCGCGGTTCATCGACGCGACCATCTCGATCCAAGAGAAGGACTACGCGACAGCAATGGAGAAGATCCAGCGCCTCGTCGCCGATACACCGACGTTCGAGCCCGCGTGGATCACCCTGGGCAACCTGTACTTGGCCCGAGGGAGCCGGACCGAGGCGAGCGCCGCGTACGAGCGAGCGCTGCAACTCATCGAGGCGGCTCTCGCGAACGCAGAAGGGAAGATCGCGTCCCGCACCGGGCTGACCGATGCCGAGTACGGTGACCTGCGTGGGCAGGTCACGACGCTGCGTAGTGAGCGGGACTTTGTGCAAGACCGGTTGAAGACGCTCGGGGCCTCGTAGTTCCTTGCGCCCGCAAAGCGCCGTTCCTATACTGACCGCGTGATCCGACATGCCGATGGATAGCGTACGCCGAGGGATTGACTTCCTGCTTGGACAGACCAACGCGCAGCAGCTCAAACGCTTCGACCGCGAGATGCAGCGAATTGGCGCAATGGCCGACGATCTGGCGGCGCTCTCCGATGACGCGCTCCGAGCGAAGACGGCCGAATTGCGCGATCGCCTGCGCGACGGCGAGACGAAGCAGGACGTGCGCCCCGACGCGTTCGCCGTCGTTCGAGAGATTGCGACGCGGACCGTCGGACTGCGGCCGTTCGACGTGCAGATCCTTGGTGCAATCGCTCTCGACGAGCATCGGATCGCTGAGATGCAGACCGGAGAGGGGAAGACGCTCGTCGCAACGCTCCCCGCGTACCTAAATGCCCTGGTCGGCAAGGTCCACGTGGTCACCGTCAACGACTATCTGGCCCGACGCGACCGGGAGTGGATGGGTCCGATCTACGAGTCCCTCGGCCTCACCGTCGGCCTCCTTCAGGAAGACTCCACACCGCAGGAGCGCCAGGCCGCCTACGCCGCCGACATCACGTACGGGACGAACAACCAGTTCGGGTTCGACTACCTGCGAGACAACATGGTCCTGTCGTCCGGCGACAAGGTTCAGGGGGCGCTCGACTTCGCGATCGTCGACGAGATCGACAACATTCTGATCGACGAGGCTCGCACCCCGCTGATCATCTCCGGTTCGACGGCCGACTCCTACGACCTGTACAAGAAGTTCGCCTCGCTCGTCCGGCGGTTCCGACGCGACGAGGACTTCGAGATCGACGAGGAATCCAAGCGGCTGACCCTGACGGACGCCGGCATCCACAAGGCGGAGGGCGACCTACGGGTCGAGAACCTGTTCTCGCCCGAGCACGCCGAGACGTTGCACTACATCGAGAATGCGCTGCGCGCGCTCCACATGTTCACGAAGGAGCAGCAGTACATCGTCAAGGACGGCCGCGTGATGATCGTCGACGAGTTCACCGGCCGCCTCATGCCGGATCGGCGCTACTCCGACGGACTCCACCAGGCGATCGAGGCGAAGGAGGGGCTCACGATCCAGCGCGAGTCCCAGACCCTGGCCACGATCACGCTGCAGCACTACTTCCAGCTGTACAAGGGCCTGTGCGGCATGACGGGAACGGCGAAGACGGAAGAGGACGAATTCAAGCAGATCTACGCGCTCCCCGTACTCGAGATTCCGACGAACCGCCCTCTTCGCCGGGAGGCCAAGCCGGACGCGATCTTC
Source organism: Thermotogota bacterium (assembly GCA_039679545.1). Classification (GTDB taxonomy): domain Bacteria; phylum Bipolaricaulota; class Bipolaricaulia; order UBA7950; family UBA9294; genus JAPLGD01. The sequence continues at coordinate 10,628 of JBDKUT010000120.1, forward strand.
CGCACCCGCCGGGCGAAGTACGAGGCGATCGCCGACGAGATCGCCCGGCTGCACGAGCAGGGGAGACCGGTCCTCATCGGCACGAACTCGATCGAGAAGTCGGAGATCGTCTCGCACCTCTTGAAGGCTCGCAAGCTCCCCCACACGGTTCTGAACGCCAAGTACCACGAGAAGGAAGCGGAAATCGTCGCGGACGCCGGGCAGCACGGCGCGATCACCGTCGCGACGAACATGGCGGGCCGCGGGACGGACATCAAGCTTGGCGAGGGAGTCGCCGAGATCGGCGGGCTGCACGTCATCGGATGCCAACGTCACGAGTCCCGCCGCATCGACAACCAGCTCCTCGGACGCGCCGGTCGACAGGGAGATCCCGGATCCTCGCAGTTCTACCTGTCGCTCGAGGACGACCTCCTGCGGATCTTCGGCGGCGAGCGGATCGGACTCGTCATGGACCGCATCGGCATGAAGGAGGGGGAGGCAATTGAGCACAACCTCCTCACCGGAGCCATCCGCCGTGCGCAGAAGCGCGTCGAGGGGAGGAACTTCGAGATCCGCAAGCGGCTCCTCGAATACGACCTCGTCCTGGCCAAGCAGCGCGAGGCCATCTACTCGCTCCGCAACCGCTTCCTCCTCCCGCCGCGTCCAGACGCAATGCGCTTCTCCGGGGAAGCGGAGGAAGACCTCACGGAGTACCTCCACGACCTGTTCGAGGAGTTCGCCGAGAACCTCGTCTCGACGTACGCGCGCAAGGACCGCTCGCCCGACGAGTGGAACCTCGAGGGGCTCTGCCGCGAGCTGTCGGCGTTCGGGCCGGTCGACGAGGGCGCGTGGCACGATGTCCGCGCGTCGGAGCTGGTCGAGCGGGTCGTGGAGCACCTCGACCAGGCCCTCGCTCGGCAGCGCGAACGGATTGGCGAACCGTTCCCCTTCGTCGGCCGCTACCTCATCCTGATGACGCTCGATGAGGCGTGGAGAACTCACCTCTACAACCTGGACGATCTCAAGGGCGGAATCGGATGGACGGCATACGCAGGGACGGACCCGCTTGTCGCGTTCAAGCGGGAGTCGTTCGTCCTGTTCCAGGAGATGCTCGGAAGCACCGCGGACAAGATCGTCCGAATGCTCCTGAACCCCCGCCTCTCGGTTGGCGAAGGCGCATCGACGACCACGTCCACCGCGCCCCGACAGCCGCTTCGCTTTGTCCACGGAGGAGAACGCCCCATCGTGCCCCCGCGCCCGGAGGCTCAGGCCCCAGACGCCCACCGACCCGTGCATGTGGCGGCCGCCCCGGGACGGAACGATCCGTGCCCGTGCGGTTCCGGCAAGAAGTACAAGAAGTGCCACGGGGCCGGTCGCTGAGCGGGCACCCTCTACGTGGGATCGAGGAGGAGTTCGTCGTCGACCACGTGCCGCCGGGAGAAGAGGTCAACAAGATCGCACACCCGCGTTTGCCGCTTCACCTCGTCCCGAACCTCGTGGACGATCTGCCCCTTGTGCATCATCAGGAGCCGGTTCCCGAGTTCGATCGCCTGGTCCATGTTGTGCGTGACCATGATCGTCGTCAGGGCTTCCTCTTCAACGAACGCACGCGTCAACTCGACGATCCTCTCGGCGTTCTTCGGGTCGAGCGCTGCGGTGTGCTCGTCGAGCAGAAGGAGGTCGGGGCGCGACAGGGTGGCCATCGACACCGCGAGCGCCTGGCGCTCGCCGCCCGACAAGGTCGAGACGGGATCGTCAAGTCGCGCCGTAAGGTCGACTCCGAGGTCGGAGAGCCGTTCGACGAAGGCCGCTCGCCGGCGCCGGGAGATCGCGCGCCGCAACGTCCGTCCGCGGCGCTTGGAGGCCAAGGCGAGGTTCTCCGCCACGGTCATCGAGGGCGCCGTGCCCTTCATCGGATCCTGGACGATCCGGCTGATCCTCCGGGCGCGACGGTATGCCGGCGTGCACGTCACGTCGATGCCACCAAGACGCACGCGCCCAGTCGTCGGGAGGAGAACGCCGCAAATCACGTGGAGCAGCGTGCTCTTTCCCGCGCCGTTCGAGCCGATCACGGTCAGGAAGTCGCCGCGGTCGAGGTGCAGGTCGATCCCTGAGAGCGCAAGAACCTCGTCCGCTCCAGATCGAAATCGCTTCTCCACCCCCAGGACGTCTAGCATGATCCCACCTTTCGCATAAGCCGTTCGCGCACGGTCGGGATGACGAGCGCGACGATGACGATGAGGGACGTGACGAGCTTGAGATCGCTCGCCTGGAACCCGATCAGGTACCCATATCGCAGCGCGAACATCACGGCCACGCGGTAGACGAGCGATCCAACAAGGACGCTCGCGGTCATCCAACCGATCCGTCGGGAGCGGATAAGAGACCCGCCCACGATGACGGCGGCGAGTCCCGTGACGATCGTTCCCACACCCATTCCGACATCGGCAAAGCCGCTGTACTGAGCTACGAGCGCCCCCGACAACGCGACGAGGCCGTTGGAGAGCGCGAGGCCGAACACCTTCATCGACTTCGTGTTCACGCCCTGTGCCACGATCATCGCCTCGTTGTCGCCGGTCGCTCGTAGCGCGAGCCCGAACTCCGTGCGGAAGAACGCGTCCAGGACGAACTTGATCAAGAGCGTCATCCCGGCCAAAACGGCGAGGATCGCGACTGCGCCGAGCGGTGACAGAGCCCGCTCGACCACGTCCGATAACGTTGCGACACGGAGGAGCGAGATGCTCGGCTTTCCCATGATCCGCAGGTTGATCGAGTAAAGCATGATCATTGACAGGACGCCCGCGAGGAGGTCGGTGATTCCCAGGCGTGTGTGCAGGAAACCCGTGACCATCCCGGCGATGCAGCCGGCGCCGAAGGCAGCGGCGAGCGTCAGAAACGGGTCGACGCCCATCGAGGTTAAGAGGGAGGAGGCGATGGCGGCGCCGGTCACGAAGCTTCCGTCCACCGTCAGGTCGGGGAAGCGCAGGATCCGAAACGTGATGAATACCCCAAGCGCCGCGATCCCGTACGCAAACCCCTGTTCCGCCGCATGGATCAAGATCGATCCCATCGCTCTCCTCCCCTGAAGAAACCCGTCAGTCGCCCGACCGCAGCCAGGACGCCCCGCCGAAGAAGATCCCCGTCGCGCGATCGATCAGGCTCGCCGGAAACTCGAGGCCGATGTGCGCCGCCGCGTCGAGGTTCAGATGGATCTCGGCTCCGGTCTGGTACACCACCGGAATCTGGTTCGGCTTCTTCCCGGTCAGGATCTGGAGCACGATGTCACCGGCCAGGAGCCCCTGCTTGTAGTAGTCAAACCCGGTCGCCAGGACGGGGCCGAAGCGGAGGCTCGTCGGGTCGGCCATGAGGAACGGCACGTTCCCTTCCTCCGCGGCTGCGATTACAGCATCGATCGCCGAGACCACCGTATTGTCCGTCGTAACGTAGAACGCGTCGACGCGCCCAACGAGCGACTGCGCCGCGGCAGGAACGTTGGCGCTCGTGTCGGCGATCGCCTTCACGATCGACAGGCCCAGCCCCGGAGCCGCCGCCTCCGCGATCGCCGTCAACCGTGCGGAGTTGGCCTCCCCGGGGTTGTAGACGATGCCGATGCGGCGGATGGACGACGACAACTCTTTGAGCAGAGCGAGGTCGCCGGCCACGTCAATCAGGTCCGATACGCCCGTCACGTTCCCGTTTTGGCTGGGGTCGTCGTCGTCGAGGACGAGCCCCGCCGCCACGGGGTCGGTCACCGCGCTGAAGACGACCGGCACTCCCGTACCCTCGAACACCTCGGCGGCGGCGAGCGCCATCGGCGTCGAGATCGCGACGACCAGCGTCACCCCCTTGGCCTGGAAGTCCTGGGCGATTGGGATCGCGTTGTTCGGATCCCCCTGAGCGCTTGCCAGGATGTACTCGACGTCCTTCCCCTCGATGTATCCGGCGGCCGTAAGCGCGTCGATGATTCCGCGCTCGTTGGCGTCGAGCGCTGGGTGTTCCACGATCTTGCAGATCCCAATCCGAATTGGAGCTCCAAGCCCCGCGACGGCGACCGCCGCAATCAACAGTCCAACCAGAACTCCTGCGATTCCTCTTTTCACGTTCGGTCCTCCCGATGTATCCTTGTGCCGTGCTCGCGGCACGGCCCCGTGCCTTTGGCACGCTTCCGTGGACGCCCCAAGCGTCCATCCTTGCCCGTCCGCTCAAGCGCCTCTCTCCGGCAGGCGGACAGGCTTGTCTCCTAGCCCGTCTCCTCGGTGCCGCGTTGTCGTTTCGACCTCCTTCCCAAAAACAGAGCGACTGCGGGAAATCCCGCAGTCGCCTCTCGGTTCCTCCGCAGTCTACGCGCTACCCTGAGCGGCTAGCGCGCCGCGGAGAAACCGTGCTCAAACCAATACCAGTAGAAGGAGAAGCTGCCGGTTCGATCGCTCTGGGCACGCTGTCTCGCTTCGTTCATGGCTGGGCCACTATAGAGTCCAACGGATTCAGTGTCAAGCCCCCCTTGCGACGAGCGTTGACAAGATCGAGGGTTCCCTTTATGATTAGCAGACACGTATATGGAGTGCTAACTGGAGACGGTGAGGACCTTGACCCTGCCCGAACGACAGAGACTGATTCTGAAGGAGATCGTAGACCGGTACATCCGGCTCTACGAGCCGGTTTCGTCGCGGATGATCCTCGAGGAGTACGGGCTAAAGGTAAGCTCGGCGACCGTCCGCAACGACATGTATGACCTGGAGAAGCTGGGATTCATCGCCAAGCCGTACTCGTCCTCGGGGAGGATTCCCACGCAGAGGGGATTCCGATTCTTCGTCGAGTGGTTACTGGATCTTTCGGAGCTTCAGAAGACACAACGGCTCGAGATCGTTGAGACGTACGAGGCGCGGGTGCTGGACGTCTCGGAGGCGATCCGGCAGACGGCGTTTGTGCTCGCCAACATGACCAGGTACGCCGCGTTCGTGGTCCCGCCCCGCCTTGAGGACGCCCGCCTCGAACGCGTCCTCCTCGTTCGCATGAGCGATCGGACGGCGTTCCTCGTCGTCGTGTCGGACATCGGCGTCGTCGAGCAGGGCCTGATCCCGCTCGAGACCGACGCGACGGAGGAAGAAGTCGAGCGGATGATGCAGACCGTCAACCGCACGCTGCGCGGCGCGCGCCTCGAGGAGGTGCGTGCGCTGGCGGCGGAAGAAGGGCCAGAGGGATGGTACGAGCGCCCCGAGCGGCAGGCGCTCGCCGTGGTCGGCAAGCTGCTCGACCGCCGGATGGGACAGCGCGTCGTCGTGGAAGGGATCCTGCATCTCATTGAGCCGCTCCAGCGGCTCGCTCCCGAGCATGCTATGGAGCGGTTCGCGGCGCTCGGCCGGGCCGTCCAGGACGAAAAGGCGTTCCCTGAAGCCCTCGAGCGTGCCCGGGAGGGACGCACGGGAATCGTCGTCAACGTGGGCGACTTCCCGCTTGCGGGCGCAGAGGAGTTCAGCGTGATCACCCTCCCGTATCGGCCGCACGGCGGTCTGCTCGGGGTGATTGCCCCGGTCTGCATGGACTACGGACGAGCGATGTCGGCGCTGACGTACGTCGCGAACCGGCTGGAGGCGCTCCTCGTCTCAGCGCGCGGCCGCGCGCTGAAAGAGGAGGCAAGATGATCCCGGACAACGAGGACGCGGTGCGAACACCGCGCGAGGAGTTGTCGGAGAACGCGGCCCCCGCTTCCGAAAGCCCGGGTCCCGGCGCCGCGGAGGAAACCGCCGCCGCGGGGCTTCTCGCCGAGAAGAAGGCGGAGCTTGCCGCGACGATCGACCGCCTGAAGCGGCTGCAGGCCGAGTTCGAGAACTATCGGAAGCGGAGCGCGCGGGACATCGCCGCGCTCCGCGAGCGGATTGCGGACGATGAGATCTGCAGCTTTCTTCCGCTCTACGACGGACTGGAGCGAGCATTCTCCACCTACAGAGAGACGAAAGACGCCGAGGGTCTCGTCGTCGGCGTGGAGAAGATCTTTGGGCAGTTTCACCAGATCCTGGAGCAGAAGGGACTCAAGCGCATCTGCACGATCGGCGAGCGCTTCGATCCCGAGCTCCACGAAGCGCTCGTCTCCCTACCGAGTGAAGAAGAGAAGAACACCGTTATCGAAGAACTCTCTCCCGGGTATGCCAGGGCCGGCCGGACGCTCTTGCCGAGCAAGGTTGCGGTGAGCCAGGGCCCGGGCGCGGAAGAGAAGGAGGAGTCATGAGAGAGAAGATCATTGGCATCGATTTGGGAACCACCAACTCCTGCGTCGCCGTGCTGGAAGGAGGGGCGCCGGAGATCATCACGAACTCGGAGGGAGAGCGCATCACGCCGTCGGTCGTCGCGTTCACGGAGGCCGGCGAACGCCTCGTCGGCCGCCTCGCGCGCCGCCAGGCCATCATGAACCCGTTGCACACGGTCTCATCGATCAAGCGAGAGATGGGGACCGATCACCGGATCAAGATCTCGACGGACGGGAAGACGACCGAGTACTCGCCGGAGCAGATCTCGGCGATGATCCTCCAGAAGATGAAGCAGGACGCCGAGGCTCACCTCGGCGGGAAGGTCACCAAGGCGGTCATCACGGTGCCCGCCTACTTCAACGACTCGCAGCGCCAGGCGACGAAGGACGCCGGGACCATCGCCGGGCTCGAAGTCATGCGGATCATCAACGAGCCGACGGCGGCGGCGCTGGCCTACGGACTCGACAAGCAGCACGAGCAGACGATCCTCGTCTACGACCTCGGCGGCGGCACGTTCGACGTGTCGATCCTCGAGATCGGCGACGGAGTCTTCGACGTCCGCGCCACCGACGGCGACACCCGCCTCGGCGGCGACGACTTCGACCAGCGGATCCTCGAGTGGCTGAAGGATGAGTTCCGCAAGGACACGGGGATCGACCTCTCCAAGGACCCGAGCGCCATGCAGCGCCTTCGCGACGCCGCCGAGGCGGCCAAGATGGAGCTGTCGAGCCGGATGGAGACGACAATCAACCTCCCGTACCTCACGGCCGACGCGGCGGGACCGAAGCACCTGGAGAAGAAGCTGTCCCGCGCCAAGTTTGAGTCGATGATCGACGACTACCTCACCCGGACGATCTCGATCGTCGACGCGACGCTGCGCGCCGCCAACAAGGAGTCGAAGGACATCGACCAGGTCGTGCTCGTCGGCGGGTCCACGCGCATCCCGAAGGTCCAGGAGCTCGTGGCGAAGCGGATTCCCGGCAAGATCAACCGGGAGATCAACCCCGACGAGGTCGTCGCGGCCGGCGCCGCCATCCAGGGGGGCATCCTGGCCGGCGAGGTCGACGAGATTGTCCTTCTCGACGTCACGCCGCTGACCTTGTCCATCGAGACGCTGGGCGGGGTCGCCACGCCGCTCATCGAGCGGAACACGACGGTTCCGACGGAGAAGACGAAGACGTTCACGACGGCGGAGGACAACCAGCCCGCGGTCGAGATCCACGTCGTCCAGGGCGAGCGCAAGATGGCGTCCGACAACAAGTCGCTTGGCAAGTTCCAGCTCACCGGACTGCCGCCGGCTCCGCGCGGAATTCCGCAGATCGACGTGACGTTCAACATCGACGCCGACGGGATCCTTCACGTCACCGCGAAGGACAAGGCGACCGAGAAGACGGCGTCGATCGCCATCACCGACTCGTCGCGCCTCGACCAAACGGAAATCGACCGGATGAGGAAGGCGGCCGAGGAGCACGCCGAGGAGGACCGGAAGAAGGCCGACCTGGCGACGCTCCGCAACCAGGCGGATCAGCTCACGTACTCGGTCGAGAAGGCGCTCGCCGACCTCGGACAAAAGGTGGACGGCACGAAGCGCGCCGAGATCGAGGAGCGGATCCGAACGCTTCGCCAGAAGCTCAGCCAGGAGGCGAGCCACGACGACGTACGCCGCGCCATGGACGAGCTGTCGAAGAGCGCCCAGGACGTGATCGCGAAGGCCTACCAGCAAGGCCAGCAGGGAACTCCGTCGGGCGCCGGAACGTCGGGCGGCGGACCGTCGGCCTCCTCCGACAAGGACGACGGCGACTACATCGACGCGGAGTACGACAAGGGATAAGCTCCCGCCTCAGCAAGGGAGGGCGGCGTGGCCAAGAAGGACTACTACGAGGTCCTTGGGGTAGCCAAGGACGCGACCGAGGCGGAGATCAAGAAGGCCTATCGGCAGAAGGCCAAGGAGCTCCACCCCGACCGCAACCCCAACGATCGGAAGCGCGCCGAGGAGGACTTCAAACGGGTCGCGGAGGCCTACGAAGTCCTCGCCGACTCGCAGAAGCGCGCGCAGTACGATCGCTACGGCCACGCCGGTCCGGACCAAGGATTCACGTTCGGCGACACCGACTTCCGCCGCGCCCGCGAGGCGTACCAGGAATTCGGGTTCGGCGGATTCGACAGCCTGTTCGACCTGTTCTTCCGTCAGGGCGGCTCCCGCGGCGCCGGGCCGCGTATGCGAGCTCAGCAAGGCGAGTCGATCGAGTACCGGCTGCGCATCACCCTTGAGGACGCCGCGCACGGGACGAAGATGTCGCTGACGGTGCCGCGTCTTGTGCCATGCGGCGTCTGCAGCGGAACCGGGCGGGAGCCCGGATCGTCGGTGCACACGTGCTCCACCTGCAAGGGGCGAGGACAGATCGAGCATCGGCAGCAGAGCTTCCTCGGGAGCTTCGTCAACGTCAGCACGTGCCCGGAGTGCGGCGGGACCGGGGAGATCGTCGAACGTCCCTGCAATCGCTGTCACGGGAACGGGCGCGTCAAGGAGAAGAGCAAGGTGTCGATCACGGTCCCCGCTGGCGTCGACACCGGGTCTCGACTGCGGCTGCGAGGCCAGGGGAACGCGGGCGTCGAAGGAGGGCCGAGCGGCGACCTCTACATCGTCATCGAGATCATCCCGCACCCCGAGTTCGCACGGAACGGGCTCGACATCCACTCCCGCGTCGCGGCGACCTATCCGCAAGCGGCGCTCGGCGCGAAGGTGAGCGTTGACACCCTCTGGGGCAAGGAGACGCTGACGATTCCGGCTGGGACGCAGCCGGGGACCGAGTTCCACCTGCGCGGCAAGGGGATTCCAAGCCTGCACCCCTTAGAAGGGAAGGGCGACCACGTCGCCCACGTTACGATCGACGTCCCGACCAAGCTCTCTGCGCGTCAGAAGAAGGCGCTGGAGGAGTTCGTCAAGACGTTCGACTCAGTCGCCGGATAGGTCCCCCGACGCAAGGAGATCGACCAGGAGGATTCGCATGCGGCCGATCGCGCGTCGGCGATGGCTGATCTCGTTCTTTTCGGCGAGCGTCATCTCCGCCAGGGTCTTCGCCGCCCCCGCGGGGACGAACAGCGGGTCGTAGCCGAATCCGCTCGTTCCGCGCGGCGAGTCGGCGATCCGTCCATGCAGCACCCCGGAGCACACGAACGCCTGCCCGTCGGGAAGCCACAGCGCCGCGACCGCGACGAACCGCGCCCGCCGATCGGCGATTCCTGAGAGCCGTTCGAGAAGCAGCGCGTTGTTGCGGGCGTAGTCAACCGGCTCGCCGGAGTATCGGGCCGAGCGCACGCCGGGCTCCCCGCCGAGGGAGGAAACCTCCAGCCCCGCGTCCTCCGACAGAACCGGAAGCCTTGTCTCGCCGCCGATGGCGACGGCCTTCAGGAGGGCGTTCTCGAGGAAGCTCGAGCCGGTCTCCTCGACGTCGGTGAACGAGCAGTCAGCGTGCGTGCGCCAGCCGATGCCCGGAAGGCCGGAGAGAATGCCGAGGGCCTCGGCGATCTTCCCGGGGTTCTTAGTGCCCAAGAGGACTTGCGTCATAGGTGCTGGGGATTGTAGCCGACGCTGCGGTGGCGACGTGCCAAGCCCCCAACGAACACAGGAGCCTAGATCCCTGGCTTCGCGCGGCAGAGGAGTTGGAGAAGAACGAGAGAACGGGCGCTAGGCCGGCCACGGCGCAAACGAAATGAGGGCGCCGAGGACCAAGAAGACCGTGGACAGGGCGACCGTAAGCGTGCGCTTCGGGTCCTTGACCTCGTCGCGTCCGAACACGGTGCTCGACATTCCCGATCCGAACGCGCCGCCGAGCCCCGAGTGCTCGCTCATCTGCATGAGAACGATTCCCATAAGCGCAAAGCAGTCCACGAAGAAGATGACCTCGATCACGAGCTTCAGTATCGCCATGATCCCTTAACCTTTCCCGATGTCCGTCGGGTGTGTCCAAGAATCCTACAGTCCAGCGATTGTAGCATGGCCGACCGCGAGCCTCAACGGTCGGGCGTCCTTGCGCACCTCGAATGGCTCTCTTATGCTGTGGCAGCCACGTCGAAGTGCGGGGGGAACCGTTGCGCAAGTACGTGTTCGTCACCGGAGGTGTCCTTTCCGGGCTCGGAAAGGGCGTTGTCGCTGCATCCATCGGTCTTCTCTTCAAGCTCCAGGGGTACCGGGTCAGTCTTCAGAAGATCGACCCGTACGTTAACGTGGACGCTGGAACGATGAATCCGTACGAACACGGCGAGGTGTTCGTCACCCACGACGGGAAGGAGACGGACCTCGACGTCGGTCGTTACGAGCGGTTCCTGAACGAGCAGCTCTCCGCCGCCAACTACATGACAACCGGTCAGGTGTACTGGAACGTCATTCGCCAGGAGCGGGTCGGCGCGTTCCTCGGGAAGACGGTGCAGGTCATTCCCCACATCACGGACGAGATCAAGCGCCTGATCCGACTTGCGCTCGAGGAGAGCGACGCGGAGATCGGCGTCATCGAGGTCGGCGGGACGGTGGGGGACATCGAGAGTCTCCCGTTCCTCGAGGCTCTCCGCCAGATGAAGGACGAGCTGCCGCGCGAAGACACGTTCTTCGTTCACCTAACGCTCCTCCCTCACCTCTCGACGTCGGACGAGATCAAGACTAAGCCGACCCAGCACAGCGTGAAGGAGCTCCGCGGGATCGGAATCCAGCCGAACGCGATCGTGGCGCGCACGGAATGCCCCGTTCCGGACGCGGTCAAGGGGAAGATCGCGCTCTTCTGCGACGTCCCCCGCGACAACGTGATCGAGGATCCCGACCTGCCGTCGAGCTACTACGCGCCGCTGCGACTTCACGAGAACGGCCTGACCAAGGCCATCTCCACGGGCCTTCATCTGCCACCGCGTGAGCCCGACCTTCAGAGGTGGCACGACCTGGTTCGGGCGATCGAGGCACCGAAGGACCGCGTGCGGATCGGAATCGTCGGCAAGTACGTCGAGCTCAAGGACTCCTACATCAGCATCCGCGAGGCGTTCCTGCACGCCGGAGCCCATGAAGGGATCGCCGTCGACATGGAATGGATCTCGTCGGAGCACATCGCCCGCGACGGAGCCGAGTCCCACCTGAAGGACAAGGACGGCCTGCTGATCCCGGGGGGGTTCGGAGACCGGGGCGTCGAGGGGAAGATCGACGCCGTCGAGTACGTACGAACCCACGGGGTTCCGTACTTCGGCCTCTGCCTCGGCATGGAGTGCGCGGTGATCGAGTTCGCCCGCCACGTGCTCGGCCTAGCGAAAGCTAACAGCACGGAGTTCGCCCCCGACACGCCGGATCCCGTCATTGCGCTTCTCGAGGACCAGAAGCGCGTCGTGCAGAAGGGCGGAACGATGCGTCTCGGCGCGTACGAGGCGAAGCTTCGCGCGGGGACGATCAGCCGGGAGTGCTACGGCCGAGAGGCGATCGAAGAGCGCCACCGCCATCGGTTCGAGTTCAACCCGGACTACCGCACGCGTTTTGAGAAGGCGGGAATGCGAATTGCGGGAACATCGCCCGGTGGGGAGCTGGTGGAGATCATCGAACTGCCGGACCACCCGTGGTTCGTGGGCGTGCAGTTTCATCCGGAGTTCACCTCGCGGTTCCTCGCTCCGCATCCGCTGTTTCGAGGGTTCATCCGCTCATGTCGCGAACGACGAAGATCCTCCTCCTCGCCGCGGGCATCCTGAGCGGAGCGGTCGCTCTCTTCCTTACCTTCACGCGCCCTTCGATGTTCTCGCCCACCGCGGCCGCCGAGGCGACCGACGTCGTGATGCGGGGATACTCCGCGGCGGGGGACCCAACCTGGGAGATGCGCGCCGCGCGGGGGGAGATCGTGGAGCGCGAGGGCACCCTTGTCGACGTCGTCGTTGCCCTCTTCCAGCGAGGGAAGGAGCCGATCCGCGTGAGCGCCGACCGCCTGGTTCGCGAGGGAGAGACGGCGCTGCTCGAGGGCGGCGTTCGGATCGAGCGCGAAGACGGGCTCGAGATCGAGACGGGCGCCGTGACGTGGCGTGAGGACGCCGAGACGCTCGAATCCGGCGAGACGACGCTTTCGTACGAGGACGGCGAACTCCAAGCCGACCGCTTCCAGTACGATCTCCGAACAAGGCGAGGCGAGCTGTCCGGGGTCGCCGTCACGTTGAATCGCGAGGACGAGCTCCGCGTTGGGAGCGAGCGCGCGGAACTAACCGAAGACCTTCTGACGCTGGAAGGGTCGGTGCACGCCGAGTCCAACGAAGGGACGCTCGAGGCGGAGCGCCTGACGGCGACAATTGACGGTAACTCCATCGCCTTATCGGGTGGAGTGGCCGCGGAGGGAGAGGGGTTTTCGGCGTCGGCGAACGCCGCCGACGTGCGTGAGGACGGCTGGGTTCTTCGCGGGAATGTGTCAGTCGATGCGGAGTTGTCGAAGCTCGGAGGCGGACGTGGCTCTTGAGGGTTGGGGGCTTGTCAAGCGGTACGGCTCGCGAGCCGTCGTCGACGGGGTCACGCTGTCGATCGAGCCGGGACGCATCGTCGGACTTCTCGGTCCGAACGGAGCCGGGAAGACGACCACGTTCAACATCATCGTCGGCTTTACCGGCGCCGACGCAGGGCGGGTTCTCCTCGACGGGGACGACCTGTCACGGCTTCCGTTCTACCGCCGCGCGAGGCTCGGCATTGGATACTTGCCCCAAGAACCGTCGGTGTTCACGAAGGCTACCGTACGACGGAACCTCGACATGGCCCTGGAGTGGACGGACGGGAGCGGCCGGGAGGCTCGAAGAGAGACGTTGCTCGCCGAGTTCGGCCTGACCTCTCTCGGCGACCAGGCGGCCGGAACGCTGTCCTCCGGCGAACGGCGGCGGCTCGAGATTGCGCGATCCCTGGCGGCATCCCCTCGCTACATCCTGCTTGACGAGCCGTTCTCCGGGATCGATCCCATTTCCATCGCCGATCTACAGACGGAGATCCGGTCCCTACGAGACCGCGGCATCGGCGTCGTCATCACCGACCACAACGTCCGTGACACTCTGTCCATCACCGACCACGCCTACCTCATCGACCACGGCAAGCCGGTTGCGTCGGGCACTCCGGCCGAGATCGTCGCCGACCCCCAGGCCCGCCGCGTGTACCTCGGCGAGGGGTTCCGGCCGTAGGCTTCTTGAGTCACAGATTCGAGAGCGCATGCACGGGTCTACGAAGCCCAACCCTGGCACCTGGAGTGGGCTACTTTCGAACGGGGTTCGAAACTCCTCCGTCCGAACAGCCTGACAGAACGGGTCTTTGGAATCTGGGCACGAATCCAGCTTCCTTGCTGGAGCCTGGCTCACGTCGCGCGAGCTACCTCGCATACCCTAACCGCAGAGCCCAGAACAGCTAGCGGGTTGAAACGACGACGAGGTAGTTACCATGCTGCTTCTGCCACTCGATGAAGCCGCCAAGAAGGCTCTGCGCACGCCTTCCGCCTTTCTGTAGGCTCTCAGCCACGGGGTCACTCTCCAATCCATCGTCGCTGTAGATGACCACCGGAGTATCCCGCGGCAGCGTTCGGACATATTCAGCGACGCTGGCTTCGGGAAGGTTCACGGCACCGGCCAGATGCCCGGCGGAGAAGGTGGACGCGGAACGGATGTCGATCAGGATGTAGTCGGATCTGAGCCGTGTCACGTCGTAGTACCGCAGCATCCCTGATGAGGAGTCGGTGCGAGCGCCAGAGATGTCGAGAAACGCACCCCACGACGCGTCCTCTCCCATCGCCATGCGCGTCGAGCCATAGCTCTTCTGCCACATATCGAGGCCGCCTTGCAGAGCGTAAACAGCGGCCAGTCCCTCAGCGCGGAACTCCTCCAAGACAGCCGTCACCGTGGAGCCGGCCTGATCGTAGATGATCGTCAGAACACCCGGCGGCAGGGCAGCAGCGTACGCCGTTGCCTCAGCCGTCGGAGCGTTCATGGCGCCGATAAGGTGTCCTGCGGCATACGCTGACGGGTCGCGAACGTCAATGAGAAGGTATGCATCGTAGAAGAGGTCGCCCACCGGCTTTTGGTACGGCTGCCGCTCAACAACCTTGCCCGCCAGGTTGAGTGTAAGTCTGGGACGAGCCGGATCGTTCGATTCCACCGTGACGTAGCGCACGACCCTGTCAGAGAATCCATTGGTGTCAAGCATGGCCTGCAGACCGACGCTCTGGCCCGGCTGAAGCCGATCCGTCTCGAGCTTGGTGGTCGTGCAGTGACAGCCCACGGTGACGTCCGTGATAACGAGCTCTTGGTCGCCGACGTTCGATAATACGAACGTGTGGACCACCGCGATTCCTTCGATCGTATCAGGGTAGTTGTACGTCTCTTGGTCCACGGCGATTTGGGGAGCGGCCACGGCCGCGACGCCAAACCCCACAAGCGATATCGCCAGAAAAGCGAGAATCCGTCTCATGCTTCTCCTTTTCGTCCACCTCTCATCGAGGTATCGCACCCCAGGTACCGGCGCGTTTCTGCCATGAGTCTCCGCACGTGGGCCGAGCGCACCGTGGGCGCAACAGAGCCAGCGCGGCTCATCCTAGCCTTCACCACGGTCACTCGTCGAGAGGTGTGATGCGTCAACACCCTTCCAAATCTGGACACCCTAGGAATCGCCGGACGCGGTGAGAAGCCGAACGGCCTCGCGGAACCCGTCGAGCGGGCTTTGTCCCCCGCACTGCACCTCAAGGACTCCTCGGCCTGTGTAGTGGATGTCGCCAAGAATGTCGAACAGGTCATTCCAATCGATCCGCCCTCGCCCCGGCGCGTCGTGGCTGTCGTGGACTCCGTCGGTGTCGTGGAGGTGCAAGTGGGCGAGCTGGCCTCGATAGCGCCGCAGGTAGTCGCGAAGAGGATGCCGCCCCGCATCGGTCGAGAGAAACGCGTGCCCGACATCGATGCAGATGCCGAGGTTGGATGTCGTGGGGTCATCGCCGAAGTCGTCGAGGGCTCGATCGAGGGCCCACATGGCGTTCGGGGTGTTCTCGAGCGCGAGCTTCACCCGCTGTCGATGCCCGTGGTCGAGGATGCGCTCGATCTCCGGTACGTCGGGGCGTCGATCCGGCCGATCGAGTCCGAGGCTACCCGGATGAACGACCAAGATGGGAGCGCCAATCCGAGAAGCGAAGTCGATCTCCGCGCGCAGGCCGGCGGGGTTCCACGTCCAGTAGTCGCCGCGCGTGTGGGTCGTGACGAAGGGAGCCGCGGAGACTGCACGGATGAGGTCGCTTTCCTCTCCCGGAATCGGCCCCGCATCGGTGGGCCCTTTCGACGCCCAGACCTCAACGCCAAGCCCAAGCTTCAGACCGACGACGGAACGAACGGCATCACCGAGCGACGGCCACGTCGCCACGTCGCGCCCGAAGTAGAAGCCCCAGAGACTTGCCCCGAGCTCGAGATGCATGATCGATCGCCGTCTACACGACGGTTGTGGTCTCGCGGAACTGCACACCGAGGGTAGCGAGTTCCTTGAGAACCGGCTCATAGACGGCCGGAACCATCGGGACGTGGACGCCGGTGAGGTCGATCTCGCCCTGGAGAACCATCCGTGCGGCGATCGCCGCGGGAAGCCCGACAAGACGCGACATCGACGTGTCCCCGTTCGGGATTCCGTAGTCAACCAAGGTCGACGTGATCTTCTCCGTTCGATCGGCGTAGTCGACGACGAACTCGTGCTGCATGATGAGCAAGTCCCGCTCACCGGGCGCATACTGCATCTTCTCCAGCATCCGCTGCGCTAGCACGTCGAGGTACGTGTTCGCGCTGGCCGGAAGGGGCTCGCCGGAGAGGAAGCCCAACCACTCGAGGTCGGAGATCGGCTTGGCTGTCGCAGGAAGGCCAAGGCGCTTCGCCAGGTCGGCGCGGGTTGCCTTGCGCGTCCCTCCGCACAGCTTCCCGGTGAGCTCGGCGAACGTCAGCCCCGCAAGTTCCGGCCGCGCCGTCTCGTCGAGCAACCCAAGTTCCGCGATCTTTTTCATCGTGTCGCACCAGCCGGGGTACCGGAGGGTGCCACGGAACATGCTCTTTACCGTGGGGATACCGTAGCTCTCGATGTACGGGAGCGAGTCGCGATTCGGATAGACCTCGAGGGTTCCGAACCCGACGATCGGGCACGGCCAATGGTGAGCAAACAGCTCGGGACCCGGAATGTCGACGACGACACCGTCCTTCAGGTAGCGGGCGGAGTTCTTCCCCGCCAGAACGACGCCGCGCGGCGCCCACGAGAACTTGTACCCCATCGGGTTGTCGTTCGCATCGGGAGCCGGGAGCCCTCCGGTGTTCGAAGTGAACGACACGAGCGTTCCGCCCTCATCCCGAATCCGATCGATGACCTGCATCGCCGACATGTGGTCGATGCCGGGGTCGACGCCAATCTCGTTCAGGAGGATGACGCCCGCCTTGCGGGCTTCGCCGTCGAGGGCGCGCATCGCGTCTTTCACGTACGACGTCGTGACCATGTGCTTGCCGTGTTTCACGCAGAGCCGCGCGACCACAGGATGGTAGACGTAGGGAAGGAGGCTGATTGACAGGTCATTCTGTGCAATCAGCGCCTCGAGCGCGCTCTCGTCGCTAACGTCGACCGCGCACGCCACTCCGTTCTTGGCACGGCCGACAAGCTTCTCGGCCTTCTCCACCGTCCGCGTGGCCACCGTGACCTGGAATCCCTTCACTCCGAGCAGGTAGCGAACCAGTGGACCGGACACCAAGCCGGCCCCGAGGACTAGAACCTTGTTCATTAGCGTCTCCCTCCCTCTCAGCCCTCTAGGCCGAATTTAGGTGTTGCTCCAGGTACCGGTAGTCGGGGGTAAGGTTCCCGCGGCATGCAATCACGGCGCGCTTCAGTTCAGGCGACAACCCGCACGCGTCAAGGGACTTCGAGTAGTCGGCCGCGGCGATCTGCGGCACGAATGCCTTCAGGATGTTGCTGAAGTAGGCGGACGCCTCCCGCGGCAACTCACTCGGAAGGATCTCCACCGCCATGATGACGGGGCCTTTTCCGCCCACGCCCGGCGTGGTGGTTCCACGAGAAATGTCGTACACGTAGATCGGATCGTCCGGCTCGGTAGCGCGCACCGTGACCTCGATCGCCCCTTTGACGTCGCATGAGATGTCCCCGATCACGCGAAGCTTCGGTCGCTGACTCTCGAATTGGTCTCGGACGTCCTGCCGGGTAACGAGCCGGGGGTATTTCGGCTCCCAGTAGATGCAGTTCACGATCGTGTGAAGATGTGGCAAGTACTGCGCAAACGTGCCTCGGTACCGCTCCGGGTGCTGGTAGTACTCCTGCAAGTCGAACGACTTGCCTGCGACCTGAGGGGCGACCGTATCCTGCTCTTTGAACAGAACCTTGACGATCGGATGGGCCGGGTCTACGGCAGGCATCCCCGACAAGAGCGCCGACGGCGAGACCTCCGTCAGCGGGAGCAGGCCGAGAATCTCCTGTGCGCCTCGTGAGACATTCCCGTACCCCGTCACGCCGATCACGAGGGGAGAGATCGACTTCGGAAGCCCGCGCGTTCGGATTTCGTCCCCCACGGCGGCAATCGCGGCCTTGGCCTCAGCAAGCGACGCGTACGAGGACGCCTGTCGCACCCGCTCGAGAGGTGTGTGGATTCCTTCCCACAGCAGGCGCTGTCCAAGCGCCCACAACGTGTCGATCATCCCCGCGAGTCCAGCGTAGTTGCCGAAGAAGACGAGTCGGCGTCCCGAGCCATCGACGATCCGCTCGTAATCGATGATGGTCGCCCCCAGATCAAGGATGCGTTTCAGCATCGACATGTTGTGCGGCTGCCCCTTGATCGTGTGGGAGAAGAACACGTAGACCTTATCCCGTTCGATCACGTCGACCGGGATCTCCTTCAGGCCGATGATGACCGAGCAATCCGTCAGCCGATCCGCCACAGGGAGTCCCACGGCTCGGTAGTCGTCGTCCTCAAAGATCCGTCGTCCCGAGGACTGGATGGTCACGTCCAGCGGATGACGGTCGCACAGCTCGCGCACATGCTCCGGAATCAGCGGCGTACGCCGCTCCCAGACATACATGTCTTCCCGGCGGATACCGATCTTGTGACGCACGATATTCCTCCATGGTCGAACTGAACGGCCTCTCGGTCACGCCGGGGGAGTATACCGAAGCGGAAATGTCCAAGCAACCCGTACTTTCAGCTTCCTTCCGCTCGAGACACTAGAGACACTAGCCAAGAGGATATCCTATCGGATAAGATAATGGTCCTGACATGAGAGAACTCATCAGAACAACCAGAGGCCGTCTGATAATCGCGCAGCGGATCCTGCTCCGCAGTGCGGCGGCCGTCGCGTGTCTCGTACCGCTGGGAGGAGGAATCGGCGGGCGCGGCACGGTATCTACGGATGTCGTCATTCACGAAGTGTGTTGGACGGGCACGCAGGCGAGCTCCGCCGACGAATGGATTGAGCTCAAAAACAACCTCAGCCGCGCTGTGCTGCTCTCCGGCTGGCGCCTCGTTGCGGAAGACGGAGTCCCGGCCGTAACGCTCTCCGGAACCCTCGCTGCGCAGGGGTTCGTTCTGCTCGAGCGAACCGACGATTCGACCGTCGTCGACGTACCTGCGGATGTTCTTTTCACGGGGACGCTCGAGAACTCGGGAGAAACGTTGTACCTCTTCGACTCGAGCGGGCGACTCGTCGACTCGGTCGAGTGCGGCGGGGGATGGTTCGCCGGCGAGTCCGCGCCGTCGTACGCCACGATGGAACGAGTGAACTCAAGACGGTCCGGCGTCGCTGCGAATTGGCGCACGCACGACGGGTCGATGCAGAACGGGCACGACGCCGCTGGCCACGCACTTCGGGGCACGCCGAGGGCCGCGAACTCCGTGACGAAGCCTCCGCACGTTGATTTCGTCACGTCGCCCGCGAGCCCGACAGTCTGGGACAACGTGGAATTCCGGGATCTCTCCACCGACAGCGACGGCGAGGTGAACTCGTGGCAGTGGGATTTCGGAGACGGGGTCGTGTGCAACACCCAGACCGCCGTTCACCGTTTTCCCGCCCCGGGAACGTACTGCGTTGCCCTGACGGTTGAAGACAACGACGGTCTTATCGCACGTTGCGAGCAGTGGGTCGCCGCGTCGACCGGACCCGGCGACCTAAACGACGACGGGAAGATCGATCTGATTGACGTCCATCTTTGCCTAGAGCTCACGCAGGAGCTCGGCGGCACGTCGGCATTGGAGGATGCCGACGTTGACCTCGACGGAAATGTCGATCTCGACGACGCGAAGAAGCTCGCGGAGTTCGTCCTCGGTCTGTAGGCCGCCGTCAGCGGCCGCCCCACCGCTCGAACGCGTCCTTCCCTTCAGAGCGGTGGAACGCCCACGTGATCAGGGCGTTCGTGTCATGGTGGAAAGTCTCTCCTCGCTCGTCGAGCCAAGCGCCGACCGTGTCGACCATCCGCTTCGTCCGTTCCTGGGTGGGGTCGCGGAACGCCGCCTCCATGTTCTCAAGAAGATTCTCGGGGATGCCGAGTCGGAGCAACTCCTGCTCGGTCCAGTGGTGGGTTGCCGGCCACGATCGCGCAGCAAGGAAGAGAACCTTGACGAGTGCTGAGACTGCGTCGCCATGCAGGAGACGTAGGTTCAGGTTTCGGTCCCTCCCCGCAAGCTCCGTTTTGCGAGCCCGGCCGAGCGCAAAGCGAAACTCAAGGTAGTGCACGCACAATCGATCGTGTCGGATCCTCTCCGGAAGTTCGGCAAGGCGCCGGACGACCGGAGCGATCCTTCCCTGGGGGTCATGGAGGATCTCGGCGTGCTGGTATGGGTAGTGAAACAAATCCTGGGTCGACGAAACGAGAGCGAGGAACTCGCTCCACGGCCGCAGGTAGAACTCGTAGTCGACGACCTTCGGCTCGCCGTCCTTGTATGCGAAGATCTGCCGCTCGGCATCGGGAGTCTGCGCGTACGCCGCGTCTTCGAGGACGACCTCAATGTCGTAGTCCGAGAGGTCGTCACGGTGTGGGCGCGTCGCTGAACCGACGACGTAGATCCCGACGACATCCTTCCTTGCGATGTACGAGCGGCTGAGTTCCCTGGCGCGTTCCACTGGGTTGGCCTCCCCGAACGACGAATGAGAAGCGCCGCAGGCACACCCACGGCGTCAGGCACGGGCCCCTTGCAGCGTGGTGGGTGGTACAGGACTCGAACCTGTGGCCTCATGCACGTCAAGCATGCGCTCTCCCAACTGAGCTAACCACCCCTGGGATTGGGTGAGGCGGCGAGCGGACTCGAACCGCTGATCAGGGATTTGCAGTCCCTTGCCTTACCGCTTGGCTACGCCGCCGGCCGACCGATTATAGAGTCTGTCTCTACAACCAGCAATTCTCTCGGCAGACCTTCGACACACCTCGGCTCTGCGGCCCTAGGCCGCACCGCTTTCGACTTCTCCGGTGGATTGCTTGGCGCGTTTCAGAACCTCATCGATCCCGCCGGCCATGTAGAAGAGCTGCTCCGGGATGTAGTCCAGCTCGCCGTCGACGATCATCCCAAACCCGCGCACCGTGTCGGCGAGCTTCACGTACGCGCCAGGCCGCCCGGTGAACTGCTCCGCAACGAACATCGGCTGGCTCATGAACCGCTCGACCTTGCGAGCGCGCCGCACGGCGAGCTGGTCCTCGTCCGACAGCTCGTCCATCCCCATGATCGCGATGATGTCCTTCAGGTCCTCGTACCGCTGCAGGACCTCGAGCGTTCTCCGCGCCACGCGGTAGTGCTCGTTCGTCGTGAACTGGGGATCGAGGATCGTCGAGTTCGATTGGAGCGCATCCACGGCGGGGTAGATGCCTTTTTCGACGATCGCCCGCGACAGGGTGATCGCGGCGTCGAGGTGGGAGAAGACGGTGGCCGGCGCGGGGTCGGTGAGGTCGTCGGCCGGGACGTAGATCGCCTGCACCGAGGTGATCGAGCCCCTCTTGGTCGAGGTGATCCGCTCCTGCAGCTCGCCCATCTCCGTTGCCAGCGTAGGTTGGTAGCCGACCTCGGACGGCATGCGGCCGAGCAGCGCCGACACCTCGCTTCCCGCCTGGGCGAAGCGGAAGATGTTGTCGACGAAGAGGAGGATGTCCTTGCGCTCTTCGTCGCGGAAGTATTCGGCCACGGTGACTCCCGTCAGCGCGACGCGGAACCGCGCCCCGGGCGGCTCGTTCATCTGGCCGTAGACGAGGGCCGTGTTCTGCAGAACCCCCGCCTCCTTCATGTCGAGGTAAAGGTCGTTCCCCTCGCGCGTGCGTTCGCCAACCCCGGCGAACACCGAGTAGCCGTGGTGCTCGTAGGCGATCGAACGGATGAGCTCCATGATCACGATCGTCTTACCGACGCCGGCCCCGCCGAACAGCCCGATCTTCCCGCCCTTCGGGAACGGGGCCACCAGGTCGATCGACTTGATTCCGGTCTCGTAGATCTCGGTCCTCGTCTCTTGGTCGAGCAAGGACGGTGCCTTGCGGTGGATGGAGTACCGCTTCTTCGTCTGGGGTGCGGGAAGTCCGTCGATCGGGCGGCCAACAATGTTGATCATGCGGCCGAGGGTCTCGGGTCCAACGGGGACATCGATGGGCCCGCCGGTCACGACAACGGGCGTCCCCCGCGAAAGGCCGTCGGTGGAATCCATCGCGATGGCGCGGACGATGTCGTTCCCGAGGTGGTCCGCCACCTCGAGGATGAGGTCGTCCTCCCCGACGCGCTGGATGCGAAGCGCATCGTTGACGCGCGGGAGATCCCCTTTGGCGAAGCGGACATCGACGACCGGTCCCCGAATCTCCGTGACCTTTCCCATTGCGAGCTTCTCGGCCATGACCTCGTTCCTCCAACTCCCTCTACTGCTTTCGAAGCGCCTCGGTCCCTCCGATGATGTCGGCGATCTCCCGCGTGATCGACTGCTGACGCGCCCGGTTGTAGGACCGCCTCAGGGTTTCAAGCAGCTCTTCCGCATTGTCGGTCGCGCTCTTCATCGCCCGGCGCCGGATCGCCTCTTCGCTCGTCTTCGTCTCCACCATCAGGGCGTACAGCTTGGCCCGCACGTAGAGCGGAAGGATCTCGGCGAGCGCCGTCGCGAGGTCCGGCTCGACGAGCGCTTCCCCCGGCTCCGGCTGGACGACAACCGGAAGGAGGTCGACGGCACCCAGCTTCTGTGAGAGGTCGGACACGAACCGCATGTACACGACCTTTACGCGCCCGATCTCGCCGCGCCGGTACAGGTCCATCACTTCGCCCGCGATCCGCACCGCGGCCTCCCACGTCGGAGGCTCGTAGACGTTCGCGTACGAACGCAAAGGCTCGACCCCGCGTCGCTGGAAGTAGGCGCGCGCCTTCTCGCCTCCAGCAAGGATCCGCGCCGACGGGCCGGCCGCTTCGAGTTCGGCCTCCGCGGCGTGGTTCAGCTCGCCCTTGTAGCGCTCGCAGTAGCCGCGATCCGAGTTCAGGACGAGGATCACCGTCTTGTCAGACCCGTGGTCGATCATCAAAGGGTGCGGCGCGGCGTCCGTCGAACGCTGCCCGGCCAGCCGGCGCGTGAACGCCTCGAGGTCCTCAACGTACGGACCTACGCCCGCCAGCCGGCGCTTCAGTCGCATGACTTTCGTCATCGCGATCGCGTTCATCGCGTTGGTGATCTTCGCGATGCCCTCGATGTTCGAGATGCGGCTCTTGATCGCTCGGACGTATTGCGCCACGGCCTACGCTCCGAACCGCTTCTTGAACTCGGCAACGGCGATCTCGAGCTTGGCGCGGAACTCGAGGGTCAACTCCTTCTTCTCGCGCAGCTCGCGGACGAGGTCGTCGCGCTTTTCGTGGAGGTAGCGCAGCCACTCCTCCTCGAAACGCCGCACGGCCGAAACCTCGACGTCGGCCAGGTGGTTCTTCACCGCGACGTAGAGGGAGAGGACTTGATCCTCGACCGGCATCGGCTGGTATTGTCCCTGCCCGAGGACCTGCATCAGCCGGTCCCCACGGGCAAGCTGGGCCTTCGATTCCTCGTCCAAGTCCGACGAGAACTCGGCAAACGCCTCGAGCTCGCGGTACTGTGACAGCTCGAGACGCAGCTCGCCGGCAATCTGCGACATCGCGCGGGTCTGCGCCGCTCCGCCGACGCGCGACACGGAGTACCCGACGTTGATCGCCGGGCGGACGCCCTGATTGAACAGGTTCGTCTCGAGGTAGATCTGACCGTCGGTGATGGAGATTACGTTGGTCGGGATGTACGACGTGATGTCGCCCGCCTTGGTCTCGATGATCGGGAACGCCGTCAGCGATCCTCCGTGGACCCCGTGGGGTAGCGTCACGGCATGCCCGTTTTCGAACTCGGGCATCTCCTCGCCCGTCTCCCCTTCGCCGGGGCGGTCGGCGAGCCGGACGGCGCGCTCGAGCAAACGGGAGTGGGTGTAGAAGATGTCGCCGGGGTACGCCTCGCGTCCGGGAGGACGCCGTAGGAGAAGCGCGATCTCCCGGTAGGCCACGGCGTGCTTCGACAGGTCGTCGTAGATGATGAACGCATCGTCGCCCCGGTACGTGAAGTACTCGGCCATGGCACAGCCGGCGTACGGAGCCAAGTACTGCATCGGCGTCGGCGAATGAGCGTCGGCGACGACGACGATCGTGTAGGAGAGCGCGTCGTGCCGCACGAGCGTGTCGACGATCCGCGCTACGGTCGAGGCCTTCTGACCAATGGCGACGTAAACGCAGTAGACGCCTTTCCCTTTCTGATTGATGATCGTGTCGAGGGCAATCGCCGTCTTCCCGGTGCGCCGGTCACCGATGATCAGCTCACGCTGGCCTCGTCCGATGGGCGTCATGGCGTCGATGGCCTTCAGTCCGGTCTGGAGCGGGGTGTCCACGGGCTGCCGTTCGATGACGCCGGGCGCCTTGGCGTCCGTGGTGCGTTTCCCCGACGCTTCAATCGGCCCCTTGCCGTCGAGTGGGCGACCGAGCGGATCGACGACGCGGCCCAAGAAAGCCTCGCCGACCGGCGTCTCAAGGACGCGGCCGGTGCGGCGGACTTCGTCGCCCTCCTTCACCCGCTCGGTGTCGCCGAACAAGGCGACGCCGACGCTCTCCTCCTCCAGGTTCAGAACCAGCCCGTACACGTCGGTGCCGAACGCTGTGATCTCGGAGAACATGACTCGGTCGAGCCCGTAGACGTGGGCGATCCCATCGCCAACCTGGGCGACGACGCCGACTTCTTGCGTCTCCAAGTCGTAGCGGAAGCCGCGCAGGTGCTCCTTCAAGATCGCGGCGATTTCGTCCTTGTGCGTCGTCATGCCTCCCCCGATTGCCCGAGCGTCTGATGGAGCCGATCGAGCCTTGCTTTCAGCGTTCCGTCCAACGTTCGCCCCTCGATCTCGATCCGTGCCCCGGCCAGGACCGCCGGATCGACGTTCTCTTCAAGCTTGATCCGGACCTTCAGGGCGTGCTCGAGCTTCTCCGTCAGGTGCGTTCTTTCGTCGTTCGACAGCGACTGGGCGGTGACGACGCGCACACGGACGATTCCTTCGGCCTCGGCACGCACCGACAGGAATTCGCCGAGAACGAGGTCGCGGACGAGGAGTCCCATCAAGTGCCGGAATCCTTCGCTCGCGTCGGGGAACGCCGTCTTGACGAGCTCTGCGGCCCGGCTCTCGGGCTCGGGCGTCTCGTCAGTCGACGCAGCGATCTGCCGAAGCTCCCGTTCCAGGGCGTCGGTCGTCTTCTCCCCGGCCGAGAGGGCGTAGAGGTCCTCGGCGATCTTCCGCGCGACGTCCCGGGATCTCACCGCTTCTCCTTCACCCCGTCAA
>JBDKUT010000121.1:0-4452 GCA_039679545.1 Thermotogota bacterium
ACTTCCACCCGCGGTGCCGCTACGCGATCGACGTGTGTTCGAAGGATGCGCCCGTGTACCGTGACCTCGGGAGCGAACACTTCGTCGCCTGCCACCGCGCCGACGAACTCCACCTCCAGCCGATTCACGATGTTCGACGGGCCTCGGCGGAGGGCGCTGGCGCGTGAGCGGCCTTCTGCGGTACGCCCTGCAGCGACTCGTGCTCACGGTCCCGATGGTCCTGATCCTCCTGACCGTGATCTTCCTTATCCTGCGCGTGCTTCCCGGCGACCCCGTTTCCGCCATGCTGGGCGGGCGGCCGGTGCCTCCGGAGGTGCTGCAGAGCTACCGCGTGAAGATGGGGGTCGACAAGCCGATCCCCGCTCAGTACGTGACGTACATCGGCGGGGTCTTCCGCGGCGACTTTGGAAGCTCCATGCGGACAAGTACCCCCGTGCTCCGGGAGCTGTTCTCGCGGTTTCCGGCCACGATCGAGCTCGCGATCTTCGGGCTGCTCGTGGCGGGGATCCTCGGGTTCTCCACCGGGATCATTGCAGCGACCCGCGCAGACCGGCCCATCGACCACGGCATCCGCATCTTCCACATCGCCTCGTTCGCGATGCCCCTGTTCTGGTTGGGGCTGATGTTCCAGGTGTTCTTCGCTGTGAAGCTTGGATGGCTCCCGGTGGCCAGCCGTTTGGGCGGCAACGTCGCGTTCACGTTCCAGCCGGTCACCGGGTTCTACGTCCTCGACGCGATCATCCGTTGGGACGGGAAATCCCTGGTCGACATCGTCCTTCACCTCATCTTGCCTGCGTTGACTCTGGGCGTCGCCATGACGGGCCTTCTTGGACGGATGAGCCGCGCGAGCATGCTCGAAGTGCTCGGCCAAGACTACGTGACCACCGCGCGCGCCAAGGGTCTGCGCGAGCGCATCGTTGTGATGCGGCACGCGCTGCGAAACGCCCTCATCCCCATCATTACCGTCTTCGGGCTTGAGTTCGCGGTTCTCATGGGGGGTGCCGTGCTGACGGAGACGGTCTTCTCGTGGCCGGGGATTGCGAGCTACTTGATGCGGTCGATCAACGCCCGCGACTACACCGCGATCCAGGGGAGCGTCGTGTTCATTGCTCTCTTCATCTCCGTCATCAACCTGATCGTCGACCTGCTCTACTCGGTCGTCGATCCGCGGGTGAGGTACTAGGATGACTGAGACCCGGGAAACGATGCCGGTTCGCCGTTCGCTCCTGGCGCGAGCGGCCGGGGGCGTCACGAGCGGCCTGCGCGGTCAGACGGTGCTCAAGGTCGGCCTTGTCATCGTGATTGCGTTCATCGCGATGACGGTCGTAGCTCAGATCTGGCCGTCGATGAACGGATTCGATCCCACGAAGTACCGCAACGCGCCGCGCCTGGAGGGACCTTCCATCACACACTGGATGGGCACCGACCAACTGCAGCGCGACGTCTTCACGCGGGTCATCGCCGGCGGGTTTGCGTCGCTCGTCGTCGCCTTCTCGGCCGTCGCGCTCAGCATGATGGCCGGCTCAGTCATCGGCTGGATCTCGGGGTACGCGGGAGGGTGGCTCGACCGCTGTCTCTCGCTCTTCATGGACGCCATCTATTCCTTCCCATCGATGATCCTCGCCATCGTCCTCGTGGCGATGTTCGGATCTGGCCTCTCGCCGATGATCTGGGCCGTCGGGTTTGTGTACATCCCCACGTACTTCCGTGTCACCCGCGCCGAGTCTTTGCAGGTTCGGGAGACGACGTACATCGAGGCGGTGAAGGCCATCGGGGCATCGCGTACCCGCATCGTCCTTCGTCACGTGGCGCCCAACACGGTGAACGCGATCATGGCGGTGTCCTCGTTCAACCTGGCCGACGCCATCCTCACGGTGGCCGCCCTCTCCTTCCTCGGTTTCGGCCTTCCGCCTCCAGCGCCCGACTGGGGATTCGACATCCAGAATGGCCAGAAGTACCTGCAATCCGGGTCGTGGTGGCTCATCACATTCCCGGGACTGATGATCATCGCCCTCTCGCTCGGCTTCGGCCTCATCGGCGAGGGGATCAGCGACCTCGTGAACCCGAAACGCCGCCGCAAGCTGGGCTAGTCGGTCGCCCTCGCGCCTCCGTTTGACTCCCGAGTTTGTTTGGTGGTAGGGTACTTGCTGAGATTTCCTCGTAGCTCTTGGTGTCCTGAGGAGGTGATACCCGGTTGGATGGGTTCCCTTGGTCCGGATTTCGTTGCAGTTTGGAAAGGAGGCAAGGAAAGATGTCCAAGCTAGTCGGAATCATGCTGGTGGCGGCCTTGACGATTCTCTCGCTCGGGGTGTTCGCGGCGGACACGCCCCTCATCATGGGCACGATCGACAGCATCGACGAGTTGTCGTTCGCCAACTGCTGGGATTTCTACAGCTGGCACGTACTGCAGGCGACGAACAGCTCCCTTCTGCAGATGAACGACAAGCTCGAGCTGGAAGGCGCCATCGCGCAGTCGTGGGAAGTGTCAGACGATGGGACGGTGTACACGTTCCACATCCGCCCCGGCATCGTGTTCACGGACGGCGAGGTCTGCGACGCGAACGCGGTGAAGTTCTCGTTGGAGCGCACGCGCCGACAGGACGGGCCTAAGGGCGCAGTCAGCCTCATCTACGTCATCGACACGATCACGGTGCTCGACAAGCTCACCGTGCAGATCAAGATCAAGCAGCCAGACGTCACGTTCTTGCTGGCGATGACGAACATGATCGCGCCGTCAATGATCTACTCGGCGAAGAGCGCGCCGGGCGACGAGTTCGACCAGGGGCGCTATGCAGGTTGCGGGCCGTACAAGCTTGTCGAGTACGTCCCCGATCAGTACGTGAAGCTCGAGGCGTTCGACAAGTACTACGGCGAGAAGCCGAAGTCCCGACTCGTCATCGAAAAGCACTACTCGGACGCGTCCTCGCTGCGCGCGGCCCTCGAGGCCGGAGACGTGGACTTTGTCTTCCGGACTTTGAACCCCGAAGATATCAAGGACTTGAAGACGAAACCGAACATCGTCATCGAGGAGTGGCCGCCGTCCCCGGGAATTCGCTACCTGCTGTTCAACGTCACCAACCCGCCGGTGGACAACCCGTTCGTGCGGCAGGCAATCTGCTACGCCGTCGACCGCTCGGCCATCATTAGCCAGGTCTTCGGCGGAACCGTCCAACCCATCTACACGATGGTTCCGAACGTCGACCCGCCGTTCTTCGGCGCGTACCCGACGTTCCCGGAGCGCGACATCGAGAAGGCGAAGGAGCTCTTGGCGACCGTCGGGTATAACGAGTCGAATCCGCTCGTGCTCAGCCTGCCGTACACGCCGTCGCATTACGGGACCTTCGAGGCCGACGTAGCGACGGTCATCGCGGCAAGCCTCGAGGAGACCGGCGTCATCAAGGTCAACATCGAGGTGCTCGAGTGGGGCGCCTACTTGCAGCAGATGGCGTCCGGCGCATTCGGCATGTTCCTGCTCGGATGGCATCCGGACTACCTCGATACGTCGAACTTCATCGGCCCGTGGACCACGGACGGCCCCGAGTCGATGGGAACGTACTTCAACCACCATCCGAACTACTTGGCCTACAAGGACATCATGGACGTGGCCCGCGCGACCCTAGACACGACGAAGCGCGCGAAGCTCTACCAGGCCCTCCAGATTCTGAGCACCCAGGACGTGCCGTGGATCCCGCTCTGGTCGATGACGGACGAGATGATCACGGGTCGGCACGCCAACGTGCACGGGCTCAAGCTCGACGTCAGGATGACCATCGCGATCTGGAACATCTACAAGGACTAGCGGCAATTCATTCGAATCTGCTGTTCGCGGGGCCGGTGAGACCGGCCCCGCCTCTTTTCCCGTCTCCGCTGCCTGCGTATACTGACGCCCTGGGGGTGAATGAGGACATGGAGTATTCGCCGCTTCTCGCTCTGACGACGGCCCTTTTCGAGGTTGTCGTCGCGGTCTGGGCTCTCCGGGGTCCCGGCGACCGGAGCATCGTGCGCACGACGGCCGCAATCCTTATTCTCCTTGCGGGATACCAAGTGACCGAAGTTGCGATCTGCGCGAATGCGGGCGCGCCGGGAGTGCTTCCTCGCCTGGCGTTTCTCGACGTCACGTGGCTGCCCCCCCTGGGGCTTGTCTTGGTGGCGCAGCTTCGCAGGCCTCGATCACGCTTGGCCCACGCAGCGAGCCGTGCGATGGTTGCGGCAGCACTCGGGATCGCCGCCTGGATTGCCTTGGACCGGTCCTTCGCCACGGCCTCCGTCTGCTCTGCCGTGTACGCGCGGTACACGCACGTCATGCCGCGGTTTGCGGTCTACGCGGGGTTCTACTGGATCGGCCTGTTCGGGATGGTCGCCTTCTCGGGGTACGGCGCCAGAACGAGCGTTGATTTGCACCGACGCCGGCTCCTGACTCACGTGTTCTTTGGGACTCTCGGATTCGTGGTC
>JBDKUT010000122.1:0-6843 GCA_039679545.1 Thermotogota bacterium
GCTCTTCTTTTACTCCGGCCACGGAACGTGGGCGACCGACGACGACGTGTTTGAGGAAGCCGACGGCATGGATGAGTGCCTGTGCCTCTACGACCAAACCTACTTCCGCGACGACACGCTCGAGGCGCTCCTCGCCCAGGTCCCCATGACCCGGATCGTTGTCTTCATCGACGCCTGCTACTCGGGCGGGGAGCTCGACTCGCTGGGCGCTTTGGATGAGGCGGGATCGTGGGATTTCGTGAGCGATCTTGAGCGCCTCGCGGAAGACCGGACGCGCGATCTCGACCAACTGGCCAAGTCCGTCGTCGCGGTTGCCGCGTGCCAGCGCACCGAGTACTCATACGAACTGCAGACGCTTGAGCACGGGGCGTTCACCTACGCCCTCCTCGAGGCGCTCGATGGCCTCGCCGACGAGCAGGGAAACGGCGACGGAATCACGTCGGCCGAGGAGTGTTATGCCTACGTCGCGCCTCGCGTGTTCGAGATCGTCTGGTCGGCGGCTTGGGAGATGCAGTCGCCCCAACTCCTCGACCTCTGCCCGGGCGAGCTCGGGTTCGTGGCGACCCCGTAGTGCAGAGTGGATTCTTTTCAAACGGCGCTTGGAGGGGCTAGACCTCGCGCTCTCTGTCGGTGGGCACGAGAAGAGGGTGAACGCACTCTCCCTGTCGTCTGGTGGCAAGACTCGTTTTTCGGGCAGTATTCTTCCCCAGCCGGCGGTTTACGAGTGAAACAAGGCCAAGCCGAAGGAAGGGTAACGCAGCGAGCGTGAAGTCGACCGGTGTGTGACGTGCATCACCTTCGTTAAGGTCGGCGGTTTCGCGCCGATGCGGACCGAGCAGGCGCAGCCGCGTTTGGATTGCCGCGTCTTCCGCGCTAGAGTGCAATCACACGTCGCATGCCCCTGCGGGGGCAAGAGGGGGTTCTCGTGAGCAAGTGGATCTTGATCGCTCTTGGTGTGGCTCTTGCAGCGGGATTCGCGACTTGGCTCGTGTTGACGCAGTGGCCGGCCGTGGAGCCGGCGGCGCCCGAAGCGACGTCGACTCCGATCGCTTCTCAAGCGGTCTCGTCCCCGATCGATGCTCAGGCAACATCGGCCCCGGCCACAGCGGAGACGGCGCCTGCCGCCGCTTCAACGACGTCGAGCCCTGAGATGACGGTGATCCCAACGAGTCCGGAGCTGAAGCCGGCGGCACCGGTACGCGTGGCTCTGTCGTCCGTGGACGGCGTGATCTCGGAGGGGGAGTATGCCCATTCGACGGAGGTTGCCGGAGTCAAGGTGTATTGGGTGAACGACGGTCGTGTTCTGTGTGTCGGTCTCGTCAGTCCCGGAACGGGGTACGTGGCGATCGGCTTCGACCCCGTGGATCGAATGCTCGGGGCGAACCTCGTTCTCGGGTCGGTCGACGAGGGGGTTCTGACGATTCGCGATGACTATGGGAACGCGGCCACCGGTCACGATGCGGACACGACGCTCGGAGGCGTGGACAATGTGGTCTCCGCGGCTGGGCACCAGTGGGCCGACCAGACCGTGGTTGAGTTCGTAATCCCGCTCAGCTCGGGCGATTCGACCGACAAGCAGCTCCTGCCCGGAGGTTCGTACCCGGTCCTCGTCGCGTACAACGCCCTCTCGGACGATTTCTCGGTGCGACACACCCGGCGAGGGACCGGACGAATCACGCTCGATCCTGCGCCTTAGGACAAACAGATGGGCAGTTGAACCCAATCGACCAGCCTCCTCTACTTATGGGGAAGGCGAAGCCTCGGTCGATATCGCTCAGAGGTGAGTGCGGGCTCGAGAATCGCGGCGGTTCAGCCTGTGGAGTCCGTGGGGCGGCGGGCGTCTTCCTGAAGGGATGCAAGGAGTTCTTGAGATGTCCAGTGGGTTTGCGATCCGTACCGAAGATTTGCGTCGGGTATTCCGGACGCGGAAGCGAGAGGCGAAGAAGCAGAAGCGGGACGTCGTGGCCCTCGATGGGATCAGCTTCGAGGTCCCGCGGGGCGAGCTGTTCGGCGTGCTCGGACCGAACGGTGCCGGCAAGACGACGACGATCAAGATTCTGGCCACGCTGCTCACCCCAACCTCGGGGCGGGCCTGGGTCGCCGGGATCGACGTCGCGGCCGACCCGAAGGGGGTCCGGCATCACATCGGCATGGTCTCCGGGGGCGAGACCTCGGGCTACGGCCTCCTGACGGTGGAAGAGAACTTGTGGATGTTCTCTCAGTTCTACGGAATGGAAACGCGGGCGGCCCGCGCCCGAATCAGCGAGCTTCTGGGGGTCGTCGGGCTCCGCGATCGGGCGAGGACGAAGATCTACCACCTGTCGACCGGGATGAGGCAGAAGATGAACTTCGTCCGCGGATTTCTGACCGAGCCCGAGATTCTCTTCCTCGACGAGCCGACGCTCGGCCTCGACGTACAGACCGCGCGTACGCTACGCGATTTCGTTTCGAACTGGCTTCGTGAGCACCCGGATCGGACGATTCTCTTGACAACGCACGCGATGCACGAAGCGGACGAACTTTGTGCGCGTGTCGCGATCATCGACAAGGGGCGAATCCTGGCTTGCGACGCGCCTTCGAACCTGAAACGGGATCTGAAACGCGAGGCCGTCGTCTCCCTGCGAATCGGAGGACTCGAAGATGTCCGCCCGATCGTGGCAACGGTCTCGAGCGTGAGTCGGTTCTCGCAGACGGCGCACGATGACTACGTCGAGGCGGACGTGATCCTGGCGAGTGACGCCGTCCTGACCGGTCTGCTCGCGGCCGTGGAAGCGGGAGGCGGAACCCTCCTATCCCTCGAGAAGAGGGCGCCGACCCTCGAAGACGTGTTCCTCGACGTTGTCGGGCACGGGTTCGAGGAGCTTAGCGGCGGAGGTGCGTCATGAACGGCCGATCG
This sequence comes from Thermotogota bacterium, assembly GCA_039679545.1. GTDB lineage: Bacteria > Bipolaricaulota > Bipolaricaulia > UBA7950 > UBA9294 > JAPLGD01. The sequence goes on from JBDKUT010000122.1 coordinate 2,897, forward strand.
AGGTGGACGACGTTCTGGCGGACCGTGTGCGGCCGCGCCTATCCACGGGTGATCGGAGCGCAGCGCGAGAAGAGTTGGGTCTTCTTCGAGATCTTCCTCCCGCTGCTCCAGGTGACGGCTTACGTGTTCATCTACCGTGCGATCCAGGCGCCGCCGGAGTTTCTCGGATTCGTCGTCCTCGGCGGTGCGATGTCGGCGTACTGGCTGAACGTGCTGTGGAGCATGGCAAGCCAGCTCTACTGGGAGAAGGAGACGGGAAACCTCGAGTTGTATGTTGTTGCGCCGACGTCGCGGATGGCCATCCTCCTTGGGATGGCGCTCGGCGGAATGTTCCAGACGACGCTGCGCGCCGTCGCGATCATCACGATCGGCTCGCTCCTCTTCCGCGTGCCGATGACGGCGACGAACGTGCCCGTGCTCCTCGGGGTGTTCCTGACGACGCTGGTCGCGTTGTACGGACTCGGCATGATGCTGAGCTCGCTCTTCCTTCTGTTCGGGCGCGAGGCCTGGCACTTCTCGAACCTGTTGCAGGAGCCGGTGTCGCTCGTCTCGGGGTTCTACTTCCCGGTGCGGGCCTTGGGACAGGTGATCGCGGCGGCGGCGTCGGCCTTACCGATCACGCTGGGGCTCGACGCCATGCGCCAGCTCCTCTTCCCGTCGATGATGGAGAGACTGCGGTTCCTGTCGGCGGAGGTGGAGCTCGCGATTCTCGCGGGGTCCGCCGTCGTCTTTCTCTTCCTCGCGCACCGGGCCCTCGCGTACTTCGAGAAGCTGGCGCGGCGCGAGGGTCGGCTGACCGTGAGGGGACAATGATGCCATTCGATCGACGTACGCACGAAACCTGGCGCAGCTTCCGCGTTGCTGCCTGGCTGGGTTGGCAAATCGAGTCGAACTGGGCCGATCCGTTCGTGTTCGCCATCTACTCGCTCGTGAAGCCCCTTGCGGGGGCGCTCATCCTCGTCTTCATGTACGCGGTGATCGCGAAGGGAGGCGTAGACAGCCCGCTCTTCCCGGCGGTATTCGTCGGCAACGCGATGTTCATTTACGTTCCCGCCGTGCTCGCCGGCATCAGTTGGACGATCATCGACGACCGCGAGCACTACGGGATGCTGAAGTACGTGTACACCGCGCCCGTGAGCGTGTTTGCCTACCTCATCGGCCGCGGTGTTGCGAAGGCGGCCGTGGCCACCGTCGCGGTTGTGGTTACCCTTCTGCTCGGCACGCTGGCGCTTCGCATTCCCATCACTCTCACGGGGATTGACTGGCCGCTCATCGGCGGCGCGCTCGTCTCCGGGTGCGCGATGCTGTCGCTCTTCGGGATCCTGCTTGGCGGTGTGACCCTGGTCACGGCGCGCCACAACTACGGGGTGGGAGAAGCCGTCGCTGGAGGTCTCTACCTCCTCTGCGGCGTCGTGTTCCCGCTCGATACTCTGCCAACGTGGCTTGAGGTCGTCGGACGCGGCATCCCGATCACGTACTGGGTCGAGGCCCTGCGGCGAGCCCTCCTCGGTACCAGAACGCCCGCATTTGACGGTCTCTCCGACGGGGTGCTTCTCGCCGTCGTGGTGGGTTCGACGGTCGTTCTTGCGGGACTCGCCGTCGGCACGTTCCGGGTCGCCGAGCGGCGAGCGCGGGCTCGCGGGCTCCTCGACATGCAGACGATGTACTGACCCCGCGGAGGACCTGAACCGCGAGTCCGACGGGCTAGTTGGGCGGCTCGGGCGTTTCCTTCCTCGTCTTGGGGGAGAACGACGGGACGAATCGCAGAAGGAGAAAGCCCAGCAGGATCGGGATCCAGAGGCTTATCCCTCGAAAGGCGAGAGTGATGGCGAGCGCGGGGGAGTTTGGAATCCCGAGTGTCGCGAGGACAAGCGTCATGAGCCCTTCCACCACTCCGAGACCTTGAGGAACGGGAGAGACATTCAGGAAGAGAATCGCCATCGCGTAGCCAGAAACGAGGACGCCGAGCGTGGGCGGCTGATCGAACGCCCGGAACAGGAAGTAGAGTGTTCCGAGGCTGACGGCGTTCGACGCGACGCCGATGAAGAACGCGTACGCGATGCGCCCCGGGTGGTTCTTGAACATTCCTGCCGCGTTGGCGAGTTGCGCGGTTACTACGTCGGCCCAGTTGGCATGGACGGGTGAGGGTCTACGCAGGCGGCGGCAGATCGTCGTGATCGTCCGCTGGAGGAAAGCGAGGCCTCGGCGCAGACTGGTGGGGTGGCCGAGAGCGAGAACCAGGGCTCCCACCTGTGCCGCGGAGACGAGGGTCATGAGCGCCGCGGCGGCGACCTCGTAGGCATGGAGCGCGTTGTGTGCGAGGAGGTGGCCCATGCCGGCGAGGAGGACGACGGCGAACGCGAAGAAGTCGATGACGGTCGCGAGGAGGGCCCCGGCCGTCGCCTGCGCGCCAGACTGTCCGCGACGAACGGCGTCGTCCGCGTACAGAGCCAACCCTGCCGTGCCACCGCTTGGGGCGAGCGTATTCGCGAACACCGCGGCGAGCACAACCGGAACCAGCTGCACAACTCGACCCTTGACCCCGACGGTGGAGAATGCGACCTGGAACATCCACGCGAAGAAGACGAAGTAGCCTACCTGGGAGGCGGCTGCGAGGAGAAGCCAGGGCCAATGGCCGCCCGCGAGCGTCGCCGCCAAGTGCCGCAGGTCGCCCAGTCGAGAGAGAAGGAACCAGGCGAAGCCAACAACCGCCAACCAGAAGAGCCATCGGCGGATGCTCGTTCGCGTCGTGTTCACGCACTCACGATACCGTGGCCCAACAAGATCGGCCACCCGTTGTAAGGCAGTTGACCGCCGGGGGGTGCTTGTGGCGGAATGAACGGGGTCGGCATGCGGGGTCGTAAGGAGGCGGCGGCGTGGGAAGGTTTCAGGGCAGCGTAGAGTTGTTCGTCGAGGTCGCTCCGGACGGTGACGCGCTCGTCCACGCGCCAAGCCTTCCCGGGTTCTCCGTGAAAGTCGCTCGTGGGAGCTCGCGAGAGCGCCGGATTCGCGCGGGCCTCACGGCCTATGCGCGGTGGCTCGCGGCGCACGATCTTGCAGCGGGGGACTGCGTCGCGGTCCTTCGCGAGGCCGAGGTGCGCGAGGTTGAGACGGTGGCGGGAGCGCCGGTTTGGATTTCAGGGAACGCGGCCGCCCTCTTCTCGGTTGATCGGCGGGTGCTCTCCGACCGTGACGCGGGGGCGCATCTGGATGTGGTCGCGGCCGCGGTCTCGGACATGGCGGCCGCGACGCTCGGGCTTTCCGCAAGAGAACGCGCACACGGGTGCAGGACGGGCGGCCGTACGATCGACGAGGCGCTGACCCACGTCGGCAATTGCATCTGGTGGTACGCGTCGCGAATCGACGACGAGCTTCCGGAGCCGCCGGAATTTCCTGGGGAGCCGCCGCTCGCTCGCTGCATTCGGCTCCTTGCTGACGTCCGCCCGCACCTCCTGGGTGTGCCGGCAAGAGAGCGAGCACGAATCCATGTACCGGCCCGGTTTCCGACGAACGATCCGTCGGAGCCGTGGACGTACGCCAAGGTGTGTCGACGCGAGGCGGAACACGCGTGGGACCACCTGGACGGGATTCGGCGCGCGGCGGCCGCAACCCGACGAGGTCGAACGGCTCACGCTCCCTGATTGCCTCGAGACTCGGGCTCCCGCTAGGATCGGCGCAAGGAGTGGGGCCGGCTCGGATCGAGGAGGTGGAGCATGGCGGGGATGCGGCTGATCGTCTTCCTACTCGTCGTGGCTTGCCTGATCGGCGTCGTCGTTCTCCTGGGAAGCGCGCGGTGTGCGGTCGAGGTAGAGTCGAACAACACGACGACCGGCTTAGGAGCGCTGCCGGGATCGCGATGTCGAAGCGGCACAGTGCTCCCTGCCGGAGACGTCGACATGTATCTGGTTCGAGGGGCAGGAACCGGTGAACGTCGTGCTCGGGAAGCG
>JBDKUT010000123.1:0-4266 GCA_039679545.1 Thermotogota bacterium
AGAGGTCCTCGGCGATCTTCCGCGCGACGTCCCGGGATCTCACCGCTTCTCCTTCACCCCGTCAAGTGCAGTCTCATCGATCTCCGCCAGCAGTTGGTCGAGGAGCCGTCGATGATCCTCGACGCGAACTTCGCGACGGAGGACCCGTTCGGTCCCCAGGACGACCATCTCCGCGTACTGCGCCTTGAGGTCGGCGAGCATCCGATCCCGCTCGTGCTCCATCTGGTTGCGGGCGTCGGCGAGGATGCGGTCGGCTTCCTCCTTGGCGCGACGCTTGGCCTCCTCGAAGCTCTTCTCCGCGCGTTCGCGGGCCTCCTCGAGGATCTCGACCGATTCTTTCTTGGCGGTGACGAGCTCGGCCTCACGCTCGACGACGAGTTGGCCCGCCTTCTCCTCGGACGTCTTGGCCGCTGCCATCCGCGACGCGATCAGCTCGCGGCGCTTGTCGATGTACTTCACGGCCGGCTTCCAGAGGAGCCATCTCAAGAGGACCAGCAAGACCGCGAACTGAAGAAGGTTGATGACCAGCGTCCAGTTGAAGTCGATGATCTTGCCCCACTCGGCGCCCATGGGTTCCTTCCTCCTACTTCGCGACGAACAAGAGAATGATCGAGACGAGGAGCGCGTAGATTGCCGTCGTCTCGACGAAGGCGCACCCAATGATCATCGTGCTGAAGAGCGGGCCTCTCATCTCCGGCTGCCGGGCCGTGCTGTCCAGCGCGTGCGCGACCACGTTCCCGATCCCGATGCCCGGCCCGAGCGAACCGATTCCCATGCACAGGCCGGCGGCGAGGAACTTCGCCACCTGGACGAGGTCCGCACCGCTGACCCCTCCTGCTGCTACTTGTGCTTCCTGAAGCATGAATCCTCCTAATGTTTCTCGATCGCGAGGTTGATGTAGGCGACCGTCAAGATCGTGAACACAAACGCCTGGATGAACCCGAAGCCGATTCCGAAGATCGCGCGCAGGCCAATAGGGACGACGAACGGCTCCAGCTTCGCGAGGAAGATCGTGACGAGCACGAACTCGGCGAACACGTTGCCGAAAAGACGGAAGCCGTGCGACAGGGGCCGCGCGACGAGCTCCGACAGGATCTTGATCGGAGACAGCCACCACGGGCTGAAGTACTCCTTGCCCAGCCCGCGCAGTCCCTTCGTGCGAACCAAGAAGTAGTGCGACATCACGAGGACCATCAGGGCGAGCCCGATCGTCACGTTGGGGTCCGCCGTCGGGGCCTCCAAGCCCGGCAAGAGCGAGAGCCAGTTCGACGCAAGGATGTAGAGGAAGAGCGTTCCGATGAAGGGAAGCATCCGCGCCCCGAAGCCGGGCGAGCTGAAGTTGCCGAGAAGCTGGCTGTCCAATAAGTCCATGGCGATGTCGAGCGCGCCCTGCGTGCGGTTCGGCTTCTCTTCGATCGGCTGACGAAGAGCTCGGCGTAGGAACAGGGCAAGGACAAGGACGAGAATGGAGGCAATCCCGGACAGGACGATCGTCTTCGGGTCAACCTGGATTGCGAGGCCGCCGATGTGCCAGGTCGCGACCTCCTTCTGCCCGAGATGCTCCAGGAGTTTGCCGAGCTGCTCGCGCACTACGCTCCTCCCTCCGAACCGAACCGCCTGAGGAGGAAGCTTATCTGCGCCGCGACCAATCCTCCACCCGCTCCGAGGAACGCTTCCGAGCCCAGAACGACGGCAATGAGGGCGAGCGCAACACCGAGGAGCAGAAGCCGTGCGGCGCTCGACACGGCCGCCAGGGTAGAGGCGCCTCGTGTCGCGTCGCGCACGACGAGCGATTGGAGAGTGGCGACGAGGAAGAACGTGTTGAGGAGGAAGAGAAGAAGACCCAGTCCCACACCCGCCGCGGCCGACGTTCGCCCCAGCGCGGCGAGAACTCCGGCAAGGATCGCGCAGACGAGAACGGCACGGCACGGAGCGAGGATGCGGCCTGCTCCGGAGATGCGACGCGGGGCGGACATGGTGAAGCTTCGTCCAGCCTAGATCGTCTGGATCTGCTTCGACTTCTGCTCGATCAGGGCGTCGACCGCCTGCGAGGCCACGCGAACCGCTTCGTCGGTCTTGTCGCGGTAGCGGCGATGGGCGTCCTCCGAGAGCGTGCCGTCCTTCTTCATCGCATCCAATTTCTCGTTCGCTTCACGGCGGACGTTGCGCAGGGCGACTTTCGTTTCCTCAGCACGGGCCTTGATGACCTTCGTCAGCTCGCGCCGGCGCTCCTCGGACAGTTTGGGTACCTTGATGCGGACGACGTTGCCGTCGCTCGCCGGGTTGAGGCCGAGGTCGGCGGAGAGAATCGCCTTCTCGACGGCCGCCATCTGTGTCTTGTCGTACGGTTGCACGACGAGGAGGTTCGCGTCGGGGGCCGAGATCGTCGCCAGCTGCTTGAGCGGCATCCGGGTCCCGTAGTACTCGACCATCACGTCGTCCACCATGGCGGGATTTGCCCGTCCGGTCTGAACTTTCGCAAGATGCTCCTTGAGGACGTCGAGCGTCCTCTTCATGTGCTCGGCCATCTCGCGCTCGACTTGTTCTGGCATGCTCTGCACCTCAACGCCGAATTCTATGAACGCACCGGATGTCCGTCAACGAAGGGCCGAGGGCTCCCTACTCGTCCGGGCGCGCGACCAGCCGCTCGAGGTCGGCCTGCTGGTCGGGACGCACGATCGCAAGGACCTCATCGACCGGCTGAAGCACCGTGTCGGCGCGCGGGAGGATGAGGTCGCCCTTGCGGAGGATCGCGGCAAGTACGCAGTCGCACGGAAGGTCCAAGTCCCGCACGACCTTGCCGTCGGCAATCGATCCGGGGGCCACCTTGACCTCGATGAGCGAGTACTGGCCGCGGCGCAGCTTGAGGAGCGTGACCATGTCGCCGATCGACATCTCCTCCGCGATCAGCTTGGCCATCAGATCGGCCTGGTTCAGAGCCACGTCAACGCCCATATCGCGCGTGAACAACCAGGCGTTGTCGGGGTCGTTCACGCGGGCGATCACGCGCGGCACCATAAACTCAAAGCGGGAGATCGTGGACACGACGAGGTTATCCTCGTCGTCCGAGGTGACCGCGGCCACGACATCGGCCTTCTTGATTCCCGCTTGAATCAACACCTTCGGATCGGCCCCGTCCCCGGTCACAATCATGTCGCGCGGGAAGCGCTGCCGCAGAGGCTCGGTGATCTCCGGCCGCGGGTCGACGATGACCGCCGTGTTCCCGCCGGCCAGGAGCAGCCCGGCGAGGTGTGCGCCTGTCTTCCCTCCGCCCACGATCAGGACGAACACGGTTGCCTCCTCTCCTACGCGATCGCCAGGAGACTTTCCAGCCGGCTCCGCGCCGTGGCGAGCACACTGATGACCAGCCGGTCTCCGCTTTGGAACGTCGTCCCGGTGATCGGAATGAAGGTCTCTCCGCGCCGCGCTACGCTGATTACGGAGATCTCCGACGGGACGATGACGTTGTTCACGGTTCGCCCTACCCAGTGGGGCGGGGCCTCCACTTCCACAAGTTCCACCTCGCCCGTGCCGAGGCTCGAGATCACGTTGAGATCCCGATGTCCCAGGAGTTGGATGATGCGGCTTGCTCCCCACGCGGTCGAGGACACGGTTTGCAGCCCGAGCCGTTGGTAGATCTCCGCGCGCCGGGGGTCGTACAAGCGAGCGACGATCTTCGGGACGTTGAACGTATTCCGGGCGACGCGCGCAATAATGATGTTCCGGTTGTCCTTTGCCGTCACAGCGGCCAACGCGTCCGCCTGTTCGGCGCCAGCTCGAGCAAGGACGTCACGGTCAAGGCCGGACCCAGCCACCGCCTTGCCCCGGAACGACGAGCCCAACCGCTCGAAGACTCGAGGGTCCACGTCGACTACGGTCACGTCCTGGCCGTCCTCAAGGAGCTGATGGGCCAGTTCCGACCCCATTCGCCCACAGCCGACAATGATGACTCTCATAGCGTCCTCCTACCTCGGACGGCGCACTCGCTGCCCGCAAGGGTACTCCATCAGTCTCGCGTTCGCGTGCGCCTGCGTCCTCCAGCCGCCGGAAACGAGCGTCCCCATCCTACCGCCCGGCTGACCTGGACAGCCAATCCGTCCTGCACCCTGTTCGCGCTCTCTATGCAAGAGGCACCTCCGGCAACGCCCGCACTGCGCTCCGCTTCCGCTCGACCCGGCGCATGACGGCTTTCCGCGCCTCCTCGGCAAGGAACATCACCGGCGGGTAGAGGAAGAGGACCGGCCAGTACCGAAGCGGCAGAGGCCC
>JBDKUT010000124.1:0-27673 GCA_039679545.1 Thermotogota bacterium
TGGCCTCTACGATGCGCTCGATCTTCCGATCCGAGAGGATGGACGATGCGTTCGACCGGAACTTCTCGGCGACGTCGTCGTCGGAGAGAGGGCGCTCCGGGCTTCCCTTCGCGAAATCCTCCTGGCACGTGTACGCCTCGCCGCTCTCAGTCGTGACCGTGACGACGGCGCGCTTCACGTTGGGGAAGAGAGCGTCGATGGCCGGGTCAGCGACGACCTGAATCTTCCCCAGCAGACTGCGCACGAACGGGTCGGCCAGCGCGTCCGCCTCGAAGTCGGACGGCAGAACATTGCCCTTGGCGGCAGCGACAGCAACGCAGTAGGGGAGCGAGTGATCCGCCGTCTCCTTCGTCTTGGGGGCGTACTTCGAAGGGTCGGAGAGGATGTCGGCTCCCCGCGTCGTGGTCTTCACGAGGATCGACCGCAGGGCGTGCGGGTCGACGCCGTTCTCCTCCATGACCTCAAGCACGGCGGTGATCGGCTGGTGCGTAAGCGCCTCCGTGGGGAACGCCTTGTACCCGCACTCGGTGATCAGGAACTCCGAACCGAGTCCACGGGTCATGACCTCGGCGTCCCACGTGACGTTGCTGAGAACGTGGAAGGCGCCCTCCTTCCCCTCGAACACCTCGACGGGGCCCGTGTACCCGGTCGACGCGAGCACCGCGGCGCGGACCCCCGCTTCAGTCGCCATCGGATCGGCGGTGTTCTTCATGTTCGTCAGGTGGCCGGCGACGACGCCTCCGAGCGTGAAGTGGCTCGAACCGCTGATTCCGCACGCCGCTACCAGTTGATCCTCGGAAAGCCCGAGCATCCGCCCGGCCACGAAGGGGCTCACGAACTGTGTCAGGGTCGCGTGATGCCAGCCGACTTCGCGCACGCCGGGAGTCGCGGCCAAGCAGAGGCGCATCTCGAGCTCGTACGCGATGAGCATCCCGACGATGAGCTCCCTTCCGCTCAACTCTCGGTGCTCGGCCGGTGCCAGCGCAGCGGGGAGGACGTCCGATGGGTGGCTCGGATCCTGCTTCCAATAGATGTCGTTGTAGTCCATGGCGCGGATCAGGAGCGCGTTCATGAGGGCAGCGTTCGCGATGTCCGTCCGCGTCCCGTGCCCGATGACCGTCGCCTGCGCCTTACCGCCCACGCGGCGGACGTACTCGTAGGCCTGAAGCATGTCCGCGTGGTCGACGGCGGCGAGGGCACACCCCACGGAGTCGAGCAGGAACCGCTTCGCTTCGTGCCGTGCCTCCGCCGGGATGGCGTCGTAGCGGAGCCCGAGCGCGAACTGCGCCATTCTCTGACTGATCGACGTCATGGCTTCCTCCCTAGGCGAGCGCCGCGATCACGGCGTCCGCCATACCGCTCGTCGTCGTCGTGCCTCCCATGTCGTACGTCCTCGCCTTTCCTTCGGCGACGACGCGGGTGATCGCCCGCTCGATGCGCTCGGCTCTCTCGTGCTCGCCGAGGTGATCGAGCATCAGGCGCGCGGCCTGGATCGTGGCGATCGGGTTCACCTTGTTCATGCCCGTGTACTTGGGAGCGGAGCCGTGCGTCGGCTCGAAGACCGCGTAGTGGTCGCCGATGTTTCCCGCCGAGGCGAAGCCGAGCCCGCCGACGAGCTGCGCCGCAAGGTCGGAGATGATGTCGCCAAAGAGGTTGGTCGAAACCAGGATGCCGTAGTCCTGAGGGTTCTTGACGAGCCACATGCACATCGCGTCGATGTTCGTCTCGAGGAGTCCGATCTCCGGGTACTCGCTCGACATGGCGCGCGCCTCGCGGATCATGAGCCCGGAGGTCTCCCGGATGACGTTCGCCTTCTCGACGACGGTCACCGTCTTGTATCCGTACTTCCGCGCGTGCTCGAACGCGCTCCTCAGAATGCGGCGGCACCCGCCGCGGGTCACGATTCGCGCCGAGATCGCCATGTCCTCGTTCGCCACGGCGTCGAAGCGCTTCATCTTCGGGTGCAGTGCGAACGCCTTGCGGATCTCGGACGGGATCGGGTGCCACTCCACGCCGGAGTACAGGTCCTCGGTGTTCTCACGGAAGACGACGATGTCGATGTCGTCTCGCAGGTTGAGCGGGTTCCCGGGATACGCCTTGCACGGCCGCATGTTGGTGTGCAGGTCGAAGAGTTGCCGAAGCCCGACGATGGGGCTCGAGTAAGCGAACCCCTTCCCTTGGAGGGACGGCGAGAGCTCTGCGGCGGCCTCTTCTTTGGGCTTCGAGGTGATGGCCCCGAACAGGCAGACGTCCGTGGACTTCAGGAGCTTGATCGTGCGCTCAGGAAGGGGGTTCCCTTCGTTCTTCCAGAACTCCCAGCCGATGTCGCCATGCTGGTAGTCGGCCTTCAGTCCCACCGCGTCGAGAACGCGCTTCGCGGCGGCCAGCACGTCGCCTCCGATTCCGTCGCCCGGCAGCATTGCGATCCGGTAGTTGGCCATGGTCCCTCCCGCCTCGTGCGAGGCGCGGCGATTATACCGGCCGAAGCGTGGGATCGGCGTCCCACGGCGCGGGATTGCGTGGCGGATGCGCCGCCCGGCCGGCTATGTCCCTTCTCCCGTCTCTCCGTAGAGCCTTCGGTAGACAAGCCAAGCGTCGAGCACTTGGACGATGTACTCGCGGGTCTGAACGAGAGCGAGGAGGGAGGGGAAGTCGGCGACGGAGGCGTTCGGAGCCGCGGCGAGCCACCGACTGACGTTTCCTGGCCCTCCGTTGTAGGCAGCGACGGCCTGCACGACGTTCCCGCCGAACTGCCGAAGCAGCGAGCCGAGGAAGTAGATCCCGCAGCGGATGTTCGTCTCTGGGTTGAAAAGGGTGTCGTCGCGGTAGGAGATGCCGAGCTTCGATTCTACGATCCCACGCCCGGTGGAGGGCAGGAGCTGCATCAGGCCGCGCGCGTCAGACGGAGACACCGCCGTCGGAAGGAAGTTCGACTCTTCGCGCATGATCGCAAGAGCCAGGAGGGGGTCGACGTTGTACTCCTTCGCCCATCGCGTCACGATCGGCCACCACGGCTTGGGGTACGCAAGCTCGTAGACGTCGCGTGTCGGGCGGTCGTGGAGGAGTTGTCCGGCGATCTCGAACGCCACGTGGGGGTTGCCGTGGCGGCCGTACCAGCGCGCGATTGCCAGCCGCTCGTCAGCACTGGCGGCGGCGAGCGAGAACTCGAGGTCGGTCTCGGCCCACGAGAGTCCGACGCGGCGCAGCAGAATGTCGGCGGTTCGTACCGAGTCCGGTGGGGTGCAGCGAGGCTCCGGGCGCGGCGCCGTGGGAGCGGCGTACGTGCCGAGAATCCACTGGAATGCGGCCGGGAGCGTTGTCTCCATGTCCTCGGCGCTGGCGATGTCCCCGCGCTTGCGCAGGAGGAGGAAGGCACGCAACGCGGCGTCATCGCGGACCCGGTGAGTGCTTGAAGCGAGCTGTTCGTACACGGCGAGGGCGGCGGATTCGTCTCCCAACCCCTCGAGCAGGCGGGCGCCGCACCATCGCGCCTCGAGGTCCGCGGAGCGCAGATAGGCGTCGGCGGCCTCGCGGGTGCGCCCCATCCCCTCGAGGAGCGTTCCTTCGCGGAACGCTCCGGATGCCCCGAGAGCGTGGTACGTCTCGAGGGCCCGCTCCTTGTCTCCCGCTCGCTCCAAGGTGCGCCCGTATTCAAGCCGGATGGGCGTCTCGCTCGGTCGGTCCGCGAGGTACCGGTCGAACTCCTCAATCGCTTCGGCCGGACGCCCTAGGGCCACGAGGGCCCGGGCACGTATGAGCCGCGTGTTGGGCGTCGAGGCGGGAGTGACGAGCGGAAGAGCCTCAGTCGGCCTTCCTGCCGTCAGGAGAAGGGAGGCAAGCCGAGCGTTGTCGGTCTCGAGCCGGAGGACGGCGTCGATGGCCTCGCTCTTTGGAAGGAGCTTCTCCCAAACGGCGAGCGCTGCCTTTCGGTCTCCCGCGGCTTCGAGCACCGTCGCAAGTTCCCTTTGTACATCGTTTGTCGGGTGGAGCGCCAGGGCGGCGCGCAGGTGTGTAGCGGCGGCGGCGTAGTCCCCGGTGGCGGCTCGAGATCGCGCGGCGAGCAAGCGCGCCTGCCATCCTGCGCCGTCTTGGCGCTCGGCTAGCGCTTCCAAGGCACCCTGCGTCGCGGGGAGTCCGGCCTGGGCACGCTCAAGCGCCTCGTAGGCGGCGTACCCTGAGGGGCGCACGAGCGTGGGGACGAGGATCGCCGCCGCTACGCATACCGCAACGCCGGCGAGCAGGCCGGCATAGAGCGCCCACTTCATGGTCTCACCGTAGTGCCGCAGAGCGACGTCACAATGATCGGAACGTACCCGGAGAGCGACGTCCGACCAAGGCCGCCACCGTGATCGGGAGAGGACGTTCGGCCTGGTCGGAGCGGCCACAAGGCATGGCCAAGCGAGCGGGCGACGTCGCTGTCTGCGCCCGGCCTTCGCGCTTCGATTCAACTCCAGCGGTGCTGTGCCTATGATGCATGGGGTGACCGTGATGCTCGCCATCCGCGAAACGCAGGCCGAGGACGAACCGTTCGTGCTCTCTTGTTCTCACGCCGGGGAGTCCGCCGAGATCGACGCTTGTTCCGCGCGGCGAGGGCCTCTGTTGCGACGCCTGCGGTCGGGCGGCGCCGTGGCCTTCGCGGCCTTCCTCGACGGTGAGGCGGTCGGGTTCGCCCACGGAATCCCCATCGAGCTCTCCTCGTGGGGCCCCTTGGGAGAGGGAATCTTGACGCTTCCGTGTCTGTACGTCGTGAAGAAGGCGGCTCGTCTTGGGGCGGGCCGAAGGCTCGTGGAGGCAGTTCTGGAGGCCGCGCGGCGTCAGCGGCGCACCGCCGTCGCGACCACGGCCTATCGCGACTTGCCGGGAGCCGAGTGGTTCTTGCCGGCAGCGTTCTTCGAGTCCGTGGGTTTCGACGTCGTCGCCGAGCGCGGGCGGGAGGTGCTTCTCTGGAGGCCATTGCTGCGCGCCGCCTCGCCGCCTCGCTTCCTCGAGTCGACCTACCAGTTCCAGCCTGTGCCGGGCCGCGTCGCCGTCGACCTCTTCTGGAACGGTTTCTGCCCGACCAGCGACATCGAGGCGGAACGGGTGCGGGGAGTCTGCGCATCGTACGCTCCGCGCGTCCTGCTCCGCGAGTACTGCGCCGAGGATCGGCACGCGCTCCTCGAACATCAGATCCCGCGGGGCATCTTCGTCGACGGCTGGGAGATCGGCTGGGGGTACGAGGCCCCCGAGGAAGGAATCCGCGACGCGATCGAGGCGGCGCTCCGAGGGTGTCATCCGAACAGTTGAGGCTCCTGGGCCGACGGCGCCAGCCTCGGTCGGACGGACGCACGGATGCCGAGCGGGCCGCACATCGCTTCGAACGAGGTGCGGAGCGCACCGGCGTGCGGCGATGGGCACGTGTAGTCATTGCCGTACGTTTTCTCGTAGCGCTCCCGCAGTCCGGGGAAGAGTTCGTCGAGTTTCCGGTAGTAGTAGGTTCGCTGCCGATCCCGAAGGCTCATTCCGAACCAGGGGATGATCGTGCGAACTCCGCATCGGTGTGCCTCTTCGACGATCGCCGAAACGTTGTCCCACGCGTCCTCAAGGAGCGGAAGGACGGGCATCAGGGCGACGCGCGTCTCGATCCCCGCAGCGGAGAGTTCGGCGAGAGCTCGAAGGCGCGCAGACGTCGGGGGCGCTCCAGGCTCGACGCGCTGGGCCAGCCTGTCGTCGATGGTCGTGATCGTCAGCGACACGGCTGCCGTCGAGGTCCGAGCGATCCGCTGGAGAATGGGGATGTCCCGCAGAATGAGGTCGCTCTTCGTGATCACGTGGACGCCGAAGCCGTGGGCGGCGATGACCTCCAAGGCGGCGCGCGTGAGCCCGACGTGCTCCTCGAGCGGCATGTAGGGATCGTTCATCGAGCCTGTTCCCACGACACCCTTCCGCCGCTTCATGTGCAGCTCCTTTGCGAGCACGTCGACGGCGTTCGTTTTCACGAGCACGTCGTCGTCGAAGCGGTCGTTTCCGTAGCACTCGCTACGAGAGTCACAATAGATGCAGTGGTGCTGGCACCCGCGGTAGAGGTTCATTCCGTAGTCAAGACCGAAGTACGTGTCGATTCCGGCGACGCGTGACAGGACGGTCTTGGCGAGGATCTCGCGAATCATCGGTCCTTAGTGTAGCGAGCCCACCCCCAGCCCACCGCCTCATCGCGCGTCAAGTTGCTGTACAATGCGAGCTTGCCCCGGGTGGGCGGAGTGACTATGACGAAGACGAAAAAGATCGCTCACGCTGTGGTGCTCCTGGTGGGCGTTGGACTCCTCGCGGCGGTGAGCGAGGCGCAAACCACGAAGAATGCGTCACCCGTTGCCTCGTTCTCTGCCTTCCTCGCGCAGGGGTCCGGTGCGACCGTGGAGTTTGACGCTTCCGCATCGACAGATTCCGACGGCCGGATCGTGACGTACCAGTGGGTGTTCGGGGACGGGAGCACGGGTTCCGGCATTGTCAAGGATCACACCTATCCGCACGTCGAGCGCTACAACGTCACGCTGCTTGTCATCGACGACGTCGGGGCGACGGGCATGGTGACGCGGGCGATCGACGTCGAGGAGTTGCAGCCGCGGAGCGCGCGCGGCGCCAAGGTCGTTACTCCCGCACCGAGCGTGAGCCCATCGATCGCTCCGGAGGGAAACCGCGTTGGGATGAAAGCGCCGGAGTTCTCGATTCCAGGGACCGACGACGCCAACGTCCAGCTCTCAAACTACCTCGGGCAAGTCGTGATTCTCGAATTCTGGGCGAGCACGTGTCCGGCATGTCAGGCATCGATGGCGGGACTCGAGGCGCTGCGGATCCACTACGAGGCGCAGGGGCTCGTCGTCATTCTCGTCTCCATCGACCAGACGGCCACGGGGGCCAATGACTTCCTCGCGAGGGCCGGCTACAAGGGTTTTGTCTCTGCTATTGAAGCCTACTGGCCTGAGAGGCCGACGCGCACCTCGTATGACGTGAGCCACGTTCCGCACACGTTCCTTATCGATCGCACGGGCGTGATCCGCTACAGCGGATCGCCCGGCGATCTGACGCCCGCCGTTGTCGAAGCGTGGATCTAGCTCTGGATCCCCACGCGCTGTCGCGGCCGGGTGAGATGCGCCGGGAACGCCGGCTCCTTTCATCTGCGACCGGAAGGGCGTATCCTGTTCGGGTTTGAGGAGGTAGCTATGCACCGGCGACTCTTGGGATTGATCGTTCTCCTTGTTGCGGCATGCCTTCTTCTGGCGGCGTGCGGAAAGGAAGCTGAGCGCACGGCGAAGCCCGCCGCGGCCGCGGCTCCCACCGCCCAGACTTCGACGCCTGCGAAGACCTCGGCAACTGCTGCGGCGCCCGCGACGGCCACGAAGCCGGCGGCGACGGCTCCTGCTGCAGCCACCACCGCACCGTCGACCCCGAGCTCGTCGGCTCCGGCAACTGCTCCAGCCACGGCTCCAGCCACGGCCCCGACAGCCACTCCAGCTGCGGCGGCTCCGACAACCACTCTTCCGCCATCGGCTCCGTCCGCGACAGCCCCGTCAACTCCTGAATCCACGAAATCTCCGCAGGCTCCCGCTTCGCCGTCGGTGCAGAACCTTGGCCAAGGTGTCGCCACGATTAACGGACATACGATCGAGTCCAGCCGACTCGACCAGGCGACGATGGCCGTTCTGGAGCGTTACCAACAGATGTACTCGCAGTTCGGGATCGACGTCAAAGGAATGCTGACCGGCGCGCGTGGCCACGTCATGGACCTCGAGATGAAGGTCGAGGCGTTTGCGGGGCTTGTCGCGCTGACTCTCGTGGACGACGAAATCGCCCGCCGAAACATCACGGTCGCGGATGAGGCCGTCACCGCGGAGTTCGACAAGCAGTACGCGGATTTCCTCGCAAGCCAAGGGCTGACGGAGGAGAGCTTCACCGCCGCCCTTGCGGCGCAGAACCGGACGCTCGACGCCGTCAAGGAGTCAGCACGAGCGAGCATCCGCACCCAGCTCACCAATCAGGCGCTTCAGCGCGCGGTAGCGGGCCCGATCACGCTCTCGGATGACGATCTGAAGGCGTACTGGCTTGAGAATCGGGCGAACTACGACACGGAGGAACAAATTCGCGCCTCGCACATCCTCGTGCCGACGGAGCAATCGGCGTCGGACGTCCTGGCCGCGCTCGACGCGGGGGCCGACTTCGCGGCGCTCGCCAAGGAACGATCGACCGATCCCGGGAGCGCGAAGAAGGGTGGAGATCTCGGGTGGTTCGGACATGGGCAGATGACGCCCGCCTTTGAGGAGGCCGCGTTTGCGCTCGGCGTCGGGGAGCGCAGTGGCATCGTCAAAACGGACTACGGTTTCCACATCATTCTTCTTGTCGACAAGAAGCCGCCAGTTCGGCACGAGTTCGCCGAGGTGCATGATCAAGTGCGCGCCGACATGGAGAAGGAAGAGATTACGAAGAAGGCGACCGCTTGGTACGAGGCTACTCAGGCGGCTGCGACCATCCAGATCAACGATCCGATGCTCGATGCCGGCTGGAAGAAGAGCCAGGACCTCGACGCTGGCCTTGCCGCGTTCGAGCGTCTCTACAACGAGCACTCGGTCGACGATCCGTACCTGCCGTTCATCATCGGCTCGATCTACGAGACGAAGATGCAGAAGAAGACTACGGAGAAGACCGCGCTGGAGGCCAAGGCGTCGAGCGACCCGACCGCGGCCGAACAGGTCGCCGCGCTGTCCGCGGAGATTGAAGCGGCGCGCACCAAGGCCTTGTCGTTCTACCAAACCGCGCTGCTGGCGTTCAGCGACGACACGGTGATCCAATCGCGAATCACGGCTCTGTCGCCGAAGCCGCAGACGGAGTCCGAGGACTCTGTGGACAAGCCGTAGAGTGACTCCGCCGCTGAGTGGGAGTTATATAGGATAGGGAGAGAGGAACCGAAGAGCGGGTCGTGGCATCCGACAGGGCGTCACGGCCCGCTTGGACTTCGGCGGAGTTCGGGTCCAGACCGGCGCTTCACAATCCCTTCACACGGGCTCCACGGCGCGTTGACAGCAAGTCCCTACTCTGAGGGTTATACGAGAGGGGACCCAGAGGGACGGTGAGAGGCTCCGAAAGGAGCCTCGATACTTTTTTATAGTGCGGAAGCTTCTCTTGGTGCGCTGCAGGCGGGTCGTGCCCTCTGAGGGAGCGCTTTCGATCGCGTACGGATGACTCCGCCCGACCGCGTTGACCTGCTCTTCCCAGCTAAGGTGACGCGACGACCGCCCTGAGCAACTCTGACTGCCAGATGGATTCCGGCCACCCTCTCTTCCCTCGCGCTTTGTGGACGAAGTCGAGGTACTCCGCAACCTCCCGGGCGGAGTACCCCAGGTGTCGAAGAATCACGCCGATCACAGTTCCGGTACGGCCGGTGCCGCCGGCGCAGTGGACGAGAACTCCCTCGCCGCGCTTGAGTGCCTCGAGCGCGATCTCGGCGGCAAACGCGATCTCACGACGCTCACGCTCTGGGTCAAGGGGGTTCAGGCCGCCGTACAGGTCCTGAAGCTCCACCGCGTGGAGCAGACGGAGAGGAGCCGGGTCATACGACGGGATGGCGTCCGTCAAGCAGACCACGTTGCGGAATCCGGACTCCGCGAGTGTGGTCCAGGGCGCTTCCGGCGTGGGATAAGGCATCCCGCCGAGCCGGGCCGGTGACGACAGAACCGTGTAGAGCTCTGTGGGGATCTCAAGTCCCGGAACCCGGTCCATCCGATTGACCGAAACGAGAGGCGGTCTCTGCATTCGCTCCTCCTGCAGGTGATCTTACCGTGCGCGGCGGTGCCCCGGCGAGCTGGTTGCCAAGAGGAAGGTGCGGGCAGTGCTTGCCTCGCGGCACACGGTAACTATAGTTACGGACACCATGAGACTCCTATCGATCGACAAGCCGCTTGTCGGGATGCTCCACCTCCTGCCCGTGGCAGGAAGCGCGAGGTACGACCGGAAGGGGGCACGGCCGATCCTCGACGCGGCGATGAGAGATCTCACGGCGCTTGAGAAGGGCGGGGCAGATGCCGTTCTGGTAGAAAACTTCGGCGATGCGCCGTACGCGAAGACCGCGCCGCGGGAGACGGTCGCGATGATGGCCGTCGTTCTCCGCGCTGTGGTTGAGGCGGCGAGCGTACCGGTCGGTGTGAACGTCCTGCGGAACGACGGCCTCGCGGCGATGTCGATCGCCGCCGCGACGGGCGCTTCGTTTGTTCGCATCAATGTGTTCGCCGGGGTTGCGTTCACAGACCAAGGGATCGTCGAAGGGCAGGCGCGGGAGCTTCATGCGCTGAGGCGAGACCTCGGAGCGGACGTGGAGGTTCTCGCCGACGTGCACGTCAAGCACGCGGCACACCTGACGCGACTCGAAGAAGCCGCCGTTGATACCGAGCGCAACAGCCCGGACGCGCTCATCGTCTCGGGAATCGGCACCGGGTACGAAACGCGTTCGGAGGACCTTCAGACCGTCAAGCGCACCGTGGCTCTCCCGGTGTTCATCGGTTCCGGCGTTCGTGCCGATACGGTTCGGATGTATCGGGACGCAGACGGGTTCATCGTGGGGACGGCGCTGAAGGAGCGCGGAGTTGTTGAGTCCCCCCCCGTGGACGAAAAGCGCGTGAAGTCCTTGGCGACCGCGATCGCGGCACTTCGCACCGCCTCATGAGCCGAATGGCCGTCCTTGGCGACCTGAACCTCGACATTTTCGTCGACGAGGCGAGAGAGCCTCGGCCGGGCGCCGAGGTGCGTGGGTCCGTGCAGGTTGCCGCCGGCGGGTCGGCGGGGACGTTCGCCCGCGTTGCTGGGAAGCTGGGTGCAAGCGTCGTCTTCTTCGGGGCCGTAGGACGGGACATCGCCGGCGATCTCCTGAAGCGGTCGCTCGTCGATGCAGGTGTGGAGGCTTGCCTCCGTCGGAGCGCATCGCCGTCAGGGACCGTCGTTGCGATCCGCCGCGGGGACGAGCGATCGATGATCTGTTCCCGCGGAGCGAACGACGATCTCGAGGCGGGATGGATCGACTCGCACTGGGTGGACGACGTGGACCACCTTCACGTCTCGGGGTATGCGCTCCTCGCCGATGGGCCGCGAGCGGCGGCTCGGCGAGCGATGGAACTTGCAGGGACTTCGGGAGTGTCTGTGTCGCTCGATCCTCCCCCCGCGAACCTTATCGAAGCGTTCGGAATCGACCGGTTCCGCGCGGAGCTCGCGGGAGTGCGCTGGCTCTTCCCGAACGAGGAGGAGGGCCGGCTACTCTCGGGAACGCCGACCGAGGCGGACATCGTGCGCAGACTCGCGAAGCAGTACGAGGCCGGCGCGCTGACGCTCGGAACGCGCGGAGCGATCGTGTGGCGCGGCGAGAAGGTTGATCGGTGCGGTGTCGAACGCACCCTCGACACCAATCCCACCGGCGCGGGGGACGCCTACGCCGCGGGTCTGGTCGTCGCCCTTCTCGAAGGGAAGCCGCTGGACGTCGCCAATCGGGCAGCGAGCGCCGCCGCCTCCCGCTATCTACGCCTGCGAGGTGCTTGATTCGACGTGGTCTTACCACTACCGTCATGACGAAGCACCGGAGGTGAGCGGGGCGATGGAAGACCGAACCGCACTGCTGATCGCACTGGCCGTTGGGATCATCGTCATTGTAGGGCTCCTGTTCTTTGTCATTCCTGAGCCGGGAGAGCGCGCAGTGATCGCAACGGAGAGGCTCGACGTTGCCGTGCTTGCATTCCGCAACAGCTCCAGTTGGTCGGGCGTCCAGGAGACGGTGCGAAGTCGAATCGAGACGGGATTGGTGAACGAATCGGGCATCCATGTCTACTCACGCACGCAGCTCGACGCGTTGCTTGTAGAACAATCGCTGTCCGCGACGGGGCTCCTCGATCCGACGACGGCGGTCAAGATCGGATCGCTGACAGGCGTCAGCAAGCTCGTGACCGGGAGCGTCTACGCCGTCGACACTTCGGCGGAGGCGACGACCGCGTGCGCGAGATGGGAGAACGGGGCGTGTGTGGAGACAGTCCCCGCGACGACCTACGCGGCGAAGATCTCCGCCCAGGTCGAAGTCATCGATGCGAGGACCGGGCAGATCGAGCAGGCGATGGACGTCGACGGAGCGGACTCCACCACGGTTCTGCAGGGGACGCTGTTCGGAGGATTCGACTCGCTCCTCGCCGATTCGTCAAGCGAGATCGCCTCCGAGGTTGCGGGAAATCTGACGTCGACGTACACCCGGGAGATCCGGTATGGGTTGTACGAAAACGTCGAAACCAAGCGAAACGGCTACGTCGGGAAGAATGAGACGCGACGGTTTGCGGCAGGCTCGGACGTTCGACTCGTTCTTCACTACACCCGCGTGCGCGACGGCGACCTTTTCGATCTCGACTGGACCGGACCGAGCGGTGAATCCGTCGGTCATGTGGAGGATGTCGTTTCGAACGGCGATTGGAGCCTGCAGACGCTCGATTCGAACGGCCTCGTTCCGGGACGGTACGTCGCGAAGGGGACTCTGAACGGGATCGTCGCCTTTCAGGAACCGTTCACGATTGTGCCGTAAGCCCCCGAGCGCGCCCCGTCCGTGAGGAGACGTTGCCGTGCGAACCTACCGCAAGGAGCTCTGGTTCCACCTTCCGAACCGTCGGGGGTTCGTGAACATCACTTCCCAGGTCGATGAGGCGCTTCGCGAGAGCGGGATTCGCGAAGGGCTGTGTCTTATCAACTCGATGCACATTACGTCAAGCGTGTTCGTCAACGACGACGAGCGCGGGCTGCACGCCGACTTCGACCGGTGGCTGGAGATGCTGGCGCCGCATGAGCCGACGGACTCGTACGACCACAACCGCACCGGGGAAGACAACGCCGACGCCCACTTGAAGCGCCAGATTATGGGACGCGAGGTCGTTGTCGCGATCAGCGAGGGGCGGCTGGACCTCGGGACATGGGAGCAGGTCTTCTACGGGGAGTTCGACGGTCGGCGGCGCAAGCGTGTGCTGGTGAAGATCATCGGCGAGTGAGCGGAGGCGCCAATGGCCGCGAGCTCCTCAACGGTTGACAGCGGTGCAGGCGGCCTTCCGATGCGCCGCCCGTGCTCGAAGCGAAGCGGACAACGTGCGACCCCCCGGGCGGAATCGGTCACCTCACGCCGACTCATGTGCCCTAGGACTTCCCGGGCCCCACGATCATGCTCTAGGGCGAGTTCCTGAGGTGGTTTTCGGAAGCCTTCCTCGGGGAGGAGTAGACTCCGGCGCGCGGAGCCGAGCCTGAGTGCCGGCCCGCGAGCCCGAGGGAAGAGGAGACTTCGTTTCGAGTCGATGGGGTGCCGCGGCCGCAGCACCTCGAGGAGAGGACGTACACCATGAGCGAGTGGAGAATCCGGGTCTGGAGAGTCGTCGCCCTAGGCGTCGTGGTGGCCCTGCTGCTGGGGATGATTGTGGTCTTGCCAGCCTATCTCCACATGCGGGGCGTCGCAGCCAGTCGTGCCGCCGAGATCAAGACCCTGGGAGCTCAGCTCGATGAGTCCCGACGGGCGCATGAGGCGGCGCTCGCCGAGAACCGCGTTACGGCCGAAACGCTTAAGGGGACAGCGTCGCAGCTGGAAGAGCTGCTCGTGGCCCAGCAGGCCCTGGCCGACGAGGATCGCGAAACGAGCCAGACCCTCGAACACACGACCGTCGATCTCGGGCAACTGCACGCGGCGCAGCAACTTGCACTGTGCGAAACCCAAGAGACGACGCAGAGCCTGACGGAAACCGCTGTCGGTCTGGAAGAACTCCGCGTGACCCAGGAGACGGCCGTCACTGAGACCCAGCAGGTCGCCGCCGGACTCCAGGAGCTGCAAGCGGCGGAGCAGGCGACCAGCCAGACGCTGCAGGAAACCGCGAAGACCCTAGAGCAGACAGCGACAGCCCTTGAGGGACTGCGAGTTGCTCAAGAGATGACGGCCAACGAGTACCGAGACACGATTCAGGATCTCCAGGACGCGATCGGACAGCTTGCGACAACAGGGCGACCGACCTGGCCTGGGGGGCCTGCGGTGCCATCGGTCGAGGAGCCGAACGCCCAGGCGGAGGAGGACTCCGGCGTCGGTGCGGATGAGGTGTCGTCTCTGTGGGTAGACGGCTTCAGCGCTGTGCAATCGCAGACGAGCACTTCGGCGACAGGGCCGGACGGCCAGAGCATTGTGAGCATCTTTGACGACCACGTCGCCGCGGAGGCGAAGAGCCTGATCTGGAAACACCTCGGTCGCCCCCCCTACCGACTGTTTGTGATCACGCAGACGCAGAGCACCGTCCAGAACCTGTGGCACGTCCTCGGGCGATTCGCCGGTGTTGACGAGGGAGTGCGTCCCTTCGCGGCCGGTCTGCGGTACCTCCCGAGTGGGAAGTGGATGTTGCTCTCATTCTGCTGGCTTGCGATGACCGCTCCGGCGAACGCGGAGCCTACGATTCCCGCGGCCCCGGCGTGCCCTCCGTGCCCTCCGACGCCGTAGAGGCCGCGGGTCGGTGTCTCTGAGGTTCTTTCGTCTCTGCGGTAAGAGGACTTGGAACTCGCTATTCCTGCGCACCGGCGTGTGCTTTCCTGAACTCCAGGCCTGTGATGCCTCGGGACCTTTCTCCACGCCCACCTCATCGGGCGCTCACAGCGCCTTCACGGTGTTCGGCTAGAGTAACACTGTGCGAGGATCGCACACCTCCTTACGAAAGGGGTCCAGGACACGAGGGGAGTCTTGGACCCCTCTCTCTTGCCGGGTCCCCGCGTGGGGCGATCCCAAGGCTGGCTTGGGGCTGCTTCTAGGCGAACAGCTTGCGACAGCGCACGAAGTACTCGACGCCGGAGACAACCGAAAGAAGAAGGGCGACCCCGAGGAGTACGGACCGGGCGGTCGACCATCCGAGGGCAACCGGGAACGAGCGTCCCACGAGAATGACAAGAATAAGGGCGATGTGCGAGATCGTCTTCAGCTTCCCGAGGATGCTCGCGGAGATGACCTGGCCCTCGGAGATCGCGAAGATGCGCAACCCCGTGACCAGGAATTCGCGCGCGATGATGACCATGACCGGCGCGGCGGTCAGTTCGCCGAGCTGGACGAGGGCGATCAGCGCCCCCGAGACGAGGAGCTTGTCGGCGATCGGATCGGCGAGCTTTCCGAACGTGCTCGTCTGCTTCAGGCTCCGCGCGACATACCCGTCGACGGCGTCCGAGACCGCAGCAAGGAAGAAGAGGACGATGCCAAGGATGCGGCCAACGTCCGAGTCCCACAGGATGAGGAACATGAGCAGCGGCACGCTGGCGACGCGCGCGACGGTGATCTGATTCGGGATGGTTCGCAGAAGGCCGGTGCCGTTCGCCATCAGGCTCGCGCCTCCGCCACGATCTGCGCAAACCCTTGGGGGTCGAGCGACGCTCCGCCGACGAGGACTCCATCCACGTCGGGCAGGCCGAGCAGCTCGGCGGCGTTGTCGGGCTTGACGCTTCCACCGTAGAGGATCCGGATGGTTTCTCCGGCCGAGGGGCCGAGCTCTCGACGCAGCCAGCCGCGAATCCATGCCGCGGCGTCTTGTGCCTGTTCCGTCGTCGCCGTCTCGCCCGTTCCGATCGCCCACACCGGTTCGTACGCGATGGCCACGTCCGGGAACGAGCGTGCGGGAAGCCCGGCCAGACCGGCGTCGAGTTGGGTCTGGAGGACGGATTCGGTCTTCTCGGCCCGCCGCTCGACGATTGTTTCCCCGACGCAGAGGATCGGACGAAGTCCACCGGCGAAGGCCGCTTCGAGTTTGCGCCGGACAAGGTCGTCCGGCTCGCCGAAGACGTGACGCCGCTCGGAGTGGCCGACGAGCACGTAGCGGCACCCGCAGTCGACGAGCATCTCAGCCGAGACGGCTCCGGTGAACGCGCCGCGTGGCTCGACGTGGAGATCCTGAGCTCCGAGGCAAACCTTCGTTCCGCTCAGGATGCGGCCGGCGCGATCGAGACTTGGGAATGCTGGGATCAGAAGGATCTCAGGCTTCGCCTGCGAGATGAGGGGAAGAAAGGGATTGAGAAAGGCCTCCGTTTCTGACGGGGTCTTGTTCATCTTCCAGTTCCCAGCGACGAGCGGCACGCGCACAGTGACCCCCCTTCGCGGCGAGTATAGCCGGTCCACGCTCGCGCGTGCACGATTGACTTTCCTGCACTGGCTTCCTACCATCCAGCCCGCTTTCGGCACTCTGCGTCGAGGCACGAACGGTTGAGCACTCCTTGATCGTCCTCCTTGACGAGGTCGATCAAGGAGTGCTGTGGACGGACGCGAAGGAAGGCGAATCTCCGAGCATGAGGCGGTATGACGTGGTGGTGATCGGTGCGGGCCACGCCGGGTGCGAGGCGGCGCTTGCCGCGAGCCGGCTTGGTGTGTCGACCGCGCTCGTCACGACGAACCTTGGGGAGATCGGGCGGATGCCGTGCAATCCGTCGGTCGGCGGGCCCGGGAAGTCTCAGCTCGTCTGCGAGGTGGACGCGTTGGGGGGAGCGATGGCACGGATCACTGACGAGACGATGATCCACATCCGCCTCCTCAACACGAGCAAGGGACTGGCCATGCAGGTGCGCCGCGCTCAGGTCGACCGAGCCGCGTACAAGGAGGTTTGGAAGAAGATCCTCGAAACGACCGATGGCCTCGACCTGATCGAAGGCGAGGTCGCCGATCTCGCCATGCGCGACGGGAGGGTCTGCGGCGTCCGCCTTCGCGAGGGATTGGACCTCGCCGCTCGCGCGGTCGTCGTGACAGCGGGAACATTCCTCAACGGCCGCATCCTCCTCGGGCGCGTCTCGTACCCCGCCGGCCGAGCGGGCGAGCCGCCGTCGGTCGGACTGGCGACATCGCTGCGACGACTGGGGCTCCGCATGGAGCGGCTGAAGACGGGGACCCCACCGCGCGTCCACCGACGGACCCTCGATGTTTCTTGCCTCGAACGGCAACCGACGAGCGACGTGCCGCTCTGCTTCTCGTTTGGATCGAATCCCGAGGTTCTTCCCGATGACTATCCTGTGTATGTCACGCACACGAACGCGGAGACGCACCGGATTATCGAATCGAATCTGAAGGAAAGCGCGATCTACAACGGCCTCATGAGCGGGACGGGGCCGCGACACTGCCCGTCGCTCGAGAGCAAGATCGTGAAGTTCCCGGGACGGGAACGACATAAGGTATTTCTGGAGCCCGAGGGGCGCGACAACGCCGAGATCTACCTTCAAGGGATCTACACGGCGTTTTCTCCGGAGCTGCAGGAGCGGATCGTCCATTCGATCGAAGGGCTCGAATCCGCGCACATCGTCCGCTACGGCTACAACATCGAGTACGACTTCATCGACCCGTTGCACCTGTCGGCAGCTTTGGAAGTGCGCGGGATCGGCGGCCTCTACCTTGCCGGCCAGCTGATCGGGACGACGGGGTACGAGGAGGCGGCGGCGCTCGGGCTTGTCGCGGGCATCAACGCAGCGCATGGGGTACGAGGCTGCGAGCCGTTCTTCCTCACTCGCGGTGAGGCCGTGATGGGGGTCCTGATCGACGATCTGGTGACGAAGGGGGTCACGGAGCCGTACCGGATGCTTCCATCTCGCGTCGAGCACCGGATCACCCTGCGCGAGCGCAACGCCGACCTGCGCCTTGCCGAGCGCGGACACGCGATCGGCCTCGTCTCGGACAGCGTCTACGAACGCGTTCTCCAACGCCGCGGCCGGATTGACGAGTGCCTCACGATGCTCCGCGCCACGCGCATCGGACCCAACGATCGGCGCAGTGCCCGCCTCGCCGAGTGCGGCAGCCGGCCGCTCGAGTCGAACGGGGCCAGCCTCTTCGAGCTCCTGCGTCGGCCGGAAGTGCGGCTGGCGGACCTCGTATGCGTCGACGGCCTTCCCGAGGACGTTTGCCAGGAAGTGGAGATCGAGGGGAAGTACGCCGGGTACCTCGCGCAGCACGAGCAGGAGATCGAGCGGCTCAAGCGACTCGACGGGCTGCGGATCCCCGAGGACCTTGACTACGAAGCGCTGACGACGCTGTCGTTCGAGGGACGTCACCTCCTGCAGCGGGTGCGCCCGCGGTCGTTCGGACAGGCAACGCGCGTCCCCGGCGTATCGCACGCCGACCTGTCGATGCTGGCCATCCACTTGCGACGATGACCGCTAGATCCCTGCGACGGGAAGCAGCTCGCCCATCCGGATCCAGCGCGTCGCTACGTTGCTGAAGATCGGGCCCGCGGTCGATCCTCCGCCGACCGGTCCTGTGCCGACTTCGTCGAGAACGACCAGGATGACGTAGGCGGGGTCCTCCGCGGGGAGGATGCCGCCGAACAGGGACGTGTACACTCCGGAGTCGTACCCCTTGCCGGCGACGGCCTTCTGGGCGGTTCCCGTCTTGCCGGCGACGGTGAAGCCCTCAACGGCGGCGTGGATCCCTGTTCCGCTCTTGACGACGCCGACCATCAGATCTTTCATGGTCGCGCACGTCTTGGCCGATAGAACGGCCGGCGGTGTGGACGTCCTCTTCTTGCGCCCTGACTCCTGATCCGGCTGGATCACGTGCGGGGAGACGAGGACACCCCCGTTCGCCACGATGGCAAGGCCGCGGGCCAGTTGGATGGCGGTCACGGCGATCGATTGACCGTACGAGGTCGAAGCGAGATCGAGGTCGGTCCACTTCTTCGCATCACGCAGGATCCCCTTCGCCTCGCCGGGGAGGTCCACGCCGGTTGGCGCCCCGAACCCCAACTCGACCAGGGTCTTGTAGAGGCGATCCTTGCCGAGGTCGAGGGCAACGCGAACCATCGCGGTGTTGACCGAGTCCGCGATCACCCGAGCGAACGTGACGGTCCCGTACGACCAGTTGTCGGCGTTGTGGACCGTGTGCCCGCCGACCTGGATGCCGTCGTTTCCGTTGAATTTGTCACCCGGCGCGACGGTGCCGGCCTCGAGCGCGGCCAGTCCGGCGAACACCTTGAACACCGACCCCGGCTCGAACATGAAGTTGACCGCAAGGTTGCGGCGTTGCGCGGGCGTCGACGCCGAGAACTGATTGAGGTTGTAGGTCTTGTCCTGCGCCATCGCCAGGATCTCCCCCGTCTTGGGGTCGAGCACGACGATCATCCCCGCGTGGGCCTGAAGACGCGCGACGCCGCTCTGGATCTCGTCCTCGCAGACGAACTGGAGGCCGGCGCTGATCGTGAGGTGCAGGTCGCGGCCCGGCTTCCCCTCCTCAATTACGTCGGAGGAGTATGTGCGGCCGTCCGCGCCGGCGACGATCCGCATGCGGGTCGGCGTCCCGCGCAGATCCTCGTCGTGAGTCAGCTCGAGACCTTCCAGTCCTTCGCCGTCGGCGCCGACGAATCCGATGAGGTTCGAGGCGAGGCGCCCCTGGGGGTAGAACCGTTTCCAAGCGTCGAGGAAGATCAGCCCGTAGGCGCCTGCGTCGTCGGCCTCGGTCTTGATGCGCCGCGCGGTCTCCAGGTCGACTTGTCGATCGATCCACGTGAAGTAGCTGGCGCGGTAGACGCGATTGGAGACCTCGGTGGCCGACATCTGAAGCTCCTTGCTCAAGATCTCCACCAGCTTCGCCGGGCGGGTCATGTTGTAGCTGTCGATTGCGATGGCCATGGCCTTGACGTCGAAAGCGAGGACCGTTCCGTCGCGGTCGTAGATGGCGCCTCGGCGCGGCCAAACGTCGACGGTCTTCTCTTGCATCGCCGCCGCGGCCCGCGACCAGCTGCCGTGTTCGATGACCTGGAGCTGGATCAGGCGGAGGCCGATGACGGCGCATCCAACCATCAGGAAGCCCGCGAGGATGCGCCCGCGGCGCCAGGTCCCTCCGTCACTCGTCGTTGCTCGGCGGGACGCGTACATAGCGTGTGGTGGCCGGCTGGATCATGCCCAGGTGTTCCGTGGCGTACTGCGAAATCCTCGGAAGCGAGAAGGCTTGTGCAATCTCGAGCCGCAGGGTGTGGTTGATCTCCTCCAGCTCGGTCAGGTTTCCTTGGAGTGCCTCTCGGTCTGCCGTCAGCGCCCGAAGCATCGTGCCCTGATGGATATATAGGAAGGAAAGCCCGCCTACGAGGAGGGCCGCTCCGAGCGCAATGGCCATATCGACGGGGATCGGAAGGCGAAGATCCTTCAGGCTGAGCTTCCTCCGTATCTTCGTCCTCGGGTCTCTTGCGGGAGCCCACGTCGTCCCGCGCCGTCGCCGAAAGGTCGGGAGGCGCAGCCCCTTGAGTTGGAACCCTCCGCGCCTCACCGGCGCGGCGCCTTCCGACGGGAGCCAAGTTGTCGTTCGGCGCAAGTGGAGCCGCATTCGACTGCGGCTCGTTCGCTTCACAGGCGCAAACGTCTGCAAAGGAGTCCACGTCCTTCGTCGGCGCGACATGTCGCTCACGAGGATACGGCCGGGAGACTCCCGCCGCGTGGACACGTGTCGTGCTAGCGGCCGAACTCGACGACCTTGCGGCACGCTCGGAGCTTCGCGCTTCGAGCGCGGGGGTTGACCGTCACCTCGTCCTCGGTCGGGACGATGGGCTTCGGCGTCAGAATCTCCGCTTCCACCCGCTTGCCGCACGTGCAGATGGGAAGCTCGGGCGGACACACGCACGCCGTAGCAAGGCCGCGGAAGTAGGTCTTCACGATCCGATCTTCCAGCGAGTGGAAGCTGATGACGGCAAGCGTGCCGCCTTTGGCAAGCCGTGCGAATCCGCGCCGCAAACCGAGGGAGAGCTGTGTCAGCTCTTCGTTGAGGGCGATTCGGATGGCCTGAAACGTCCGAGTTGCTGGGTCAATCCGCTGGGCGAAGTAGGCGCGGGGGACGGCCCGATGGACGACGTCACGGAGCTGAGCGGTCGTCTCGACCGGACGATCGATCCTCTCGCGTGCGATGGCCCGCGCAATGACCCGCGCGTACCGTTCCTCGCCGTACTCCCGCAGGACGCGCTCAAGTTCCTCCAGAGAAACGAGTGTGAGCCACTCGGCCGCGGTGACGCCGCGCGATCGATCCATCCGCATGTCGAGGGGGCCGTCGACGCGGAAGCTGAACCCGCGGGCCTGGTCGTCGAGTTGGAGGGACGAAACGCCGAGGTCGAGGAGCACGCCATCGATGGCTTCGACATCGAGCTGATCGAGGAGTCGATCGAGGTCCCCGTACGCGCCGTGGACGAGGATGACGCGCTCCCCGAACCGGCCGAGCCTGACCCGAGCATGCTGGAGGGCCGCCTCGTCCCGGTCGATGCCCACGACGCGGACTCCGGGCTCCGCTTCCAGAAGCGCCTCGGCGTGCCCGCCCAGGCCGACCGTACCGTCGACGAGGAGATTCCCGGGGCACGGATGGAGGAGCCGGACGACGTCGCGCGTGAGAACCGGACTGTGCAGGCGCTGCTCGCTTCCGGTCATTCGGCGCCCCGCTCGGCGGCGTGCCGCTCGCCCGCCTGCCGCTTCAGATCAGCGAGCCGCTGGAGCGCTTCGAGCGGCGTCATGCGGTCGGTATCGATTTTCCGGAGCGCTCGAAGGATGGGGTCGTCTTCCGTCCCGAACAAGGGGAGAGGCTCAGCGGGCGGCTCCTTCCGGGCCAGTCGAGTGAGCGGCGCCTCGGAGAGCAGGTCGGCGAGGATGCGGTCTGCAGCGTCCGTGACGTGGGCTGGGAGGCCGGCAAGTCGGGCGACGTGGACACCGTAGCTTCCCTCCGCGGTCCCGGGCTCGACGCGGTGCAGTAACCCGACGTCCTTGCCGACTTCCTTTACGAGAACGTGGAGGTTGACGACGTTCGGGATCTCCTCGGCGAGTCGCGTCAGCTCCTGGTAGTGCGTGGCGAACAGCGTCTTGGCGCGGACTCGGCGCGCCAACTCTTCGGCGACGGCCCAGGCGATCGAGACGCCGTCGAACGTGCTCGTTCCCCGTCCCATCTCGTCCAGGATGATCAGGCTGTGGGATGTCGCGCGTTCGAGGATCGCGGCGACCTCGAGCATCTCCATCATGAACGTGCTGATCCCCGAGGAGAGCATGTCGCTCGCCCCGACGCGGGCGAACACCCGGTCGACGATCGGGAGGACGGCACTCTTGGCCGGGACGAACGAGCCGATCTGCGCCATCAACGATGCGAGGGCGGCCTGGCGAAGGAACACCGACTTCCCCGCCATGTTGGGTCCCGTCAAGATGACGAGGTCGCGGCCCTCGGGGAGATCGAGGTCGTTCGGGACGAACTCCTCAATCCGCTCGACGACCGGATGCCGGCCAGCGTGGATCTCAACGGCGTGGCGATCGTGGAACGTCGGGCGAACGTACTGGTACCGGTGCGCGATGTCCGCGAGGGAGAGGAGGACGTCGAGTTCGCCGAGCGCGTCGGCTGACTCCTGGAGCTGTGGGATCGCGCCGCGAAGCACGCCCACGGCCTGATCGTAGATCTCGGCCTCGAGCGCCTGGGCCCGCTCCTCCGCGCGAGCGATTCGGCCTTCGATCCCACGCAGCTCGTCCGTGACGAAGCGCTCGGCGTTCGCCAGGGTCTGGCGCCGGACGTACTCCGGCGGCACCTTGTCGAGGTGAGTGCGGGTGACTTCAAGATAGTAGCCGAAAACCCGGTTGTACCCCACCTTCAGGGAGGGGATCCCGGTGCGCTCGCGCTCGGTTCCCTCGAGATGGGTCAGGCGCTCGCGCATCGCCTTTGACTCTTCGCGTACGAGGTCGAGGTCGGACGAGTACCCGGGGCGGATGCACCCTCCGTCGCGGACGTCGACGGGCGGCTGATCAACGAGCATTCCGGCGAATTGCGCGCGAAGCAGCTCGAGTTCCGGCGACCCCAACTTGCCGCGGATCGAGGCCAGCATCCCCGACGTGGATTGCTGAAGTGACTCCTCGGAAAGAATCTGCCCGATGCGTGGGATGGCCTCGAGAGACCGCAGGAGGAGCAGGAGATCCTGGGGGCGGAGTCGTCCGCTCCCCAGCTTCCCGATCAGCCGCTCGAGGTCATGAATCCGGATCACCGACTCTCTCAGCTCGTCACGGACAAGCGCTCCGCTTGTGAGCGCCTCCACTGCGTCCAATCGCGCCTCAATCGTCGCCCGATCCGTGAGCGGTGCGAGAATCAAGCGTCGCAGGCGGCGCCTTCCCATCCCCGTCACCGTGCGGTCGAGCACGTGAAGGAGCGTGCCCTTTTCCTGGCCCTCCCGTGCTGGGCGAACGAGCTCCAGGCTGCTGATGGTGAAAGGATCCAGGTCCATGTGGTCGGCGATCCGGTAGGGGCGGACTGGGCGTAGGTGGGACGGGGACGACTGCTGCGTCTGCTCGACGTAGGCGGTGACGGCGGCCGCTGCTTGAAGCGCGAGCTCGTCGACCCCTTGGTCCTCGGCGCGAACCGTCCGAACCGCGAACGTTGCCTCAGGAACCCGCGTCACGAGCCGGCCATCGAGCAGAGCGGCGACCGGCGTCAGATCGTCGGCCTCGGAGACGAGGACTTCGCTTGGGTCGCGCCGCTCGATCTCCCCGCGCAGGGATGGCGTCCCGTCGGCCACGGTACAGGAGAACTCGCCCGTCGAGAGGTCGAGAAACGCCAGCCCGAAGCCCCCGTGTCCCGTCGGACGGAGCGCCGCGAGGTAGTTGTTCACCCCGGCGTCGAGGACGGCGTCGTCGAGCGCGGTTCCCGGCGTCACGACGCGAACCACGTCGCGCTTTACGAGGCCCTTCGCGGTCTTGGGGTCCTCCATCTGTCGGCACACGGCGACTTTGTATCCCCGCCGCAAGAGCTGGTTCACGTACGCCTCGCCCCGGCGAATGGGCACCCCGGCCATCGGGTGCCCATTTCGGGACGTGAGCACGATGTCGAGTTCACGGGCGAGGATTTCGGCGTCGTCGAAGAACGCCTCGTAGAAGTCGCCGAGGTGGAAGAAGAGGATGGCGTCCGGGTGCTCCGCCTTGAATCGCAGGTACTGCTTCATCATCGGGGACTCGGTGGACTTCGGCATGGCGGATCAGTATACGAGGCGCGTTGAGAGGCACCCAAGCGGCCGCCGGAGATCGTGCAGAGCAGAAGGGGACACAATTGTGGAGCGCCTGACACGTGGGAGGGCCTGTGGCTGTTGAGGTTCGCGCGTTTCTTGACATTCGAACATACCGTAGATATAGTGGTCGCAATTAGGTCAACATCCTGAAAAGGGCAAACCTACCGTAAGGTAGGGACGCAAAGCCGCGGGCCTCAAAGGGAAGAGGATCCGATGAGGCGGCCGGGTTACCAGGCAAACTGGGACCCGGCTTTTGTCTTTCGGGCGGGGATCAGGAAGGGGAGACCGAAGATGCAGACGACGATCTACTACAGCGACGAAGATGCCTACCTGCTCAAGCAGGTGGACGCCAAGGGACGGCGCGAGCGGAAGAGCCGGAGTGCTGTCATTCTCTCGGTGCTCGAGCAGTACTTCGAGGCCGAGAAGAAGCTCGGCGAGATCCTCATCGACCTCGGGGTCGTGACCCACGCCGACTTGGCAAAGGGCCTTGAGCTGCAGCAGACGAGATTCACTGACAAGCTTCTCGGGGATATACTGCTCGACGAAGAGATTGTGACCCCGGAAGCCGTTGAGCGTGCGCTGTTGATCCAGGGGCGCGGTCGTCAGGCCGATGCCCCCGAGTCGTAGCGCTCGGGAACAGGGCTGAAAAGGGCAAACTGCCCGCGAGGGCAGGACGCAAAGCCACAGACCTCACGCAGGGCGCTGGGCTGCCGGCCTCAGAGACAAAGGAGAGGCTGAACGTGGGCAGACAGCGACCTATCAGATCGAGATCCCCCAGAGTGTCATCCTGTTGTTGTTCAGCCCCTTCCACTCACGAGCATGCGGTATCGAGGAGGGCGGGAATGAGAGCCAAGACGAGTCTCATCCTGTTGTTGGCGGTCTTCGCAGTGACTCTTGCAACGGTTGGGCGAGACGGCGCGCAGGTCTTCAATGTGCTCCTGTCCGATGAGGACAGCGGGTACTTGAGCAGCTGTACCGAAGTAAGGATCTACAGTATCGATCCGACCCTCGGCACCCGACTGAGCGAGGTGCCCGTGGTGACGCTTTCCTATCCGGCGGCCCCCATCGAGCTCACGCTCGATCCCGGGCGGTACGAGATCGCGGTCTGGATGTTCTACCTCCCATTCGAGGTCCCGTACATGCAGTTCGACGTCGCCGAAGACGGAGTGAACGTCGTGGATGTGATGACGGTCGAGCTCCCCGAAGAGCTCGAGGTGTACTAGAAGAGCCGATGCGCACCCGTGCGAGCCAGGGAGCAGGCACAGGAGCACAGCGGAGCACGAAGCCGACGGAGGTGAGCAATGCGTAACGAACAGACGACAAGATCCACGAATGTCGAGGGCATCGGGAGCATGACGAAGCAAGGGGTTCGCGGACGAGCGAGCCACGTCATTCGGGCGGGTCGGTCTGCCTTCGTGGCATTGCTGGCTCTCGCTCTGTGCATGACAGTCGGCCTCCTGGCGGCCGGCTCGGACTTCCAGTTGGGCTATGCGACGGGTGAGTGGACGTACTGCGACATCTCCGTGTCCGGTATCGGTACGAATGCCATCTACTGGGGTACGTCGACCGGCTACGGTCAGAGCGGGTTCGAATTCAACGGGAGCACGGGAGCCGCCTTCAACTCGGGCGCCCTGTTCGTCATCGGCACGTTCATCCACCACAACAAGCCGATTCAGGGGTCGACGCCGACGGCGATGGATCTCGAAGTCACGCTCCACTTCACGAATCCAGCCGTGAGCCCCGACCCAGTGTTCGAGTACTCGATGACGTTCCAGGAGACGGTGAACGAGCGGTATCTGCGCGACTGCCCGAGCTTCCAAGTTTCGTCGACGCCGTGCGACGACCGAGTGGTCTTCCCGGCCTCGACGGGCGAGGAGACATTCTGGGTCGGGGACTCGCTCTACCGGCTCGAGATCCTCGGCTTTGTCCTGACCCCGACGGGCACGAGCCCGGCGCTCGAGTTCATCACCCAGGAGCGGATGGACAACACGGCCTACCTCGTCGGACGACTGACGCTCGTGTGCACGCTCCCGCAGATCTTGGCGCAACCCGTATCTGTGAGCGTTGTCGAGTCAGGGACCGCGGCGTTCACCGTGTCAGCGTCGGGGGCGAACCTGACCTACCAGTGGTACAAAGACGGCGGAGTGCTGGCCAACGGCACCGGCGTGTCAGGCGCGACCACTGCGACCCTCACGTTGTCCAACGTCGATTCCAGCGATGACGGTTCCTACACAGTGGTGGTCACGGGCGACTGCGGCGACGTCGAGTCGAGCGCGGCGGTCCTGAGCGTTCAGCCGCCGGACTGCGCGAACTACTCGGTCACGTACCTCGGCCGCGCGTACAACGGGGCGACAACGACCTTCTCGTACAGGGTCTCCGTCTATGCAGCACCCCAGCTGAGCCACTGGGTTCTCGGCTTGCCGGACTGCATCACCTCTACCAACATTGCGTCAGCGTCGCCGGGCACGTGGGTCTTCGGGACCGACCCCACGACCGGGGTTAGGGGCCTCAAGTTCAACCTCTCCGTCCCCGTGGGCGGGTCACAGGTCTATACCCTGACCCTCAACGGGTACTGGCCCGAGGGGACGACGACCAGCGACCCGGACATCCGGATTGGACTCAAGGCGGGAACGAAGCTCTGCTACTACGACACGACGGGCCCGTCGTGCGACTTTGCGGACCTGTCGCTCACCAAGGATGTGGATGACGCGACGCCCGATGTGGGTGACCAGATCACCTTCACGATCACCGTAACGAACAGCGGGCCGAGCACGGCGACGGGTGTCTCGGTTCGCGACCTTCTGCCGAGCGGCCTCCAGTACGTTTCCGCCCTTGCCAGCCGCGGGACGTACACCTCGTCAACCGGGATGTGGCAAATCGGGTCGGTGCTCTACGGCGAGAGCGTCACCCTGAGGCTCACGGCCACGGTGCTGGGGTCGGGGACCTACGAGAACACTGCCGAGGTTTACGCGTCCGACCTGTACGATCCGGACTCGACGCCGAACAACGGTGTGGTCGGAGAGGACGATGAAGACAGCGTCTTGGTTGTTCCGGTCTTCATCGCAGAGATCGACCTGGTGAAGACGGCGTCGAGCGGGACGTACACGCTGGGCTCGACGATCACCTACACGTACACGGTGAAGAACACCGGGAACGTGACGCTGACGGGGGTCAACGTCTCCGACAACAAGCTTGGGACGATCACGCTGGGGGCAACGACGCTCGCCGCGGGGGCGTCCACGACAGGGACGAAGACATACATCGTGACGCAGGCTGACGTGGACGCAGGGTCGATCTACAACCTCGCGACAGCCACGGGCACGCCGCCAGCCGGCTCGAGCGTCACCGACACCGATGACGAGACGGTGGCGCTCACTCAGGCTCCGGCGGTTGACTTGGTGAAGACGGCGTCGAGTGGGACGTTCGGGGTGGGCTCGACGATCACCTACACGTACACGGTGAAGAACACGGGGAACGTGACGCTGACGAACGTTGCGGTGACCGACAACAAGCTGGGGACGATCACACTTGCCGCGACAACGCTCGCTCCGAACGCGACGACGACGGGGACGAAGGCGTACGTTGCGACGCAGACGGACGTTGACGCGGGCTCGATCTACAACGTCGCTACCGCCACCGGGAAGCCGCCGGTGGGGTCG
>JBDKUT010000125.1:0-46572 GCA_039679545.1 Thermotogota bacterium
CTGCTGACGCGTCCGCCCAAGATGGGCGGAACGAGCAACACGACAAGCACGAGTACGACGACGGCAATGAGAAAGGATACTACTAGCCAAAACTCTAGAGGCTTGCGCGACTTCAGAGGCTTGCGCAACTTCGACGACTTCGCCGGGCGAGACTCCGAGCGCCGACCGAAAGGCCGCCAGCTTGCTCCGCTGCCGTCGGATTGATCTCGCGTTTGTGGTTCCATGCCCTTCTTGGGTCCGCTCTCTA
Organism: Thermotogota bacterium; assembly: GCA_039679545.1. Lineage (GTDB taxonomy): Bacteria > Bipolaricaulota > Bipolaricaulia > UBA7950 > UBA9294 > JAPLGD01. Next base: position 248 of record JBDKUT010000125.1, read on the forward strand.
GACTGGTTTCGGATCCGGGCGTATCGCTCGCCGTCACGGCGGAACTCACCCGCCTCGACACTCAGTATAGCATATCTACCTACGTGCTTTCTCTTCCTCTGATCATAGCCTTCATAAGCACGCGCACCAGGAGAGCCAAGGTAGTGCGGAATGCAGTATGAAGACACGTCATACCGCGGCCGCCAAAAGGAAGCTCGTGCGCGGCACAATGCCGACCACACGAAGAAGCAATTTCAGCGGCGGAGGACGGTTCGCCGATGACCGAACCGAGCTGCCGGCTACTCCTCCATATCCGGACACCTCGGCCTCGCAGTCCTCGCTACTCGCCGTAGTAGCCGATTCTGCGGTACGTGCCCTCGGTCTCTTGCCAGTGCGGATCCTTGCCGCCGGATACCCAGATCGACTTGACGCGTTTCGTCCAGTTCCCGACGTCATCGTACGTGTACTCATACGATGTCTTCGTCGGCGCCGACGGGGAAGTGAAGACGATGAACCCCAGAGCCAATTGGCCCGACGTCTCCTCGAGCGTGACGCCCCCTCGAGCGTCGTACTCGTACGTGGTTGTGTACGGCGAGCTCTCGGCGCCTTGGGAGTACAACGACACCTCGACGGGATGCCCCTTCGCGTCGAGCTTCTTGATGCTCCACGAGACGAGCGCCTCGCTGGCGTCGTAGCGGTCAGCCCTCTCCGTTCCTGCGCTGTACGTGTAGACAAGCTTGGACGTGAGCGCCCCAGCCGCGTCGAACTCGGAGACGGAGAGGAGTTTTCCGGCCGCGTCGCGTTCGTAGATGAGGGTCTTCTGCGGCTGCTTCCGACCGGAGCGGACCTCGGCCGTTGTTCGCTTGCCACCGTCCTCGTGGACGTACGTTGTCTCTTCGACGGCCCTCCCCGCCTCGCTCGTGACCTCTTCCTTCATCAGGAGGCCACTCTCGTAGGTGTACGCGTGGACGACGCCCGGCCCGCCCAGTCCGCCGTACTGAGTCCACTGCCGCAGAAGGCCGTCCTCGCCGAACCCCATCGTTTCCACCATGCCCCGAGGTCCCTCAACGGGTCCCGACGTACTCTCGAAGAGCTGTGCCGTCTCGACGGCGACCATCGCGACCTTTCCGACGAACCCGAGGTCCTGGCAAGAGATCTCGTGCAACGGGTCGGCCATCTCGTGGGTCGTCCAACCGATCCAGGGCAGGAAGACCATTGCCGCCGCGCACAGCCCTGCCGTCAGCCGCGTCCCACGTCTTGGCCTGTCCACGGTCACCCCTTCGAGGCCGTCGAGCCGGCCCCATGCATCTGCGCTCTCCGATCCTCTACCGTCCCGCTGCGTCGGTCTTTCGAGCCTCCTGCATCCGCAAGATCGCGTCCTCGAGCGGCTTGAGAGACACCTCCTCCGACGAGTACTTCTCGTAGTAGCCGAAGGGGTTGTCGAGGTCGCCGATCAGGAGCAAGAGGAAGGCGAGAAGGAACACGATCACACCAACCAAGAAGAGCGACTCGAAAACCGGCCCCGTGTTCGAGAGGACCAGCGCAATCGATAGGAGAATGGTCGTCAGTTCGGCGATCAAGTACCCGGACGAAACGAACGACGTCTCACGGATCGTGTGGATCCGGACCAGGGCACGCCGTAGCGCGTGCTGCTCTTGTTTGATTCGCGCAATCGACGCTGCTTGGGCCGGCGACTCGAGCGCGAGGAGCCTGGGGCTCAGGTCGGTGAGCGCGTTCATGACTTCTGTCGTGCGGCGCTTCTTGTAGAACCAGTCTTGAATCGACACAGCGAGATCCCGGACGCCGTTGACCAGCGAGGTGTCGCCGTCCCCGCGGCGCGCCATGTCCGTCGCCTCGTTGTGCATGATCTCGAGCGACGATGCGAGCTCCCCCGGAAGCTTCTCGCTCTCCTTGAAGTCGGCGATCACGCCGCCGAGGAGGAATCCCATCAGGAAGACATCAGCCGCCACGAGGCCGGAAAGCAGCGCATTGAGCGACAACACTTCCCAGCCAAGCGCGTGCGCCCCTGCCTTCAGCGCGACCACGACCGCGACGACGACGAGTGCGCTCCCCACGATGCGCGCATGCTTCCTCTCGATACGCCGGAACACGGCCCACCTCCGTCCCAAATCCCTCGCGGGCTCTAAGCTATCCGCACCCAGATTACACGGAATGAGGATCGGAACCTAGCCCCTGGGACTCCAGCGTTTCCAGGAGCGAGCCAAGTTCGACGGCACTCGCTAACTCGTATGCTCGTAGAGAGGCCAACCGAGATATGTCCCGAGGGCCTCGGCCAGGACTCCGGCAACCGACGCCTTGACCACGGCGGCGTGATGCTCGAACCCGCCGCGGACCATCACGTCGAGAAGCCCAGGGAGGTTCGGGATCTCGGCAACTCCGTACGCACCGAAGGTTTCGAGTTCCTGATCGAGGAACTGGCCCTCCGCAACGTACCCTTCGATCTGGCCGCACGCGTCGTTCGTCGACAAGCGGAAGAATGTCGCGGGCCCCGGTGCGATGCGCCCGACGCAGGTTCCGTACGTGTTCTCCTTGCCGACGTCGCCGGCGATAATCGCCTGGAACGACATGCAGGGAGAAACGAGATGACTCCTCGGCAGGTTGCTGCAGTGGAACGCGACGACCTTGTTCGGATCGTTACCGACGTTGTTGTTCCAATCCACGAGAGCGGCCGGCGATCCGGCAGCCAGCGCGAGCGCGCGCATCGAAAGCGCGCCCATGACGTCGGCCTCGCACGCGCTCGGAACGAGCCTCTCCGACAGCATGCTCATCGCCGTGCACGGCACGACTCCGTACAGCTTCTCGATCGCCGTCCAGCACTGGACGGCGATCGCATCGAGCGAACTCTGTTCCACCCACTCGGAGAGGACGAGCGACAACTTGGCCATCTTCTCGAGCGCCACGGCGGGGATGCCTTTGATGGAGACGTACCCGCGAATCCGCTCGACTTCCGCTCTAGCGGCCGCGACCGGACACGCCTCCGCCCGCGCGATGGCCTCCGCAAGATCGAGAGGCTCGACGCTGATTCCCGCCCCTTCGAGGATCTTCTCGCTGTAACGCACCGTGTTGAACGCCGCGGGGCGCGTCCCGACAACACCAATTCGTGTTACCCGTAGCCCGTTGACGACGTCGCAGATCCGCCCGAACCGCTCGACGTCCTGCCGGAACACCTCGGAGTCCGGCTCCTCGACGTGGTGAGTCGTATTCGTGAACGGAATTCCATACTGGACCAGGTTGTTCGCGAGCGACAGCTTCCCGCAGAACGCGTCGCGTCGGTGGTCGATGTCGAGCTTGCCGGTGTCGTCGGGAAACGCGTGAACGAGGACCGGCACGTCGAGACGCGCGAGGCGCAACGTCTCCGCGACGGCCCGCTCGTCGCCGAAGTTGGGCAACGTCACGATCACGCCGTCGATCTCGTTGCCGTGCTTCTGGAAGAGCGCCGCACACTGCTCCGCGTCGGCGCGGGTCTCCACGGCGCCGTACGCCGTGTCGCCGGAGCCGAGCGCCACGGTCTTGTGCCCCATCACACGCATCCGTTGAAGGATCTCCTCACGGCCCTCCTCGACAAGCGAGTCCGGAAAGAAATTCCGATTTCCGACGACGATACCAAAAACCTTCCCTCCGCTGTTCATGCCTCCGCACCTCCGACCGCCGCAAGCTCGTGAATGTGGTCCTTTGTGTTCTCGTAGAACTCTCGGTACAGCGCGTAGGTCCGGTCGTAGACGCCCTTCGTTCCCGCGTCCGGTTCGTAGGTCTCTCCGGATCCGATCCAGTCGCGGATCACGCGATGGTCGTTGAACAAGCCGACGCCGATTCCAGCAAGCAGCGCGTCAGCCAGGGGCGCGCCGACACCCCCCGCGGGAATGACCATCCTCCGCCCCGTAACGTCAGCGAGGATCTGCATCCACAGCGGAGACTTGGCGGGCCCGCCAACCACGCAGGTTTCTGCCTTCAGGCGAAGGCCGATCGCCTCTCCAACCTCAATCGAATGGCGTAGGCTGTACGCGCCCGCCTCCATCATGGCCCGAAACACGTGGCCCTTCGTGTGGTACAAGCTCAGACCGAGCACCATCCCTCGCGCCAGCGGGTCCCACAAAGGTGCTCGCTCGCCCATGAAGTACGGGAGAACGACGAGCCCGTCCGATCCTGGCGGGACTGCCTTTGCCTGAGAGTCCAGAAGCTGGTACGGGTCAACGCCCACCGCCTTGCCCTCGGCCACCTCCGCCGCTGCGAACTGGTCGCGGAACCAGTGGATGAGTCCGCCCGACGTCGCCGCGCCGCCCCAGGTGTAGATCTCCCGCTCCCCGTTGACGACGTGGGGCATGGACACCAGGTTCTTCGACAGCCGTTCGCCGTGGTGGATGACGCCCCAGCACGTCGAGGTCCCCATCATGGCGACGTTGTCCCCCTCCTCGATCGCTCCCGCACTCAGGGTCGCCATCGGCGCATCAATGCCCCCCGCGACGACCGGCGTCCCGACAGCCAGACCGTAGATTCGCGACGCGCGCGTCGTGACCTCGCCGATCGGGGCCGTCGAGGCCACGAGCGTCTCGGGCATCGTCTCGAGGGGAATGCCGAGGGCGGCCGACATCTCTTCGGACCAGCGCAGACGGTGGATGTCGAACAACCCGCCAAGGTTTCCTGCCGACGAGTAGTCCAGAGCCAACGCACCGGTCAGGCGGTACGCGACGTACGTCGACGGGGGCACGAACTTGTGCACGCGCCTCCAGACTTGAGGCTCGTTCCGCTTAAGCCACAGGATCTTCGGATACCCAAAGTAGGTGTCGACGAAGTTGCCGGTGACGTCGAACATTCGATCCACGTCGACGTGTTCCCGGATCCAGGCCACGTCTTCGGTTGCGCGTCGATCCATCCAGATCAGGCACGGCCTCAATGGCTTCATGGCGGCATCGACGGGAATGCCCGATCCGCCGTACAGTCCGCTGATGCCCACGCCGGCGACCTCATCGCCGGTCACGCCGGCCGCGGCCAGACTCCCTCGGATCGCCGAACAGACAGCGTCCTCCCACACCTGCGGCCACTGCTCGGCCCACGAGGGATGCGGTTGCTCGATGCCGTACTCCACGAGCGCGTCGCCGAGGACCCGCCCATCCAGGGCGACGACGACGCTCTTCGTGGCGAACGTCCCGATGTCGACTCCGACCAGACACCGCCTAGACATGAGCTACACCCTCTCTCCTCTCATCGCGATCCCTGCCCGTACCCGTTCGAGTACTTCGCGTGGAGCCGCCGGACTTCATCCGCGGGCAGAGGCTCCGGGCTCCCGAGGCGCTCCGCCCAGACGGAGACCTCGGCCGAGTGCTCGACGAGGCGCGCCGCCGCCAGCGCGTCGGTCGGCGTGAATCCGGCCGTGAAGACTCCATGATTCCGCATCAAGAGCGCGCGGTACCGGCCCGCCGCGGTGCGGGTGGCGAACTCTTCTCCGATCCGCTCGTCGGCGGGCGGGATGTACTCCGAAACCGGAATGGGTCCCCCGAACAGGTCGGCGAGTTCCGTAACGTAGACGGGAAGGGGACGGCCGAGAACCGCAAAGACGGTCGCGTACGTGGAATGGGTGTGGACGACGCCGCCGACGTCCCCGCACGCCCGATAGATCCAAAGGTGGGCCAGCGTGTCGACCGAAGGCTTGAGCGTTCCCTCGACGCGCCGGCCCGCCAAGTCGACAACGACGAGCCGATCGGGCGTGAGCGTGGCGTAGTCGATGCCGCTCGGCTTGATGACCACGCAATCTCCGTCCCGCCCGCTGACGTTGCCACTGGTCCCCGCAACGAGTCCGCTCTGCGCAAGCTCCTTGAGCGCCTTCCACACCTCTTGCTTCAGGCTGTCAAGCACCCAGATCCCTCCTCTTCTCTCGACGTGCCGTCCTCGCGCCTAGACTTCGCCGATCCACACCAGCATCTCGCCCGGTTTGCGGTTTCCCCACGCGTAGTACGGAATCGCCCGCACGACCACATCCTCGCGCGCCGGCTCCTCCGCGGAGTAGAGCGGAGCCGTGGGAGTCACCGCGCGCCGCCGGCACCCCGCGAACGATACGACCGGCACGTCGCCCAGGGCCCTCATCTGCCCGTCCACGGAAAGCCGCGCGTCACGCGGCAACGCGATCGCCGGGAGATTCGGCCCGTTGTCCACTTCCTCAAGACAGTAGACAATCGGCCCGCGTTGCAAAGCTACCCTTCCCGCGTCCTCGCGGACCTCGGGACGTGCATGGATCCGCTCAACCGGCATCGGCAGTTCCAGCCGGATCGTGTCGCCTGCACGCCAGCACCGCGTGATCGTGGCGTACCCCTTCCGGCTCACGGAGTCTACAGCGACCGGTTTCCCGTTCACCGAGAGCTGCGGAGCCGTACACCATCCCGGAAGGCGCAACGCCACGCTGAACTCGGTGTCTTTCTCAAGAGTGAGTTTCACATCGACAACTCCGGCCCATGGGTAGTCCGTCGTCTGAGCCAGCACTACCGACTGCCCTCCGACGGAGAAGCGGCCTTCGCTCCCGACGTAGAGGTGAACGTAGATCGCGTCATCGCTCTCGGAGTAGACGTACCGGCCGAGCGACGCAAACAGCCGAGCGACGTTCGGTGGGCAGCAGGCGCAGCCGAACCACGGCTGACGGACGGGAAGCACGTGCGCGTGATCCTGCCGCTTCTCACACGCGGCAGGCCACACCTCGAGTGGGTTGACGTAGAAGTAGGCCCGCCCGTTGAGGGAGATCCCGGACAAGACACCATTGTAGAGCGCCCGCTCCATGGCATCCGCATACTCCCGATCGACATCCAGCTGGAGCATCCGATGCGCCCAGAAGACGAGACCAATCGCAGCGCAGGTCTCCGTGTACGCCGTGTCGTTGGGCAAGTCGAAGTCGAACGTGAACGCCTCACCCTGCTCGGCCGAACCGATCCCGCCGGTGAGGTACATCTGGCGCCGGGTGAGGTTCTCCCACAGCCTTCGGCATGCTTCGTGGAGCGTTATGTCGTTCGTCTCGTACGCGATGTCGGCCATGCCGCTGTAGAGGTACATGGCCCGAACTGCATGGCCCACGACCGCGGTCTGTTCGCGCACGGGGAGATGCGACTGGTTGTACGTCTTGTCGTAAGGCTTCTCGCGCACTTCCTGCCGCTCCCTCGCCTCAAGGTCGTAGTAGTGCGGTTCGGCGCCGCGCTCGTTGATGAAGTACTCACTCAAGCGAAGGTAGCGGATCTCTCCCGTGACCCGGTAGAGCTTAACCAGCGCCAACTCGAGCTCTTCATGTCCGGGATAGGCCCTCTTCTTCCCGGGCTGCGGCCCGAACTGCGAGTCGATGTGATCAACCAGCCGGCATACGACATCCAGGAGCGCCCGCTTTCCGGTCGCTTCGAAGTAGGCAACCCCGGCCTCAACCATGTGCCCCGCGCAGTACATCTCGTGGCGATCGCGGATGTTCGTCCAGCGCTTGTCGGGCTCCTTGACCGTGAAGTACGAGTCCAGGTACCCGTCCGGCTGCTGTGCCTTTGCGACCACGTCGATGACTCGATCGGCGAGCGCTTCGAGTTCCGCGTTCCTCCGGTGGCTGAGGGAGTACCCGACCGCCTCAAGCCACTTGGCGATGTCGCTGTCCTGGAAGACATATCCGTAGAACTCCCCTGTCGCTTGGCCCGCGGCGATCCGAAGGTTCTCGAAGGCGTGGCTCCGGGGCGCGCCGGGAACTCGGTCGTTCAGCGCTTCCCACTGGTAGGGAAGGATCTCCACACCCACTTGAGCCAGACGGGGAGCCCAGAACTTGTCGCAGATCGTCACCCTGTCGAGCGGCACGGCCCGGCAGTGACTCCCCTCAGAAGGCGGTCGAACGGACTTCTTCGGCATCGCAACTCCTTCGTACGAATCGTCGGGGAGCACTGTGAAGTGCGCTCCGAGGACCTTTTCTTCCCGTGCGGCTGCTTGTCTCCACGTCAGAACCTCGAGAACGGATCCGCCGCGTCCCGCAATCCGTCGCCGAGGAAGCTCAAGGCGAGGACCGTGATCATGATGAAGAGCCCCGGAATGAGGAGCCACTGCTGCTGAGCAAGAGTCTGGATGTTCTGTGCCTTCTGGAGGAGCGCTCCCCACGTCGCCATCGGAGGCTGCACGCCGAGACCGAGGAAGCTGAGCGTACTCTCGCCGATCATCAGTCCCGGCACGGCGGTTGTGATCGAGACGATGATGTGGCTCATCGCCTGGGGCAGCACATGCCGGAAGATGATCCGCCCCCGCCCGACCCCGATCGCTCGCGCCGCCGTAACGTATTCCTCCTCCCGGAGCGCAAGAACCTTCCCTCGAACTTCTCGCGCGATGCCGGGCCAGCCGAGCAACGCGAAGATCAGCGTGATGGCGTAGATCGTGTTGATCGGGTCCCAGTTCCGCGGCAGCGCGGCGCTCAGCGCCATCCACAGAGGAAGAGCGGGGAAGCACAAGAGGACCTCAATGAACCGCTGGATCACCGCGTCCGGCGCCCCTGAGAGGTATCCCGACACCGTCCCGACCATCGCCCCAAACAGTCCGCTCAGGAAGCCCGCCCCGATAGCGATCAACAGCGTCAGCCGCCCGCCGAAGAGAATTCGCGACCAGAGGTCGCGTCCATGCTGGTCCGTCCCGAACAGGTAGAGTGTTCCGCCCTCGCTCGCCTGAGCCAGATGGAGGTTGGTCTTAATGAACCCGAAGACCGTGTAGTTCCACCCCCGCGCGAAGAACCGAATCGGATACGCCACGCTCTTGTCCTCGGAGTAGCGGAGCCGGAGCGTCACCGGGTCGGTCTCCTTCACGATCCGGTACGTGAACGGACGGAAGTGGAATCGCCCGTCAGAGTCAATGAAGTGAATCCTCTGCGGAGGGCAGTACGAGTAGCGGAGGTTTCCCTGATCCGCAGCGTAGGGAGCAAAGAACGGCGCGAAGATCACCCCGATCAGGAGCGCCGCAAGGAGAACACCGCCGGCGATCGCCAGCTTGTGGCGACGGAATTTCCGCCACATGAGGTGGAAGGACCCGTGCGAAGCCGGCATCCCAACGTTCGCATCGTTCGTGCTGTCGGGGATGCGTCGGATCTCGTCGTTCGCGTGGGATCGTCGTCTACTCATATCGAATCCTCGGGTCCACCCACGCCAGCGCCACGTCGGCGAAGATGTTGCAGACCACCATGAGAACGGAAATGAGGAACAGGAAGGACCCGGCGAGGTACATGTCCTGGTCCTGCAACGCCAAGAGGAGCATCGGTCCGGTGGTGGGCAATCCCAGGACAATGCTCGTCGCGATCTCGCCCTGGATCAGCCAGGGGAGGCTCATGCTGATGTGCATGATCAGCGGGTGGATCGCGTTCCGCACCGCATGACGGTTCACCACCACGCGTTCCTTCAGTCCCTTGGCACGGGCCACCCGCACGTACTGCGCGCCGAGCACGTCGAGCAGGTTGGCGCGCATCGCCCGCATATTCCACGCCGTTCCCCCCGTACCAACGATCACCACAGGCACCCAGAAGTGTTTCATGAAGTCGACGAACTTCGCCCAACTCCACGGCCGGAGAGCCATGTCGAGCGAGAAGAGCCCTCCGATGTTCCGGACTCCTCCATAAAAGATGAGCAAGTACATGATCACCAGGGCCAGGAAGAAGCTCGGCATGGACAGTCCCCAGAAGGAGAAGAACGACACGGCGTAGTCCGCCACGCTGTACTGGTGCGTGGCCGAGTAGATGCCCGGAAGGATCCCGAAGATGAGTGAGAAGAGGAGAGCGGACACGGAGATGAGAATCGTCCATCCCAGGCGCGGCGCGATCACCTCCGCGACGGGTCTGCGATAGCGAAGCGAGTAGCCGAAGTCTCCCTTCAGGATTCCGGCAAGCCAGCTACCGTACTGGACGATCATCGGTCGGTCGAGTCCGTACTGAGTTCGGAGCTGCTCGGCGAGCTGAGCGGCGTCTTCGCGGCTCATGCCCCCGATGCGGATCAGCTGCTGCTCGAGCGCGCTTCCGAAGTCACCCGGCGGCAGCGTGATGACCACGAACGAGACGAACGAGATCATCAACACCGTGAGCGCGCCGGCCAGCAAGCGCTTGATCAAGTACCCGCCCATGCTCCTCCCGACGCCCCGCTAGCTCGACCGCCGAACGACCAACTCCACCGGCAGCTTGAGCTGCTCGTGGCACTCCTCTCCCCTCATCTTCTTCGCCAGCACGGCGACGACCTCCTCGCCGATCTGCGTCTTGGGAACCCTGACCGTCGTGAGGGGAGTCTGCAGGCACGATGCGAAGTCGATGTCGTCGTAGCCGACAATGGCGATGTCGCGCGGAACCCGAAGTCCCGCTTCCCCAGCCGTCTGCATTGCGCCAAGCGCCACGTAGTCGCTGAACGCGAACAGCGCGGTCGGACGCGACGCTTCGTTCGCCAAGAGCTCCTTGGCGTACGCGCGACCGTCTCCCATCGTCAGCGCCCCGGCTCGGATCAGCGAGTCGTCGAGGTCGATGCCGCGCTCCTCGAGCGCCATCTTGTACCCTCGGAACCGTTCCTTGGCGCTCGAGTTGGCGGCAGGTCCATTGATCAGGGCAATCCGCTCATGCCTCCGATCGAGCAGGTGCTTCGTAGCCAAGTACCCGCCTTGCACGTCGTCCGCCGCGACGTAGTCCGTCTCGCAGTCCGCGAAGTACCGCGCAACCAGAACGAACGGGATTCCCGCCTCTTGGAGCAGGGTGATGCTCTTCTTGCCGGTCTGAACCGGGCTGATCAGCACGCCGTCGACCTGCTCGGCCTGCATGACCCTGACCGCCTCCTCCTCGTTCGCGTAGTTCTCACCGGTATCCTGCAGAATGATGCTGTAGCCGAGCGTCTTGGCGGCCTCGCCCATGCCCTTCACAACAGCAGAGAAGAACGGGTTCGCGATGTCTGCAACGATGACGCCGATCACGCCCGTCTTGTTCGACCGCAGTCCGCGAGCGAGGCGATTCGGTTTGTACCGAAGCTTCCGCGCCTCTTCCAGAACGAGCTGGCGCGTCTCCGGGTTGACATCCGGCTTGTTGTTGAGCGCGCGCGAAACCGTATTGATGGAAACTCCCGCCGCCTGGGCTACGTCTCGGATCGTCGGATTATCCATCGAATCTCCTCACGGAATACTAAACGTTACCGGTAACGTTTAGTACCACTCTACACGGCCTCTCCCGGTTTGTCAACCGGGACCCCTCACGCGCCGCCTCGTCGCCCACCGTGATCCGGCCTTTCTCGTCTACCGCCGTCGAACTTCGCTTCCCGAGAGGCGCAGCCCGACTTCGGCGGTCCCGGGCAGCGGCCCCTCTACGCGGACACGGCCTTGATCCATGACGCGGACCACGGCTGTTCCCTTGTCTGCGCGTACCTCGCCAGCCACACCCGCGCCTGTGATCTCGAACGCCATTTCGCGCACGAGACCTGTCGAATCCTCAAGGGTCAGGAACAACTCGCCGGTGCGAGGTCCCGCCACAACGCGCGCGATCTCGCCCTTTTCAACCCGCACGTCGAGACACAACGGGTCGATTCGCAGCCGCTTGCGAAGGCCATCCCACGGGACGATGACGTACCGGCCAGCCTTGTCCCGTTCAACGTCACAGCCGTACCCGACCAAGCCAAACGCCTTGTCCTCCACGACGTAGGCCTTAGCCGCGAGGAGATAGCTATAGAGACCGAGATCTGTGTCGAGCGAACGGAGATCGAACCCCATCCGATCCGGCCACCAAAGGAACCAGCCCCGGACCGCCCCGTTGTCCTGGATCGTCGCAAGGAAGCTGGTCAGACCGCCGTACCCCCACGCCAGCATCTCCGGATCTCCGGTCTCCTCGAAGCCGGAGAAGAGGACCCGGCTGTTCTGCGTCTGCGCGTACCAGCAGGACACGTTCCCGCGCTTCTCGTTCCCGTACCAAAACCACACAGGCTGTCCGCCGGCTCTCAGGGCCTTTGTTACGCGAAGGGTCTTCAGCACCTTCTCGCGGTGCCCGAAGCGCGTCATGAGAGCGTGAACTTGGTCGTGGCCCGTCTGATCCACGTAGAGCTCCGACCCGAACGGGTATGGCGTCTTCTCCATGATGTCGACGACGTGAGATACCTTGGGGAGGAGTTGCCGATACTTCTCCGGCGCGTCCCGTTCGAGATCGTCGAGGATATTCGTCAAGTTGGCGCCCGCCGGCGCGCCGTAGTTCCAGTGCTTCCCGATCTCGAGCCACTTCATCGCCGTGTGCCAGCACAGGTCAAGGTACTCCTCGGCCGTCCGCTGGCTCAGGAGTCCGTGCGTTCTCCCGATCTTGTACATGGCATGGTAGATGTTCGCAGCGAGCGGGTAGTTGAACGTCCGCGTCGTCAGCTCCGCCGTCTTCTTGTCCCACTGCCACGGCTGGCGGGACGGATGATCGGGGAACCAGACCATGCCGCGGCGGATCTCGTATGTCTCGGGGTTCTGCAACGTGTGGAAGAGGAACCCGTCGACGAACCGCTCCAGAGCGTCGATCTCCCGCTTGTCGGGGTAGTGGACGTTCTTCTCGGCGAGGAACATTGCGATCGGAAGGCCGTACTCGTCCGATCCCCCGACTTGCCAAGCTTCGTCACTCTCAAGGAACAAGGCGTCGGCCATGGTGTCATACGGCAGGAAGGCAAACTGACGCCCGTAGGGATCGCGTGGGTTCTCGTAAAGCTGGCGATCAACCATGAACTTCGCCCGCGCCTTCACGAGCTCCGAGAACGGAGGTAGCGCATAGAAGAGCACGTTCGTCCACCTCCCGTCGCCGTGTAGGATGCGAACCTTCTTCTGCCCGCGCGTGCCAAATCGCAGGACGTACTCGTGGAGGTCAGACGCGCGCTTCGAGGCCGACTCCTCGATCACCACATCGCTGGCCTCGGGAAGAAGCGTCGGGGCTTCCTGAGAACGCACGTGGAAGTGAACAGCGGTCTCGACAGGGACGACCATGGCCGGCTGCACGTGCACGGCGATACGTCCGTGCCGAACCAGCTCCTCCTCCACCTCAGCGTGGCTCGCGAGGAACACGAACCGGAACTGGAAGACCTTCGACTCCCCCGGACGAAGCACGAGGAAGCTGTGGCCGTTGATCCAGCTGCGTTGTGGGTCCCTCGGTGCATTCCAAACGTTTGCCTGCTTGCGAGCCCAGCTGTGGGCGGCGACAAGGTGTTGCCCTTCCCAGATGACGTCCCAGTGCGAGCCTTCCGCGTTGTCCATCTTGTAGGCGGCCTCAAGCGACGTATCGCCCACGGTGTGGAACAGGAGAAACCGGCCTTCTCCGGACGGCCGCTGGAAGAGCCCGTACGAGCTGTGTCCGCAGATCGCAAGGTGCATCATGACCTTGTCCTCGTGCCACGCCCGCTGCCGTTCTGCGTCGTCCTCAAGCCTCCCAGGGCCGCGGAACAACGCCGCGTAGTCGATGTTCATCGTCAGCGGGAACGCCACCTCGCCGACCTCGAGAAGCTCCTTCGTCTGGTTCGTGAGCGTGACGTCCCACCGCAAGCCGTTCTTCTCCGCGTAGAACGCTTCGCAGACGCCAACAGTTCGAAGTCCCTCCTCGTTTGCCGAGGATCCCTCGTAGCGAATCTCAACCCGTCGCCCCGACGGATCCCCGCTCACGACCCGCGTGTCCGCGGAACGAGCCGTGAGTTCCTTTCTCCAGGCGCCCGCGCACCAGGTCCGCAGGACGACATCTCCAAGCCAGGCCGGGTCAGCGAGGAATCCCGGATCGGAGATGTTGTCGGAGGTTCCGACGAAATTCGTCCCCTGCGAATCCGTTCGGTCCCGGAACCCTCGAACGACGCCCCGTTCGGTATCGAACTCGGCCCGGAAGCCGTCCCCCGTCAGTGCGCAAGAACCTTTCACGTCTGCTACCTCCTCATTTCCCGAGCGATCCAGTCCCAAGGTTCGTCCTCTTCACTCGGCTGCATTCCCCAGAGGGCCGGGCGGGGGCACGGGAGAAACCTCCCGTGCCCCGCACCCGAAACGATTCCCTACTGACCGAAGACCTTGTACCAGGTCTGCGACTTGTAGGTGTCTGGGGTCGGCAGATACTGCAAGTACTGTTCCGTGGGCAGCTGCTTGCCCACCGGGCACCAGATCAGTTCCACGGGGATGTTCTCGTGGAACCAATCGTAGAGGTAGATCGGCAGATCCGACGGGTAGTTCATGTGACGCTTCGTAAACGTCATCGAGTACGCCACCTCAACGAGCGGAATCGCGTAGACGTTCTTCGTCGTCAGCGCGAGGACCTCGTGGAACGCATCGGCTCGCTGCGCGGCGTCCGGCATCGTGAACGTCGACACCAGGAGCTCGCCCATCCGCTCTTCGAACGGCATCAGATCGCGTGTCCCGTCAGCCCCCGTCTTGTGCCACCATGGGGTCGACGGAGAGATGGGGCCGATCGATTCCTGTCGGGAGTCGGGCGTCGTGCTGTAGGTCGGCTCGAGGATCGCGTCGAACTCCGCGAGATCCTCCTTCTCTTGCAGGAGAGCCTCTCCGATCGTCCGGAGCTGCATGTCGACGCCTACCGCTTTCAGGAACGGCTGTGAGGCTTCAGCCAGCGCGATGTGATCGGGGTTCGTGGCTGCCGTCAGAAGCTCAATGGTGAGTTCCTGCCCGGCAAGGGCACTTCCGGCCGGCCAATTGAGAATGCCGTCGCCGTTCGTATCCTTGAACCCCAACCCCGCCAAGAGCTCCTTCGCGCGGGTCGGGTTGTAGACGTACTTGGTGACGTCCTGCTCACGGTAGAGCGGGCTCCCCGACGGGTATCCACCGTAGAATACCTGCACATCAGGAGTCCCGAACACACCTTCGGCGATGCCTTGGCCGTCAATAGCGTAGGCAAGCGCCTGTCGGAACTCGAGCTTCCGGAACAGCTCGCGAAGCGCCGTGTCCCGAGTATCGCGGATCCCCACGTTTGTAGCGTAGTTCAGGAAGATCGCAAACGGCTGTGTGAACGGTCCCCACTGGAACTCAAACGGTGCCTTCGCGTCCTGCGACGCCGCATAGATGAGCCGCGTCAGCTGGATGTCCTGCAGCGGAGCCTGGTCGATCTCACCGGTGAGCGTGCGGTAGTTGCGCATGCTCCAGTCCGGATCCTGGATCCACACGGCAGCGTCCAGATACGGAAGCTGCTGCCCCTTCTCATCCACCTTGTAGTAGTACGGATTCCGGACGTAGACCGTTACGCTCGCCGGCTCGTAGTGTACCGGCACGAACGGACCGATCACGACGGCCGGCACGTTGCTCGTCTTCGGCGCCGCCAGGAGGTCGTCGTACGTCATGCTCGGGTTGTACTTCGGATGGTAGCTCTTGTAGACGTGCGCCGGGATGGGGGCGTAGTACTTCCCGTCCATGAGGTACAGCGCCCGCACTGGGAACGCTGCACCGAAGTGCCAGCGAATCGTGTACGCGTCGACCTTCTCGAGTTCCGTCACCTTCCCGCCGAACGTCCAGCTGTCGGCGTTCTGCATGCTCGGAACCTTCGGGTCGAGGATCAGGTCGTTGTAGGTGAACAGGATGTCGTCGGCCGTGAACTCCACGCCGTCCGACCACTTCACGCCCTCCATAAGGTGCATGGTGAGCGTGTATCCGTCGCTCGACCACTCCCAGCTCTTCGCCAGGTTCGGCACCGGCTCGGGGCTCTTCATCACCCACATCAAGGCGACGTCCACGAGTCCCTCGTTCTTGTGCCCTTCACCGCCTTCCCACGCCGAGTAGCAGCCCATCATGTTCTGCCAACACTCCGGCTCGGATCCGCGCGAGTGCCGCATCAGGTCGCCGTACACGCCGGTTCCGTCCAGCATGAACGACGTCTTCCAGACGAACGGTTCCTTCGGGAGACGCTCCCCGACGGGCGGCAGCTTTCCCTCCGCGACAAGTTTCGCCAACGATGGAGCTTCCGAATACGACGGAAGGCTTCGATACTCGAACATCTCGCTCGGGGTCGTGTACTTGGCACCCATCGAGCGAGGGTCATCGCCTCCAATCGCCACGAGCGACGCCAACAACAACAGGATCATCACGGGCAGTGCCCAGACCTTACGCATAGCGCTCCTCCTGCTCCGAAACCTTTGCCAGTACGGTTGCCACCCTCGGCAGTCCCTCTCCCGAATTCGATGCCATCACCTCCTCGCGAACCACGAAACCCTGGGTTCTAAGTTTTCGATAGGGAATACAGCTTCGACATGCGATCCCCTGAGGGGTCTTGGCAAGTTGCGATCTTCGGCCGTCCTGAACGTTTCGAGTCATATCACAACGTTACCGGTAACGTTATCATTCCCAGCATACCAGAAGCGGCAACTGGGTGTCAAATCCGGTCGCGACACCGCTATCAGCCAGCAGGACGGGCATTGGACAGCCCTAAGGAGAGCGACGCGTGATCCGAATGGAAGAGAACGGCCGGAAACCCGAAAGGAAAGGACCGAAGTGGAGCCCGCTAGAGGAAAACTCGGTAGTCTAACTCCAGTTCGCGCAGCGCCTCGATCCGCCGGGTGTAGTACTCGTCGTCGAGTCCGCCGTATCCCCAGTGCCAGGCGTTCTCGGCGTGTACGCCCATGTGCCAGATGTGTCTCGCGCAAACAAAGAGAGGCACGGCGGCCAGGTCGAGGTCGCCCACCGCGCGCACGGCGTGGTAGGCCGACAGGAACGGCGCCCATCGCGCGTCCTCCTGCCCCTGCAGTCGTGCGCACCATCGGAACACGGCGAGGTCGTAGGCGCGGTATCCGAAACCGCCGCCGTCGAAGTCGTAGAACGTGAGAACGCCGTCCTCGTCTACGTTCGCATGGTAGCCTTGCAGGTCGCCGTGGCAGACGCCCCGCTCAAGCTCGGCCTCCGGGAGGGCACGAATCGCGTGCTTGACGGCCTCGGCGAAACGCGCGAAGTACTCCCAGTCACGGACCCTCGGCGACAGGATCGGCTCGACGTGCGCCAGCGGCCGGTCGATCAGATGTTCGAGGTCAATCTGGAACCGGCAGTGCCCGCTCGCGAAGTCGCCAAGCGCGTTGTGCACCGCAGCCACAGCGTTGCCGTAGGCACGGGCGGGGGGAACCGGGTCCTCCGCGTACGACAGCTCGCGGCCTCGCGCGAGGGCGAACAGCGCCACAAAGCGCGTCCCCTCCGGGGCATTGACCTCGTGCAAGAAGGAGCCGCCGGGTTTCGCGATGGGGTACGCCACAGGGATGCCCTTTCGGCGCAGGTGGTCGAGCACGTCGAGTTCGTAGAGCGCGTCCTCGCGCGTGCGCCAGCCGCGACGGTAGACGCGCAGGAAGTAGACCGACCCGTTCGCCGCCTCGACGCGGTACGTGTCGTTGAACCCGCCCTGGTGGAAGCGGACTCGATCGACTCGGCCGACCCCGAACGCGGGAACCACGTCGGAGGCGAGCGCCTCCGGCAGCAGGACCGAGTTCGCCACGGGAAACGGGCGCCTCACTCGTTCCCCGCCTTCCGGCTGTCCGGCTGGAACCCCGTCGGAACCGCACTCCTACATCGATCGCACGTCGTCTCGTACCACCACGTGGGCTTGCCGCAGAGCGGGCATGCCCAACGCTCCGCCTGCTCCGCGCACCACCGATCGGAACCGATCGCGCGAATCCGCTCGAGGTTCGAGACGATCTCGCTCAGGTGGGGCATCCGCGTCTGCAGGCTCTTGAGCGCGTCGCACGGCACCTCGGGGCACTCGGCACAGGAGGAGTACCCTCTCCCGGTGGGGCAATCGCGGTACCAGCACGCGCGGCAGGCGACGGACACTCGGTTCGAACGGCACCCGTCGCAGGCGAGACCCTCCTCCGACCGACCGAACGTCGCGGCGGCCGGGGCGAGGTCGCCCTTCTGCGTACACCGATAGATGAGGCAGGCGCCACAGTAGAGGCCGCAGTACGCGTCGAGCCTAGCGCGATCCATGGGCTTGCCCCTCCAGCGCCGCGAAGTACGGCCCAAAGTCGACGTTCCCGCCCGAGAGAATCACTCCAACGCGTTTCCCGCGAACATCGACCTTTCCGACGAGGAGCGGCGCGACGGCCACCGCGGAGGACGGTTCGATCATGAGTTTCGCGCGTTCCCACACGAAACGCATGGCGTCGACGATCTCCCTCTCCGAGACGAGGACCATGTCGTCGAGGTCCCGCTGCAGGATCTCGAAGCCGTTCTCGCCGAGCGGGGTTCGGAGGCCGTCGGCAATCGTGTGCGGCGTGAACTCGGTCACCCGTTCTCCCGACCGCAGGGACCGAGATGCGTCATCCGCCCCCTCGGGCTCGCACCCGATGACCACCACGTGCGGAAGAAGATGCCGAGCGGCGACGAGCGTACCGGAGAGAAGGCCGCCGCCCCCGACCGGCGCGAGGACGAGATCCAGTTCGCCAACCTCCTCGATCAACTCCCAAGCCGCGGTCCCCTGGCCAGCAATGACGCGCAGGTCGTCATGTGGGTGAATGAACGTCGCTCCGGTCTCGGCGCCGACGCGAGCCGCCACCTCGTGTCTTCCCTCGTGGGTCGCAGGGCAGAAGACCACGCGGGCCCCATAGCCACGCGTCGCCGCGACCTTGATGGGGTTCGAGTCTTCTGGCATGACGAGGTGGGCGGGAATCCCGTGCAGTTTCGCCGCCAGCGCGACCGCCTGGGCGTGGTTCCCGCTCGAGTGGGCGTACACGCCGCGCGCGCGCTCGGACGGAGCAAGCGAGGCGATCGCGTTCGTCGCCCCGCGAAACTTGAAGGACCCCGTCCGCTGAAAGTTCTCGCACTTCAGGAAAACCGTGCCGCCGCATGCCACGTCGATCGTCCGACACGTCTCGACGGGCGTACGTCGCGCAAACGCCGCGATTCGCACGCGTGCCCTCTCGACGTTTTGCCACGCCAGGTGCTTGGTCACTTCGCCTCCCGGAAGAAGGCATCACGGTAGATGCGAAGCTCGCCGATCGACTCGCGCAGGTCGTCGAGAGCGCGGTGCCTCGACGCCTTGGCCACCTTCTCAACCACCTCCGGCCGCCAGCGGCGAGCAAGCTCCTTAATGGAGCTCACGTCGACGTTCCGGTAGTGGAAGCAGGCCTCAAGCTTCGGCATGTGGCGAATGAGGAATCGACGGTCGAAGCAGACCGAGTTCCCGCACAGGGGCGACTTCCCGACCAGACAGTGGCGGCGCACGTAGGCGAGGGTTTCTGCCTCCGCTTCGCCGAGCGAGATCGTCGACGTGCGCGACGCCTCGAGCAGCCCGCTCACCCCGTGCTGCTTGCGGCACCACGGATCGAGCTGGCCGATGGCACGGCCTTCTTGGTGGATGACAAAATCGATGCCGTCGCCGAGCTCGTTCAGGTCCTTGTCCGTCACGAGGCAGGCAATCTCCAGAATGACGCGCGTCTCGGGATCGAGGCCCGTCGCCTCGAGGTCGATCCAGATCAGGTTGTCAAGGCTCCTCGCCATGGCCCCTCCTCGCCGGGAGAGCTTATCGCGGCGAGACGAGCGAAGCCACGCTCCGGCCCCGCGCGAAAGACAAGGCGGTCGCGAGCCGGGCCCGCGACCGCCCAACACGAAATCCTTGCTGGACGCGATCTATTTTCTCGCGGCCGGACCCGTGGGAGCGCCGGCAACGGTAGGCCGCAAGCCGAAGAGCGCCACAACGAGACCGAGGGCCGCAAGCCCCATGACCGGCAAAAACACGGACAAGTAGCTTCCCGATGCGTCCCGTATCATCCCCGACAGCACGCTGCCGAGAATCGCCCCGAGGCCGTACGCGGTGAACACAATGCCGTAGTTCCTCGCGTAGTGCTTCGTCCCGAAGAACGTCGCCGTCGCCGTGGGCGCAATCGCCAGCCATCCACCGAGGTTCAGGTAGAGGAGAACGAAGGAGACGAAGTAGATGGCCGTGCTGCCGTCTCCGAAGAAGTACACGAGCGCGGCCGCGGCCAGAATCAAGATGAAGGAGAGCGCGGCCGCATAGCGCGGCGTCAAACGGTCGGTCAACCAGCCAAACAGCGGCCGCCCGAGGGCGTTGGGAATGGCAAAGATGGACACCGCCAACGTCGCCAGCGAGCTGCTGACTCCGGAAACCTCAAGCCCGAACGGCTTCGCAATGCCGATCGACATGAGGCCGGCAAGGCAGCCGATCGTGTAGCAGCCCCACAGCGCGTAGAACGTTCCGCGCTTGACCATCTGTCCGCGATCCATATCCCCGAAGACGCACACCGGAGCCTTGCCCTTCACCGGCTCGCATCCTTTGGGCGCCCAGCCCTGCGGCGGAAACTTGAGCGGCAGCGCGAGGGCAAGCAAGAGAACGAGGAAGACTCCACCAAGCACCATGAACGTCCGGATCACGCCCATTGACGTGATGAGGGAGTCGGCGATCGGCGCGAGGATCAGGGCGGACAGCCCGAACCCCATGACGGTCAGCCCGACGGCGAGTCCCTTCCTGTCGGGGAACCACTTCCCCGACACCGCGATCGGACAGCCGTACATCACACCGACCCCGCTGCCCCCGACCACGCCGTAGAGGAGCGTCAGGATCCAGATGTTGGGCGAGAGCCCCGACAAGATCCATCCTCCGCCGACGAGAACTCCACCGAGGAGACTCGTCTTGCGCGGACCCCACTTTTCGACCAGCGGTCCGGCGAGCGCCATGCCGAGGGCAAACATCCCCAGAAAGATCATGAAGGGCATTCCCGCCTGCGTGGCGGTGATCCCCCACAGCGTCTGCAGCGGCGGCCGGAAGACGCTGAACGCGTACACCGCACCGAGGCAGATGTTGATCAGAAAGCCAACGACGACGTACATCCATCGCGAGGTCTCGAGTCGGTTTTCCTTCGCTACTGCACTCATCATCCCCTCCCCCGAAGAGAGAGGGGCGGCCGCGCCGCCCCTCGTTGATCTGTCGAAGTGCCTGGTTGAGGCACGCCTCCTACCCCTTGTAGCCGACGGCCTTCTTCAGCTCGTCGACGGTCTCCGGGTTCAGGAGCGTCGTGAGGTCGCCGACGGGTTCGTCGCGGACGAGCGACTTCAGGATGCGGCGCATGATCTTGCCGCTCCGCGTCTTCGGCACGTCGTGCGCGAAGATGATCTCCTCCGGGCGCCCCGTGGGCCCGATGACGCGGTTCACCGTCGCCAAGAGGTCCTTGCGGATCTCCTCGGACGGCTCGATCCCCTTGCGCAGGAGGACGAACGCCACGGGCACCTCGCCCTTCAGGTCGTGCGGCTTCGAGACGACGGCCACTTCGCTGACCTTGTCGTTCTGCGCCAGCGCGCTCTCGACCTCGGCGGTCGCCAGGCGGTGGCCGGCGACGTTCATGACGTCATCGACGCGCCCGGTAATGCGGAAGTTGCCCATGTCATCCTTGCGCGCGCCGTCGCTCGTGAAGTAGCGCTCCGGGCCGTAGTCCGAGAAGTACTGGTTCTTGAAACGGTCCATGTCCCCGTAGATGCCGCGCGTGAGGCTGGGCGGGAACGGGGCGTAGATCGCGAGGTAGCCTCCCTCGCCGACCTTCGTCGGCTGGCCACCCGAGTCGAGGATGTCGCCGATGACTCCGGGGAACCCTCGACCGGCGACGGTCGGGATGAACGGCCCGATGCCGGGCAGGTTGTTCACCATGTTCGCGCCCGTCTCCGTCTGCCACCACGTGTCGATGATCGGGCAGCGCTCGCCGCCGATCTTCTCGAAGTACCACATCCACGCGTCGACGTTGATCGGCTCGCCGACCGTGCCGAGGACGCGGAGGCTCGATAGGTCGTACTTCGCCGGCCACTCGTCGCCCTGCTTGATCAGCATGCGAATCAGGGTCGGCGCCGTGTAGAGCTGCGTGATCTTGTGCTTCTGGACGATGGCCCACATCCGGCCGTAGTCGGGCATGTCGGGCGAACCCTCGTACATGAACGACGTCACGCCGTTCATGAGCGGGCCGTAGTTGATGTACGTATGGCCGGTGACCCAACCGACGTCGGCCGTGCACCAGAAGATGTCGCCGGGATGCATGTCGAAGTTCCACTTCGCGGTGACGTAGGACTGGACGGCGTACCCACCGGTCGTGTGCATGATTCCCTTCGGCTTGCCCGTCGTCCCCGAGGTGTAGAGGAGGAACGACAGGTGCTCGGCGTCGAGCGGCTCGGCCGGGCAGTCGGGCGATGCCTTCGCGACGAGATCGTGGTACCAGACGTCGCGCCCGGCCTTCATCGAGGCGGATCCATCGAGGCGCTTCACGACGACGATCTTCTCGACCTTCGTCCCCTCGGCGCCCTGCTCGGCGGCCTTCTTCAGGTCGATGGGCTTCCCGCGGCGGTAGTAGCCGTCGGCGGTGATGAGGACCTTCGCACCCGCGTCATCCAATCGATCGCGGAGCGACTCCGGGCTGAACGCCGAGAACACGACGCTGTGCGGCGCTCCGATGCGGGCGCAGGCCTGCATCGCGACCACGGCCTCCGGAATCATCGGAAGGTAGATGCCCACGCGGTCGCCCTTCTTCACGCCGAGCGACTTCAAGCCGTTGGCGAACTTGCACACGCGCTCGTGCAGCTCTTTGTACGTGATGTGGACGGCCTTCTCCGTCAGCGGCTCCGGCTCCCAGATGACCGCCACGCGGTCGCCGTGGCCGGCCTCGATGTGCCGGTCGAGGGAATTGTACGAGAGGTTGGTCTTCCCGCCGACGAACCACTTATAGGCGTACGGAGTAGGATCGTACGCCTTGTCCCACTTCTTGAACCAGTGAAGCTCCTCGGCCAGCCCAGACCAGAATGCGACGGGATCCGCCGCCGCCTTCTTGTAGATCGCCTCGTCCGAAACCCACGCTTGCTTCTTCAGTTCGGGTGTGGGCCAGAAGACGTTCTCGCGCTTCGGGTCCTTCATGACCCACTTCTTCGCCTCCGCCACGGTGGGACCTCCTGTCAACTCCCTCTGGAATTGGTGGCGATACTAGCCCATGGCGGGGAACCCTGCAACGCTAGAGGGGAATGGAAGGCGTGATGCGAACGACGATCGGCCAGCGAAGAGCCGTTCGGTAGATCGAAACCGCGTGCAGGACGCGCTCGACGTACGCCCGAGTCCCAGAAAACGGGACCTCGCCTGAGGCAAGCCACGCGTCGACCCGCGTCGGACCGGCGTGGTACGCCGTCAGCGCGAGGTCGAGCGTCCCGAATCGATCGAGCAGATACCGCAGGTACCAGGCACCCAGCCGGATGTTGGTCCCCGGATCGAGAAGAGCCTCGGGAGCGAATCCGGGAAACCCCATCCGCTCGGCAATCCACGCTCCGGTCTCGGGCATGATCTGCATCAACCCGATGGCGCCGCGCGGCGAAACCGCCTCCGGGCGGAAGCGGCTCTCGGCTCGAATGACCGAGCAGAGCGTCGCGGCGTCGAGCCTCTCGACGTCGGCCGACGCCCGCACGAGGTCGACGTATCCGATCGGATAGAGCACGCGCAGGATGACGAGCCCCGCGTACGTGACGACCGCGGCCACCGCGACAATGATCGCGATCCGCTTCGGAATTGCCCTTCCGTGAACCATGATCGTATCATACGACGATCCTCTATAATTGCCGGATGGGAAACAGGGGAGAGTGGGCAAGGGCAGCATGAAGAAGTTCTTGCTGTGGCTCCGGGCGACGTTTGTGAGCGGGTTGCTGACCATCCTCCCGGTCGGTGCGACCGCCTACATCCTCTGGATCCTCTACAACATGCTCGATGGCCTGCTCGGTCACGGAAGGCCGATCGGCAACGCCATCGAACGCGCCGTGGGCCATTCGCTCCCTGGGCTCGGGATTGTGCTCCTCATCGTGCTTGTGCTCATCGCCGGCGTGATCGCCCGGAACATCGTGGGCAGAACGCTATACTCGTACTTTGAGCGCCTCTTCCTGATCCTGCCCGGAATCCGGAAGATGTACGGTACGTTTAAGCAGTTCGCGGGCGCGATGCTCGATCCCAAGGCGACGGCGTCGTTCAAGCGGGTGGTGATGATCGAGTATCCTAAGGTGGGGCTTCAGGCCCTGGGTTTGGTAACCAACGATGACCCCGGCAAGCTGGTCGACCTGACCGGCGAGGAGTGCTACATCGTCTACGTACCCACGGTGCCGAATCCGTTGACGGGAGCCATGGTCATCGTACCCAAAAAGTCCGTGACCTACGTGGACATGCCGGTGGAAGACATGCTGTCCATGGTCGTCTCCAGCGGATCCGTCCAGCCGGAGAGCCTGCGTACCGACGGCCAGAAGCGGGAGGAAGAGCGAAAGCGCCCGCGTCTTCTCGGTCGTCGCCGCTCGTGAGGTGAGCGATGTCTCTGTTCAAGGAACGCCAGTACCTGCGTGTGCATGTGGACCGGGAGCCGGACGACAGCCTTTGGATGAAGTGCAAATCGTGCGGCGAACTCGTCTTCAAGCGGCGCGTCCGTGAGAACAGCAACGTCTGCCCAAGCTGCGGGGAGTACTTCTTCCAGACGTCCCAGGAGAGGCTGGAGTCGATCCTCGACCCAGGGAGCTACGAGCTGTTCGGCGAGCGTCTCACGGCCGACGACCCGCTGTCGTTCGTCGACAGCCGCGCCTACCAGGAGCGGGTCGCGGAGGCTCAGGCCAAGACGGGGCTCGATGACGCCATTCTCATCGGACGCGGCGCGATCGAAGGAGTTCCCGTCGTGATCGGCGTCATGGACTTCCGCTTCATCGGCGGGAGCATGGGATCGGTGGTCGGCGAGCAGATCTGC
Source organism: Thermotogota bacterium (assembly GCA_039679545.1). GTDB lineage: Bacteria > Bipolaricaulota > Bipolaricaulia > UBA7950 > UBA9294 > JAPLGD01. Next base: position 24,904 of record JBDKUT010000125.1, read on the forward strand.
CGGGCGATGGAGGCGGCCATCGCCGATCGGCGGGGCTTTGTCCTCATCTCGTCGTCCGGCGGAGCACGCATCCAGGAGGGGTTGTTCTCGCTGCTCCAGATGGCGAAGACGGTCGCCGTCCGGCGACGGCTGGCCGAGGCTGCGCTGCCCTTCATCTCGGTGATGACGTACCCGACCTCGGGGGGCGTGGAGGCGTCGATCGCCTCGCTCGGGGACATCATCATCGCCGAGAAGGGAGCCATGATCGGCTTCGCCGGCCGCCGCGTGATCGAGCAGACGATCGCCGAGGAGCTGCCGGCTCACTTCCAGACGGAGTCGTTTGCCCTCGAGCGCGGGCAAATCGACCGAGTCGTCCGGCGTGAGGACCTCCGCAGTGAGCTTGCCGCGGCGCTCGGGTTCTTCGTGGGGGCGAGATGACCGACGAGCGTACCCTTGACCTCCTCGAGGCGAAGATCGAAGAGCTGCGCCAGCTGAACTCCGCGGACGGGATGGACCTGTCCAAGGAGATCGCACGCCTCGAAGAGAAGCTCGCCGTCCTGCGGCAGGATCTCTACTCGAACCTGACCGACTGGGAGCGTGTCCGCATCGCACGCCATCCGAAGCGGCCTTACGCGCTCGACTACATCGCATCGGCGTTCACCGACTTCTACGAGCTGCGCGGGGACCGCATCGTCGGCGATGACCGCGCTCTTCTCGCCGGACTCGCCCGACTCGAGGGCCGCCCCGTCGCCCTTCTCGCCCAGCAGAAGGGACGCACCACCGAAGAGAACAAAGAGCGGTTCTTCGGAATGACGCGCCCACAGGGCTACCGCAAGGCGAAGCGGCTCATGGAACTCGCGGAGCGATTTGGCTTTCCGCTCGTCTCGCTCATCGACACGTCGGGCGCGTACCCCGGCGTCGAGTCGGAGGAGCTGAACATCGGCGGCGCCATCGCCGAGAACCTCCAGACGATGGCGGGACTCCGCGTGCCGACGGTGGCCGTCATCATCGGAGAGGGAGGATCGGGCGGCGCGCTCGCGATCGGACTGGCCGACCGCGTGCTGATGCTTGAGAACTCAATCTACTCCGTGATCACTCCGGAAGGAGCCGCGGCGATCCTCTGGAAAGATAAGGAGCGCGCGCGGGAGGCCGCCACGGCGCTGCAAATGACGGCGCCCCACCTCCTCGACCTCGGTTTGATCGACGGCGTCATCCCGGAGCCGCTGGGCGGCGCACACAAGAACTCCGCGGTCACCTCGGCGGCTTTGAAGGAGGCCGTCGTGCGCCACGTCAACGAGCTTTCAGCAATCCCCCTCGACCAGCTCCTCGCCGCCCGCTACGCCCGATACCGCAACGTCGGGCGATACACCGCGCGCCCGGCTGCGAACTCCTAGCACCCCATCACCCCTTGACGAAGCGACGTCCGCGTGGTAGCGTAGCCCATCTCACAGGAAGAGGTGGTTCTCATGACGCGACTTCACCCCACGGTCTGCTCGTCTTCGTTCGAGGGCAGCCTCGCCAATCGTTCCCTCTTCCCGCTCACGAATCAGGACGCCCAAGGCTAGACGAGTCGTTCGTCTAGCTAGGCCGAGCACCTCGCCCGGCCGGGCGCTCTCCCAACCGCGATCCGTTTCCACCGGCCACGTGGGCCGACGTTTTGCAGGGTCTTCCCTGTTTTCGTGCTTCACCCTTGGAGGAGAGATGATTCGTTTGAGCTGTGAGCAGGATCGAGTGGCTGTGCTACGAATCGGGAGCGAAGTTCTCGCCTCGGCGGGCGCATTCCTCCGCCGCGAGGGGTTTCTAGAGATCCTTCCGGTGCTTCTGTCTTCGATGACCGACCCGCTCCACCACGAGACGTACTCGAGCGTCGTCGACTACTACGGAGTCCCCTACCAGTTGACGAAAAGCATGATCTTCCACAAGCAGGTCGCTCTCCGGACACTGCCGCGGATCTTCTGCTTTTCGCCGAACGTCCGCATGGAGCCGGCCGAGCGCGCGGCGGCGGGCCGGTACCTCGCCGAGTTCGTGCAGCTCGATCTCGAGGTGCGGGACGCGACACGAGCCGACGTCATTGGGCTCGGCGAGCGGCTCCTGAGCGCGGTTTTCGAAGCGGTCCTTGAGAACTGCGGAGAGGAACTCGCCCGGCTCGGACGGAAACTGCGCGTGCCCCGGATGCCGTTTGAGCAGATCCCCTACGCAGAGGCGGCGGCTCGGCACGGCGAACCGTTCGACGACGCGTTGTCCCGGGCCGTCAGCGAGCCCGTGTGGGTGATCGACTTCCCTCGGTCGATCCGCGAGTTCTACGACCGCGAGGACCCCACCCGCCCGGACGTGCTTCTGGACATGGACCTCGTGTATCCGGAGGGGTTCGGCGAGGCACTCTCTGGAGGAGAGCGGGAGCACGAGCTGAAGCGCATCCGCGACCGACTGCGGCGAGATGCCATCCCCGAGGCGCGGTTCGCGTCGTACCTGCAGATCGCAAGCCAAGGCCTATTCCGTTCCGCCGGATTCGGCATCGGGATCGAACGCCTCACGCGGTTCATCGCGGGGCTCGAACGGATCGAGGAGGCCCGCCTGTTCGCGAAGGTCCCCGGGGACACGACGGCGCTGTGAGGCACCGTTGCCGGAAACAAGTGCGTCCGCCCGGAGTACGTTTCGTGAGAGGTGAGTACGATGTGGCGTCCTTGGCGAATTGTGGGGATCGTGGTTCTTGCGGCGGTGCTGATGGCGGGAGGAGCCGTGGCGCAATCGACATCGAAGTCGTCGTCCAGTGCGTCGTCAATGGGCGGGGCCGCCGAGGTGCGACTCGGCGGCTTCGTCTTCGAAACCGGCGCGCGCCTGGCCCTAGAGATCGTCCACGAGGGAGACGTCGATTGCTTCAAGTCTAAGGTCGTCGTGGAGCGTATGCGCCTGGTCGGAAAGGACGGCACGGTCGTGTTCGAGGAAGAGTACGCGCCCGCCGTCCCGGCCGAGAGCTGGATCGGCAAGGTTCACCTCGTCGACCCAAGCGGCGCGCCCCTTCCCATGGCAGGGTACGAGGTCGTGATGGCGACGAACGTCGGCTCGTTTGTCGCCGAGGTCGAGGTCGCCGCGACGTCGGGGCTGTATGGACTGGGCCGCTACTCGGCCGCCGCGTCAGTCTGCGGTTACACGCTGCGCGTCTATCGCCTTGTCACCGAACTCGACGAGGGAGCATCGCTGACGCTTCGCGTCGGCGACCGCCTGATGATCGAGCTCGAGGGAAACGCAACCACCGGCTACACGTGGACCAACACAATCGAGGTCGAGTACGCGGTGGTGCGCGAGGCGCAAGACGTTGAGTACCGCCCCGCGTCCGCCCTCATCGGCGCGCCCGGCGTCTTCGTCTTCCGGTATGTGGCCGTTGACATGGGCCCGCAGATGCTTCGCTTCGCGTACCAGCGGCCGTGGGAGTCGGTCGATCCGCTCAAGGTCGTCCTCTTCACCGTCAACGTCCTGTAGCTCGGCGACCCCGGGCCCGTACGGGTGCGCGGCCTTCGCCTCGGGCTGTACCGGTATTCCCTGCATCGCGCCCGCCGAGGATCCCATCGAATCGACTCCTATCCTCGGACTTGTTTGCCTGAACGATATGAGGATAATCGTGATATGCCTCGAGACGAAAACGGTCGGACCTCCGAGCCATCGCTGACGCGCTGGGACCCCGACGGACTCCGCCGCATCCGACAGCTTCCCCGCGTTGATCGTCCGCGTGAGAAGCTTCTTGCCCGTGGAGCGGAGTCCCTCTCCGACGTCGAGCTTCTCGCCGTCCTTCTCGGATGCGGCACCAAGCGCCTCGGCGTGCTGGAACTTGCAAGCCGCGTCCTTCACGAGACCGAGGGGAAGTCGAGCCCGGACGTCAGCGCGCTGCGGTCGATCCACGGCCTCGGCGAGGCCAAGGCGTGCCAGGTGGCATCTGCTCTCGAACTCGGTCGACGCTGGTTTCGCAAAGGCCGTCCTGTTGTTCGTCATGCCAGCGACGCCCTCCCCTACCTCCAGGACATCCGAGGCCAGAAGCAGGAGCACTTCGTGTGCGTTTCTCTCTCCGGCGCCAACGAGGTGATCGCGTCGCGGGTCGTGACCGTCGGACTTCTCGATACGAACCAGGTTCACCCGCGCGAGGTGTTTGCCGATCCAATCGCCGACCGCGCCGCGTCCGTCTTGCTCGCCCACAACCATCCGTCAGGAACGCTCGAAGCGAGCCCCGAGGACATCGCGCTGACCAAGCGCCTTGTTCAGGCCGGCCAGCTTCTCGGGATCCGCGTCCTGGACCACCTGATCGTCACCACAGATGGGTTCCTCTCGCTCAAACAAGAGGGCCACATCTAGCGGGGCCGTAGTCAGGACAGAGGGGCTCCTCTACGATTTCGCACTCACGACCGCCGGTTCAGCGGACGACTCTGCTGTCGGTGCGTCGTGGTCGGGGAGCGTCGTCTCGACGTCACGCAGCGGACGGTAGACGTACCCGATCAGCGCGGCGATGGCCGCCAGGAGCCCCGCGAAGACGAGCATGAGCGCCATCCCCGCTCCGGGTCCGGTACCGACGAGCGAGCCAAACGTGCCCGCGAGCCCACCGCCGGAGCGCATCCCCGGCTCGAACACCCGATCGGCAAGAGGACCTGCAAGGAGCATCGCGAGCGGTGTGCCCATCTGCGCCAGCATCAGGCGGACCGAGAAGACCCGCCCCTGAAGATCGGGAGGGACCTTCGACTGCCAGATGGTTTGGCTCGACGCGTTCACCGTCGGGAAGATCATCGACATGAGGAACATCGCCCCCGCCCACACGGGCAGCGATTGTCCGACGCCAACACCCACGAGCCCGATCAGGCCGCCGAGTGCGCACCCCGTCAAGACCCCATGCACGCGGCGTTTGGGCCCTCCCCACAGGCTGAGGAGGACTCCGCCGATCACGCCGCCGATCCCGGCCGCTGACTGAACGCTCCCGAGGAGCACGGCGTTGTCTTGCGTGCGGGCAAGCACCATCGGCGCGAGAACCGTGAAACCGAACGACGTGGTCACGTTGAACAGAAAGAACATGCACAACAGGCCCAGGAGACCGTGTCGGGCCGCGATGTAGCGGAAACCGAAGCCCGCTTCGCGCCAGATGCTGCTGCGCGCCTTCTCCCCCTCCACCGACCTCGCGGGCTGCGGGATTCGGGCGAAGAGAAGGATCGTAATCGCCGTCGTCATCGTGGCCAGATCGACGCCGAGGATGCCGGGAATACCGATCGGCGCGAGCAAGATTCCCGCAGCAATGGGCCCAAACACTCCCGACACGGATCCGGCAAGCGACATCATCCCGCTCGCCCGCGCGTACTGCTTCTTGTCAACGAGCACGCTGATCGTTGCGGAGTACGCCGGGAACTGAAACGCCCCGAACGCCCCGATGCACGCGACCACAGCGTACAGGTGCCAGATCTCGAGCACTCCCGAGACGTAGAGGAGGAGGATCGTCAGCGTCCCGAGGCCCGCCGCGAGATCGGACAGGATCATCAGGAGCTTGCGGTTGGCGCGATCGACAATCGCTCCCGCCAGAGGGCTCAGCAAGATGACGGGGGCGAACCCGCAGATGCCGGCGATCGTCATCGTCGTTACCTGGTGCGTCTGCCCCCACACCCAGTACATCATCGCGAACTGGGTCATGCCCGTTCCGAGCATCGACAGGAGCTGTCCGCTCCAGATCGCGGTGAACGTCCCCATCCCCTTCCACTCTTCCCGTCTCATCGCGCTCTCCTTGCTGCACTCGGCGGCGCCCGCATCGGCTGTCCGCTCACTGCCCGTGAGTCGCTCTCTCTGCTTCCAGGGTTCTCTTCCCCCGTCGCGGCACTGTCTCCTGATGCGGAAGCGCTCACAGCATGCTCATTCCATCCGCGGCGGCCGCAGCCCCAGGCGGCGAATCGCCAGTATACGCAACAGTGTGTTGTTACACAACAACTGGCACTTCGCCCCTGAACCGGCGGCACGCTACACAGAGCAGCCTCGCCGCGAAGCTAGTCGCCGTCGGTCACAGCCGCTTGATCAGCAAGTCCTCCGTATACCCGTCCACCGCGACGTCCACGACGCCGTACGTCGTGTAGCCCAACCTGTGGAAGAACCCAGGCGATTGGAACGAGAGGCCGTGGGCGCTCACCGCACTGCAACCTGCTTCCTTTGCGATCCGCTCCGCCTCCACGAGGAGTCGGCGCCCGTACCCCTGGCCACGGAAGCGCTCGTCGATCCAGATGGCCTCGAGCACCATGTTCCGAATCGTCGTGAACGCGTCGAGACCGCCGACCACTCGGCCTGCTGGGTCCTTCAGCGCCAGACGAACGGCGATCCCCGGGGTATCCATCTCCTCCCCGGCGTTGCGCATGCAGAACTGGTGGAACCCGCGCCCGACGACACGCATGTCGTCTTGCGACGGCGCGGCCAGGAGCGTGAACCCCTCGCGGCGGAGACGTGCGATCCGGTCCGCAGTTTTGGCGACCGACTTCTCGTCGGGAAGCCGCTTAGCCAACACGTGCTCGGTGACGCCGAACGGGTATCCAGTGTAGATGCCGCGAAGCTCGTAGCCGATCGTCGGATAGAACTCCGGCCCCTGCCAGTTGAACGTCCAGGTGCCGGCACCGACGCAGCCCTTCTCGTACGCAGTCCGCTCTGCTTCGAGGACGAGCCAACTCGCGAGCCCGCGCCGCCGGAACTCGTCCGCGACGTAGAGGACCTCGAGCCACATCACCCCGAGGACCGAGCTGACACTGACTCCGCCTGCGATTTCCCCGTCTCGATCCTTCACAGCGAGGTCAAACGCAAGGCCGGATTTGCCCTCGCCGAGGCAGTCGAAGCGCCCGTCCGTTGCTTCTTGATTGAAACGAGCGAATTGGGCTTCGATGAAGTCCGTCTCCTCCTTCGTCGGTTCCATGCAGATTGAGAGCTGGTTTCGGGCGGCGCTGCGATTCATGGTCGTTCCTCCGTGGCGTACGGCCACGACAACGGCGAGAACGGGGATGGCCGCCGCAGGCGGCATCGGACTTGCTCCAACGGAACTCTCTGGCGTCGCTCAAACGGAATGCTACTAGACCCTCCCGCCTCCGGCAACGGGAGTCGGTCGGTGCGCCGGCGTCCAGACGCTGCAACCGGCGCGACGTGCGCGAGACGGGCGAGGTCGTACACTGCCGCCATGCCGAGAACCCAGAGAGTCCAAGCATGGCCGGAGGGGTGGATCGAGCGCGCACCGCGCACGACCGACGTCGATTGTGTCGTAGAGCTTCTGAATGCGCGCTCGCAGAAACTCTACGGCACGGGCCACTCCTCGCGGAGCGACATTCTGGCCTGGTGGGAGAAGCCCGGACTGGACCTGGCGACCGACCTCCGACTCCTTCTCGATGAGAGAGGCGCCGCGGCAGGGCTGGCGTTCGTCGCGGACGACGGCGCGCCGCACGTGAGCTTCGATTGCTCGGCAAGCGTGCACCCGCGCTACGAGGCTGACACGCGGCTCTGGGACTCGCTCTTCTCGTGGAGCCTCGAGCGCGCCATGAAGCTTGTCACGCTCGCCCCGAGGGATCTCCGCGTGGCGGCCATGGCGCAGGCCGCTGTCCAGGATGGACCTCGGCGTGCGGCCCTCGAGCGGGCGGGCTTCGCGCCCGTCCGCGTCCAGAGTCACATGCGCATCGAACTTGCAGAAGCCGCGGCGGCGACTCCCCGCTGGCCTGCGGGAGTCACCGTCCGAACCGCGAACCTCGAGACGGATCTCCGCGCCATCGTCGCGCTGTGGCTCGAAGCGTGGCGAGATCACTGGGGCTTCGTCGAGCGGCCGTACGCCGATGCTTTCGCGACGTTCGTCGCAGAAATCGAGAGCCGCTGCGGCCCCATCGACCCTACGTTGTGGTTCCTCGCGGTCGAGGGAGTGGAGGTTGTGGGCATGTCCCTCTGTGTCTCCGGGCTCCCGGGCGACCCGACGGGCGCCTACATCTACGATCTCGGCGTGCGACCGGCATGGCGCAAGCGTGGCGTCGCGCTGGCGCTCCTCCACCACACGTTCGGCGAGTTTCGCCGCCGCGGCTTCTTGGCTGCGGAGCTGGACGTCGACTCCGCGAGCCTGACGGGGGCACTCCGCCTCTACGAGCGCGCCGGTCTGAGCGTCACACGCCAGGAACTCGACTACGAGCGGGAATTGCGCCCCGGCATTGACGTCGCGACACGGGAGTTGGCGGCGTAGGGAGGTGCAGACCGGAGGTGTACGCCATCGGCTCGTGGCTCTACGGATGCGTCATTGCAGGGCCTGCCCAGTAGCTGTTGGCGAGGAAGCTCTCGGAGCTCGGCGGGAGCCGCTCTCCCTCCGACGCATCATCTGCGGCGTCCTACCAGCTGAAGCTCGGAAGCCTCACGGACTCGTGACGACGAAGTCCCCGGTCATGAAGGTAGGGTGCACGTCGCATCGGAAGAAGTACGTTCCGGGCGCCGAGGGCGCGAAGAACGTGTAGTCCACCACCGCCGAGCCGGCGACGACAATCCCCTGGAAGTACACCGTCTGTGTCGCCGCTGAGTCGTAGAGCGCGAAATTGTGCGGAATCCCGGCGTCGGAGTTCGTGAAGTGCAGCGTCACGTACGCACCCGCCGGCACCGTGATCGTCGCCACGTCGAACGCCATCTTCTTCGCCGTCAGGTTGACCACGATGGCCGGAGCCACGACGAAATCGCCGGTCATGGTCGCTGGGTGGACGTCGCAGCGGAAGAAGTACGAACCGGGCGCCGAGGGCGCGAAGAACGTGTAGTCGGCCGTCTGAGCGCCCACAATCTGGGCTCCCTGGAAGAAGGTCGTGGTCGCCGCCGCGGAGTCGTAGACCGCAATGTTGTGCGGAACTCCATCATCTTGGTTCGCGAAGTGGATGCGGACGAAGGCACCCGCCGGTACCGTGATCGTCGCCACGTCGAACGCCATCTGCTGTGCCGCGACATCGATGACCACGGCAGGGACGACGACGAACTGCCCCGTCATCATCCTCGGATGAACATCGCAGCGGAAGAAGTACGCGCCCGGGGTCGTCGGCGCGGTGAACGTGTAGTCGATCGAGTTCTGGCCCGTGATCCGCTTCCCCTGAAAGATGACGGTCTTCGCCTCGGAGCTTTCGTAGATCGCAACGTTGTGCGGAATGCCTCCGTCGTTGTTCACGAAGTGAAGCGTCACCGCCGCCCCCGCGGGCACGGTGACAACGGGCTTGTCAAACGCGAAGCCTTGCGCTGTGAGCTCCACTGCGAAGGCTTCGGCTCCCATCGCCAGAACGGCCCAGATCCCCACAAGCAGGACCGAGAACGCCAGCCCTGCCAGCATCTTCGGATTGCGCCGGAGTGTCATGTCTTTCATCGTCTCCTCCTGTACCCATGGCAGCGCGCCCACCAACTGCGGGCCCAGCGCCCCACTCCGTCGAGGTCAGTCTACCGCGCCCGCGCCTGATTCGTCTCTCCACAGAAACCAATCGCGGACCCTCGCACCCTTGCCGCGAAGGGCGACACGTGCCCGAGAACCGATTTCACCCGTACGTGTGCCGCAGTGACGTACTCCGCCCCGTGACGTTCCATATCGGACCGATCGCGGGCTCGCGCCGCGAGAGCTGGAGCCAAACGCCGCGAGGATGAAAGCGTCGAAGCCGCCCTGTACCCTCATTGCGAGCCGATCGCGGAGGTCGATCGGCCTGCGGCACGAAGGAGGTTCGTCGTGAGTCCCGTCATTCTCCGCCCCGGCGCAGCGCCGGTGTATCGGTTCCTCACCATGATCGCCTCGCGACTCGGCGAGGGGGACACGCTCGAAGGGAAGAGCATCCTCGAGTGCGGCGCGGGCGGCCACGTTCCTCCCCTCGCGCTGTTCGCCCAGCACGGACTCGAGGTCCACGGAGTCGACATCGACGACGAGCAGCTCGCGCGGGCGCGACGCTTCTGCAGGGAGAACGGGATTGCCGCCAGCTTCCGCAAGGCCGACATGCGCAGTCTTCCCTACGGCGACGCGTCGTTCGACTACGTCTACGAGCACTTCTCGATCTGCCACCTTGACCCGGAGGACACGGCCCGAGCGCTCTCAGAGATGCGGCGCGTCCTCAAGCCCGGCGGCCTCGCCTTCTTCGGCTTCCTGTCGAAGGACACCTGGCCGCTCTCCTCGTACGGCGACGAGCGCTCGCCCAACGTCTACTGCATGACGACAGAAGACGGCGACGAGCTCTGCCACACGATGCTCGCAGACCCGGAAGCTGATGGCCTCGCAAAGGATTGGGAAATCCTCCGCAAGGACAAGATCGCGCGCATCGACCGAGAGCGCGCCGAAGAGGTGACCCGCGACGAATGGCGGTCGCTCCACGCCGAGGCCCGTGTGCCGTGCTCCGAGGCCGCCTGGATGACCCAGTACCCCGAGCGCCAGAACCGGTTCACCGACGTCTACGCCTACTACTGCGTAAGGAAGCCGGCCGAGTAGAGGCAGGGCGGCTCGGCCACGGGCACTCTCGAAACCGGGCTGGTGTCCCCGGCTATCAGCGCACGCTGGAGTACGACGTCGGCTGAAGGATCGAGTTCGTGATCTTGGCAACGATCGGGCCGTCCTTTTCGGTCTCGGCCCGCGCAGCAATCCACTCGGGATCGCACATGAACGCCGTCCACTTTGCTTCGCGCTCCGCCAGGCTCTCCCACTCGATCAGGTACGTCAGCGTCTGGTTCGTCTCGCCGATCAGCGTCGTCCAGAAACCTACCTGACGAATCCCGTGCTTCGCCCACATCTTGAGCGTGATCGTTTCGAATCGCTTGTGCAGCGCCGGCAGCTTGCCCGGCACACACTCGTAGATACGCAGTTCGTGAATCATCGATGCCTCCCCATGGCGGACCGACCGACTCGTGGCGTCCGGCTCGAGTCCTGAGTCTCCCAGGTCCGGCGCCTCGCGACAAGGCGCAGAGCGGGGCGCACGCGGCAACCTGCTCCCCTGCCCGGGCGATCTCCGCCCGAGATAAGGTATATGTCCCCCGAACTGCCGGCTTCACTCGAGCGCCGTGTCTCGGGTAGCCTACCGAACAAGTCGATTCGTCGTGGGGAGGGTTCGCTGTGAGAATCGTCGATCTAGCCGATGAGCATCTCGACTGCTACTTGGTCTGTCTCGAGGATTGGTCCGACGAAATGAAGGAGGCCGGCGACCACAAGCGCTGCTGGTACGAGCGCGCAAAGCACGAGGGTCTTCGAGTCAAGCTCGCGCTCGACGACAAGGGAACCGCCGGCGGGATGATTCAGTACGGACCGATCGAGGCGTCGACTGCCGAGGGGAAGGATCTCTACTTCGTCTACTGCATCTGGGTCCACGGCTACAAGGAAGGGCGCGGCAACTTCCGGCACCTGGGGATGGGCAAGGCGCTCCTCGAAGCGGCAGAAGAGGACGTCCGCGCCCTTGGGGCGAAGGGGCTGGCCGCGTGGGGCATCTCACTTCCATTCTGGATGAAGGCCTCGTGGTTTCGGAAGCACGGGTACCGGAAGGTCGACAACCAGGGCGGCCAGATCCTCTTGTGGAAGCCCTTCCGCCAGGACGCCGTCGCGCCGACGTGGATCCGACCACGGAAGAAGCCGCAAGGAACGCAAGAGCGGGTCACGGTCACGTCGTTCAAGAACGGTTGGTGCCCGGCACAGAACCTCGTCTACGAGCGGGCGAAGCGCGCGGCCGCGGCGTTCGGAGACCGGGTCGCCTTCCAAGCGTTCGACACGTCAGACCGCAGTACGTTCCTCGAGTGGGGCATCTCCGACGCCCTGTTCATCGACGGCAAAGCAGTCCGCACCGGCCCACCGCCGTCGTACGAGAAGCTGAGGCGCCTCATCGAAAAGCGGCTCCGGAGGTCGTGACGCTCCTAGAGACTGACGTCACGACCTGCGCCTTGACCGAAGATACGGTATGTGTTCCCCGAACTGCCTCGCTGTCTCCTAGCTGCTCGCGGCGCGAGCAGCCAGCTTCCGCGCGATGTACTCGTCGACGAGCCGCTCGAGGATCGGGAACGGCATGGCCCCGCTTCCGATGACGAGGTCGTGGAACTCGATCAGGCTGAATTGATCGCCCAGCGCAGCTTCCACCTTCTCGCGCAGCGCGACGAACTCAAGCATGCCGATCATGTACGACAGCCCCTGCGCCGGGAACCCGACGTAGCGGGCCATGCTCCAGAACTGCGACCCCGCCGGGGCGCCCCGCTCGGTCTCGTAGTACGTGGCCGCCTGGTTCGCCGACCACCCGAGAGAGTGGATCCCCGTATCCATGACAACGCGGCAGGCGCGCTGGAGCGTGAGGTCAAGGCGCGCAAGGTCCTGGAGAGCAGTTCCGTAGAGCCCCATCTCAACCGCCAGCCCCTCCGAGTAGAGGGCCCACCCCTCGAGGAACGCCTGCGGCGCCTCGCAGCGCCGGAAGAGCGGCAGGTCGAGCCCCGCGGCGATCGTCATCTGGAAGTAGTGGCCGGGAACGCCCTCGTGGTAGGCCACGACGGGGACGGACGTGAGGTCGGTGACCCCGCCGTCCATGTTGACGTAGTAGACGCCCGGCCGTGACCCGTCGATCGCCCCCGGCGCGAAGTAGCAGCTCCCCGATCCGGGAGGCGCGGCGCGGACTTCGAGCGGGTACTTCGGCGTCAGGCTGCACACCGTCGCGATCGCCGCGTTCGCCAGCGCGAGGGCGCGCTCGTTCTCGGCCAGGTATGCTTGCTGCCCATCCGGCGTCGATAGATCGCACGTCGGTTGGTCGGCGTTCGCCGCTCTGCGCAGGTCGAGCATTGGCTGGTCCGGCGAGAGGCCGAGCGCCGCGTACTTGTCCCGCATCTCCGCCTGGATGCGGCCGACTTCGGCGAGGCCGATCTCGCGAGTCTCCTCCGCCGAGCGGTCGAGGGTCGTCTGGTCGCGCAGCTTGAAGGTGTAGTACGCCTCACCATCGGGGAGCGCCGTCGCTCCCCCGACCTCGGGCGTCTTCGACCGGATCTTTTCCATGTGCTTCAGGAGCGCGACGTATCCGGGGATGAACGAGTCTTGAATGCCTTTGCGCACCGCGGCAGACGCGTCGTTCCTCTCCTGGTCCGACAGCCCCTGCATCGCGGCCAGCCGATCGCGGAACGACGTCCAGATGATCGTCCCCTCGGGGCGAACCCGAGACGCGGTCACCGAGCCTCCCCCCGAGACGCCCAAGTACTGGCGCAAGCGCGAAGTCACCATGTCGACGGTGAAGCCAGCGGGCAGGATTCCTCGCTCCTCGCGGTACTCGAGCGCCTCGACGAGCTCCGTCATCTTCGCGTTGACGAGCGACAGGCGGGTGACGTAGTCGTCGAGGTTCTCCTTCGTGACGAGCGGGTGGTCGTCGGTGAACAAGGTCACGAGCGATGCGTCCACGCTCCAGCCCATGAGGCCGATTCCCGAGATTGGGTAGTCGTGGAACGCGTACGGTTCGCCGCGGATCCAGTCGTCGAGGTACCACTCGTAGATGTCGTACGAGAGCTGATCCACCTCGTTCAAGGCCGAGCGATCGTAGGCGTGCAAGAGGTCGAGGATGCCGCGGTAGAGGGCGTAGTTCTCGAGGATGAACTCGGGCGACACGTCGGTGAGCTTGTCGTTCCGCATCCCAAACGCCGCCGAGAGTCCGAGGCTTGTCACGTTCTCCGGGTTCCGGAGCAGGATCTCCTTGTACGACGCGTCGAGGAACTCGCGGAACGAAAGTCCGTGCAGCCCCGCGAGCACTTGATCGAGTGTCCTCGGCTCCGTGCTCCCGCCGTCCACGGGAACCCATGCTCCGAGGGACAGAACCGTCACGCAGACTAAGACTACCGCCAACCGACTCCGCATGATTCCACCCCATTCGAGGAGATGAGGCGTATCGTACACGGGGCGCTGTGTGGAAATTGTGGATGAGGCGGCCTGCCCGCGGAGAGCTCCCTCCCGGCGAGCAGGCCGCACCCTCGACCTACCCCTGCTCGTGTGCCTCGTCCGAGCCGGCCCGCCGCCGCCAGTTGGCCGCGGTGTAGGCCAGGATGACGATGCCGATCCCGAGGAACAGCGTCGGGAAGAACCCGAGATCCACGGGCGGCATGGCGAACCACTGCCGCCACACGAAGATCGTCGCCCCTAGAGCGGCCGCGACCGCTCCCAGGATCGCCGTGAACCGGTTCACGGGAATCCCAGACACCCGACGCGCCAAGTTCAGGACAAGGAGAATCCCGCCAACGCCGAAGAGTCCCGCCCCTGCCGGTAGATCGGGGACAAGGCTGGCAATGCCCATCCAAAGGAACAGCGCGCTCCATGCCAACGCCTCGTACAGTCCGTTCCGTCGTTCGATGTCTTTCATCCGTCTCTCCTCCTATGCTTCTTGTGCTTCGTCTCTGCAACCTTTGTATTCCGCAACCACATACGCAAAAAAAGAAACGCCACCCTAGATGCTTCTCACGGGGCCGCCTCTCTTGGGGATCCCCCTGTGGGGGATCCTCCCTTGCAGGCCGTGCAGCTCCCGGTCTCGAGGAACTCGCCCAAGCTCGCATTGACGAGCTCGAGCGCTTCGATCGTCGCCGTCTGCCGCGACGCCGAGATCCCCTCGAGGGCGCCGAGGAAGCACGATGCCGTTGCCTTCTCGAGCTCCTGCCGCAACCGCTGCCCGCTCTCGGTCAGGGCCACCCGAACCGCACGGCGATCCTTGGGCGCGCTCCGCCTCTCCACCAATCGCTTGCTCACAAGCTGATCGACCATCCGCGTCGCCGTGCTCGGAGCGACCCCGAGGGCCTCGCCGAGCGCGCTCATTCCGACGTCCCCGTCCTGCGGCAGGGCCATGATCGTGTACCCCTGCGACACGGTGATGTCGAGGCTCGCGAGGCACATCTCGTCGTAGCTCTCGAGGAGCCGGCCGAGTTGGCAGACAAGATCCTGGATCCTGCCCACACGGGCCTTCGACGTGCCGTAGGTATCTCGATGCAGCTCTTTCTTTGTCATGACGAACATTTGTAGTATACAACTACTGGCATCCGATGTCAATCCCTCGCCTGCGACCGCGGAACTGCCCTACCCTAGCCGTTTGAGCCAACCCGGCTTGCGGATCACACCGTGATGACGATCTTCCCGCGGGCGTGGCCTTCTTCGAGATAGCCGATGGCGTCGGGGACTTCGCTCAGCGTGTAGGTTCGATCGATGACGGGCGTGACCTTCCCGGCCTCGATGAGGCCCGTCAGGATCTCGAGATCGTCCTTGTTGCGCTTCGCGATGAGCTGCACAAGACTCTGGCTCGCGAATGGCGAGACGATCGGCAACGCCAGAACGCGGGCCATTCGTCCTCCGACGTGGACGTAGACCGCCTTGGGCGCCAGCACGCGTCGGCACGCGCGAAGTGCTCGGTTTCCCACGGTGTCGAGCATCAGGTCGTAGCGCGCCCCGCCCCGCGTGAAGTCCTCGCGCGTGTAGTCGACGACGTGGTCGGCGCCGATCTTGCGGACCATCTCGACGTTCTTCGTGCTGCAGACGCCCGTGACCTCAGCGCCGAACGACTTCGCAATCTGGACTGCGAAGGTACCCACGCCGCCCGACGCGCCGAGGATCAAGACCTTCTGGCCGGCCCGAATCTTCCCGCTGTCGCGCAGACCCTGGAGAGCCGTCATCCCCGCCATCGGCACGGCGGCCGCCTGCTCGAACGACAGATTCGCCGGCTTCTTCGCCAGCCAGCGCTCCGGAACGCACGCATACTCAGCGAACGCTCCAGCACCTTCGCCGAAGGCCGCGTCGCCCGCGCGGAACCGCGTCACGTCCTTGCCCACCGCCTCGACCTCGCCAGCCAGATCCGCGCCCAGCCTGTGGTCCTTCGGCCTGAACCACCCGAACATCGCCCGAGTGAACAGTGGCTTCGCGCGCATGAAGTGCCAGTCGTACGGATTCGCCGACGCCGCGCGAATGCGCACCAGAACGCCGTCGTCGGTAACGCTCGGCTTATCGACATCTCGGAGCTCCAGAACGTCGGGAGACCCGTACCTCTCGTAGATGATGGCTTTCATCCTGCCCCCTTGTGGCCTGATGTCGAGTCGCGTGCAGTATGCCTCACGGGGAGGCATAAAAGCTCACGGCTGGTTTGGACGATGCGTGATCACGGGGTCTGACCCCAGCGCCCGCGCCCGACAGCCCCATGATCGCACGCTCCGTCGTGCGCGACGCTCCGGAGACGGGCGCGCACGTAGGATTCCGCGAGACACCGAAGGAGGAGATCGATCATGCCCATTCGCCCTCTCGCTCTCCCGCGCGACCTCGCCAACGCGGCGGAAGCCATCGGCAAGGCGTTCCAGTACCCCGGACACCCCGAGTGGGAATTGGATCCGGCCGAGCAGGTGCAGTTCGCGGACACGATCCGGCGCATGCGCCGTCTCTGGCCCGCCGTGCGCGTGATGCAGCTCGTGGCGCCTGCGATGCAGGACCTCATGCGCGGATTCGTTTGGGAGGAAGATGGCGCATTCGCCGGCTTCATCGTCCTCCAGAGGGACGGTAGCTCCTCCGGTTGGCAGATCGAGCCCCTCGGCGTCCTGCCCGACTTCCGTCGCCGGGGCATCGCCCGCAGCCTGATGGCCGAAGCCCTCGCCATGTTGCGGGCGCGCGGGGCCACCGTGGTGACGCTCGGCGTCATCGAGGGGAACGCGCCCGCCAGGGCTCTCTACCGCTCGGTCGGGTTCGCTGACTACGGCGGGCATGTCCTCTACGTTCGCGCAACGGGCGCGGCAGTCGACCGTCCGACCCTGCCCGCCAGCTACGTCGAGGAGCCTCTCGCGAGGTTCGACTGGCGGGCGCGCTACGAGATGGATCGGCGCATCACGCCGCCAGACGTCCTGGCCTATGAGGCAGTCACCGCCGGGGGCTACCGCGTCCCCCTCCTCTTCCGCATGCTCGTCCCCTTCCTGAACAACGCGAACGTCGGCGACGTGCTCGTTGGGCGGGCGAGCGACCGGACGGCGGTGGGCCGCGCCGGCTGGTCGATCAGCAAGACAGGACGCGGCACGAACTCGATCCGCGTCCGTCTCGACACTGAACGCCAGGATCTCGCTTCGTACCTCGTCCAACGCGCTCTCTACGAAGTGGCGGCCTCAGGCTCGACGCTGCAGGTCGAGCTCTTCCTCCCAACGTGGATGCCCGACGTCGCCCGCGCCGCGGAGGAGCTGGGCTTCGTCCTCCGTCGCGCGCACAAGTCAATGGGCATGAAGCTCTGAGGAGCGGAGAGGGCCAGCCGCCGTGCGACGCGCGGCGATCCCAGGCCCGCCCATGATCTGAAAACCCTCGACCGGAGCCACCCGAACATCGTTGAGTCTCGGCTGTATCTGATGATGCGTGATTACAAGACCTGACCCTCGCGCCCCGGAAGACCTCACGGCTTCCCGATACGGCACTCCTGATTGACGGCGACGAGTATGCCACATTCAGGCGGACGAGGGCGCTTCCGCGTTGCGTGAGATGATGCGTGATCTCAAGACCTGACCCTGTCGCCTGCCCACCGCCTCGACCTCGCCCGCCAGGTCAGCGCCCAGCCTCTGGTCCTTCGGCTTGAACCACCCGAACATCGCCCGGGTGAACAGCGGCTTCGCACGCATGAAGTGCCAGTCGTACGGATTCGTCGACGCCGCGCGGATGCGCACCAGAACGCCGTCATCAGTGACGGCCGGCTTGTCGACGTCCCTCAGTTCCAGAACACCAGGAGACCCGTACCTCTCGTAGACGATGGCTTTCATTGCGCCCTCCTCACTCCGCGCTGCTCACAGGGCTACGAAGGGTATGCCGTACGCGGACAGGTGGAGGCACCTTCCGTACTGAGTCCGCAGATGTGTCATTGCAGGACCTGACCCCGGCGCCACGAAGAAGTGCCAGACACCAAAGCCCACAGAAGCACTGCTGCCAATCATCACCAAGACCTTGACGGGCAAATTCGTAGCCATAACACCCCGGCGTGTATCAAGCGCCAGTCGTACGGGTCTGCGGTCGCCGCGCGAGCGCTGGCCAGGGCGCCGTCGGTGGCGACCGCCGGCTTGTCGATGTCACGGAGTTCCAGACCATCGGGAGTCCCATACTTCTCGCAGAAGATCGCCCGAGTGGCATCCTTCCCATTCGGCGCTGCTCACGGGGCTACGAGGAGTATGCCGTATGCGCGGCGACAGAGGCACTTCTTGAGCTGCGTAGGGGATGTGTCATTTCAAGACCTGACCCTCGCGCCCGTGCAAGCGGGACTATCGTGTCATGGCGTGAGCGGGTATTCCATCCCCGCATCCGCCGCGGCTCCGAACGGGCGGCGGGGTCTACCATCGGATCTTGCCGGAGACGGGAACATCCCCGGCGCGTGTAGACGGCTGCTTGTGCCGAGCAGCTTGAGAGTTGCTGCAGCAACTCCTTCAGCGTTGGCGGCGTGTAGCTCCTGAGGTCGGCGGCCTCTTCGGAGTCACCGCTCGATCGTGAAATGCCGCCCCCGTCATCTGTGCCATCCAGGGAAGTCCGAAGGGTGATGGTGGGCTGTCCAGCGTAGCTGGACAGCTCGAGAGTTGCTGCGCAACTCCTTCTCCGCTGTGGTTCTGAGCAGTAGACGAGACCGCCTGGATGGGCGAACTCGCGCTGCAAGGAGGCACGCATGGACTCTCAGCTTCGTGTCGGCGTGGACGTCGGCTGCCACGCACACCGGGTCGGCATCGCCGCCCCCGGCGTCCCACTAGCGGTTTCGTGGGTGTTTTTCGACCACTGCGTGGATGATCGTCATGCCGCTTTTTGCCTGTGCACTCGACCAGAACGCGCGGGCCTTGCGCTCACGGCGCAAGGTTAGATCTTGGCTCTTGCTGTCAAGACGCGGGTCTAGCCACATCGACCGTTCCGACGACCCACGGGTCTAGACCCGCTGGTGTCGGCGATTGAACAGCCAGGTGCCGAGGGCGAAGTAGCCGGCGGTCAAGACCAGGATCCCACCGAGCTCGAAGCCGACGTCGCCAAGGCCGGCGCCGAAGCTGAGGATCTTGTTGAAGGCGCGGACGCACAAGGTTGTGGGCAGGATGTCGTTCACGTAGAGGGTATGGCCTGCGATCACCAGCGCTCGGATCTTGGGCAGCGGGAACATGCACTCCGAGAAGAACATGAGCACGAAGAACGGGAAGACGCCGACAGTCAGGAGCTCGAACATCGATTTGAGGAACGCCGAGATGAGAACTGCGATGGCGACCACCCCTAGCGTCGTCGCCGCACCGACGACGAGAAGTGCCGGGAGTGATCCGGCGCTCTCGTATCCGCAGGACAGGGCGGCGAGATAGGCGAGCGTGAGCGCCACGAGGCCCAGGAAGACCTGGTTCACCGACACGGCGGTGAGGAGCTCCGAGGTGCGTAGTCTCGAGAGCATGAGCCGGGTCATCGTGCCTTTGTCGACCTCCTTGATGAGGGAGGTCGCGGCGGTGAAGAGAACCATGATGAGGGCGAGCACGAGCAGGGCCGGCACGAAGAGGTCGAAGTCGCTGACCGGGCGGCCGCTGCCGAGCGAAGTCACGGACACGTCGAGGGGCATGTCTGCCCCGGTGCGCTCGGCGACGTGCGAGAAGGCAACGTAGTCCGACATCGCCATCGCCATGGAGCCGCGCAGGTTCCGCTCGTCGGCGTAGTTCGTCAGCCGCGCCGGAGGGGCGCTCCTGTCTTCGCCGTACTTCCGAACGGCGGCGGAGAAGCCTGCGGGGATCACCACGACGAGGTCCGCGTCGCGCTCCTTGACCTGGGCGCGCGCTGCCGCAAGGTCGGTCGTCTCGATGATCGCGAACACCGGGCTGCCATCGGGATGCGCCGCCTCGCGCCAGGCGCGCACGAGCGTCTCGGACTCGGCGCCCACAGGTTCACCCAGGTCAATCTGAATGTCGTGGTTGACGACGAGCAAGCGATACGAAGGAGTTGCGGCGCTGTAGTAGCCGTACATCATGTAGACGAAGGCCGGCGCGAAGACGAGCGCGAGGCACAGGATCTTCCACTCGCGGAGGTTCTCGAGGAACGTCTTCTTCAGGTAAGCGAGCGTCCTCATTCGCGCAGCCTCCTTCCCGTGAGCCCGATGAAGACGTCCTCCAAGGTCGCGTCCCGCATGTGCACACCCACAAGGTGCAGGCCGAGGCGGCTCACCTCGTCGAGCACCCGCGCCAAGAGCGCGGTGGAGCCCGTCGAGGTGAGAAGCAGCTTCTCCCCTTCGGCGACGAAGGTGCCGGGAGGCGCCAGCTTGGCCACCGCGGGCAGGAGCGATTGGCTTGCGCCGGCGTCGACGACGACCTCGATGAGCTGGCTCGCACCCAAATGGTTCTTGAGGCGCGCCACGGTGTCGACCACAAGGAGCTTGCCGCGATCGATGATGCACACACGATCGGCAAGCTTCTCTGCTTCCTCCATGTCGTGAGTCGTGATGACGATCGTCATTGTGCCGCGCAGCGACTGGAGATAGTCCCGCACCAACACTCGGCTTTGTGGGTCGAGTCCGGCCTGAGGCTCGTCGAGGAACAGGAGCTCCGGCTCGTGCACCAGGCCGAGCGCGATGTTCAGGCGACGCTGCATCCCGCCTGACAGCGTCTTGCCAAGGCGACGCGCCTTGTCCGCGAGACCGAAGACCTCGAGGAGGTGCTCGGCGCGGGCACGCGCCACGCGAGGCGGCTGGTCGTAGAGGCGGGCCGCGAGCTCAAGCTGCTCGACGCAGGTCAGCGTCTCCCAGATCACGAGGTTCTGGGGCGCGACGCCGATTTCCCTGATGCCCCGCGACCTCCCGGGCACGAGGGGCTTTCCGTTGATCTCGATCGTGCCGCCGTCAGGTCTGAGCAGGCCGCACATCATTCGGAGCGCGGTCGTCTTGCCTGCGCCGTTCGGCCCGAGGAACCCGAGAATCTCGCCGCGGTGGACGTCGAGAGAGAGTCGATCCACGGCAACGAGGTCGCCGAAATGCTTGCTGATCTCATCGACCCGGAGAGCGATCGCTTGCTCGTGCGTCGCCATGGTCAGCCCGCCTTCTTCCGTGGTGCCGTCCGCGGACACAGGAAAGCCCGGGACAGACGGGCTGCGGCCTCCTCGGGAGTGAGCGTGTCGTCCATCAACACGTAGGCGGCCAGTCCGTCGACGGCGCCAAGAATCGCAGTAGCCTGCGCCTCGGCGTCGCCTGCCGCAATCTCGCCGGCAGCCGCGGCCTTCTCGAGGAGTCGGCGGTAGAAGCCCGTCATCTCCCGCGAGTATGTGGCCATCATCGGCCACCACGACGAGTCCTGGACCGCCTTGGCGAGGGTGAGGGCGACAACAGCGAGCTCCCGCGGACGCTCTCGCCAGTGTTCGAGGTACGCGAGAAAGAAGGCGCCGAGCCCTGCGGCCGGACTTGCAGCGGCCTCTGCCTTCTCCGCCATCCGGCGGATGGGGTCCATGAACTGGTCGTTCGCAGCGAGGAGGATCTCGTCCTTGCTCTTGAAATGATGATAGAGCCCGCCCTTGGTGAGCTTGGCTCGCTTGGCGATGGATTCCACCGAGGCTCCCTCAAAGCCTTTCTCAACGAATTCGGCGACCGCAGCACGGATCACGTCGTCGACTCGCTGTTCCTTAGGCTCTTTCGCAGTCATAGGCGTCCATCAGCATAGATACCGACCGTCGGTATCTTCCCCTGGATGGCCGGCGCTGTCAAGCGCCGGTGGACAGCGGGGGCTACCATCGGATTCTGTGTAGGGGGACGG
>JBDKUT010000126.1:0-10602 GCA_039679545.1 Thermotogota bacterium
CGGAGAGCTGGACGAAGACGAGCGGGCCGGACTGGGGAATCGATTCAAGCGGAAAGGCGTAGGCGGCACCCGCAGTGACCGGCACGTACCAGCGTCGGGTCGGGTGCGTCCCCGTCGGCATGGAGAGGAAGACGAAGCGCGCCGCGGAGTCGATCGCCAAGCTGAACCGGCCACTCGCGTCGGTTCGTACGACGGTCACGCCGTCGCTGACGACGGCGCCGGCGACGCCGGCCTCCCCCGCGTCGAGGGTGCCGTTCCGGTTTCCATCGATGAAGACCCAGCCTTCGGCGCCCCACGCGTACGCTCCGAAGGCAAGAAGAGCCACGAACAAGACCCCCATGCGCTTCCCGTTCACGCTAGCCTCCTTTCGTCCCGTGGACGGCGGCAACAAGGGAACGCACCACGGCCGCCGGATCCTTCGCTCCGAACACCGTTCGCCCGAAGGCGACCCCCGCCGCGCCACGTCGGACGGCCTCCCGCGCGGTCCCCACGGGGTCCTCGGCCGTCGCCCCGCCGGCGACGAGCACGGGAAGCGGGCAACTCTTGGGAACCTCGGCGAACGTCGGCTCTCCGGCGCCGTACACCTTAACGACGTCCGCTCCGAGCTCGTAGGCGACGCGTGCGCCGCGCGCGATCGACGGGATGTCGTTTGACTTGGCAGGGTCAGCAATCAGCATCTCGGCAACGAGCGGCATCCCCCAGCGATCGCAATCGGCGGCGATCTCCGCGAGGAGGGCGAGCGACGCCGCCTCGCCCGAGCTTCCAAGGAAGCCCATCGCGATCACGGCGTCGGCGCCGAGTGCCGCAGCGCGCTCGACCGAGGCGATCGGCCGGTGGTAGTCGAAGATCGGGTTTGCGTCAGTGCTCGCGCCTGTGATGCGCAGGATGAGGGCGCACCGGCCGGCGTAGCGGGAGACGCAATCTCTGAGGGCCCCGGGGTTCAGGATCACCCCGTCTGCGCCGCCGCTTGCCGCCTGCTCGACCGCTTCGGGCATCGACCGCAGGCCGTCCATCGGGCCCTTGAACTGGGCGTGGTCGAGGGCGATCACGACCGCCCTCCGGTCGTTACGGAACAGCCGCGCCAGACGCGTCGTTTTTCCGATAATTTCGATCTCCTTAGCCGCACGCACGTTCCCCCGGGAATCAGTGTCGACGTGAGCAGGAGCGAGTCTTCGCTCCCGTCGAGAAGGCGGCGCCCCGCTTCCTGTCCAATCGCGTACGCGGGGACCTCGACCGTCGTTAACTGGGGCCGGACGAGGGCCGCCCAGGGGACGTGGTCGAAGCCGGCGACGCCAAGGTCGTCGGGAACGATGAGGCCGCGGTCCTCGGCAGCCCGGATCGCGCCGATGGCCATCAGGTCGTTGGCCGCGATCACGGCGTCGACCGAGCGCCGACCGAGGAGGGCCGAAGCGTGGTCGTACCCGGACTGGAACGTGAACTGGCCCCGCACGACGGCGGCGGGCGCTCGGCTGGCCGTCCTCATCGCGTCGCGGAATCCGGCCAGCCGATCCTCGGCGGTGCTGACCTCCTCCGGACCGGCAATGTAGGCAATCTCGCGGTATCCGAGGTCGAGGAGGTACGTCGCCAAGTCGCAGCTCCCACCGACGTTGTCCGCGTCCACGGTCGTCAGCCCGTTCACGCGGCGGTCGGCGACGATGACCCGGACCCCCCGATCCGTCAAACGCTGCACGAGGTCGAGGTCAGGGCGCCCGACGGGGACGAAGACGATCCCGTCCACACCCTCCGAGAGCAGGAAGTCGAGGTAGGCCGACTCGCGGTCCGCCTCGTGATTGCTGTCGCAGACGAGGGTCGAGAACCCCTCCGTGAACGCTACAGACTCGACGCCCCGTGTCAGGAGGGAGAAGTAGAGGTTCGAGATGTCGGGGATGAGCACGCCGAGCGCCTGGGTCTTCCGGCGGCGGAGTCGCTGCGCCGCTCGAACCGGCGTGTAGTCGAGCTCCTTGATGGAGGCGAGGATCCGCTCTTTCGTCTCCGGCCGCATATGGTCTGCGTCTTGGCCATTGAGAACACGGGACACCGTGCTCGGAGAAACACCCGCGTGCGCCGCAACGTCGCGAATCGAGATCCGCTGGTCCATTCGCCGCACCTTCTCCGAGAATCTGCGGTACTTGAGGAAAACGTTTTCCGAAAACGTTATCCCAGTCTAGCGGAGCACACGACGATTGTCAAGACAGGAAACGGCTTTCGCGATGGCAACGAGCGTTTCCCCAACAGCCGACAACCGCAGAGCGCGGAGACTCGGATCAGGCCCCTCGCGACAAGGCCCGGCTTCGCACAACGAGAACGTCGATCCTCGGAACTGCTCTTCTCTGCGCTCTCTGCGGTGAGTCGATTCGACCGGCGAACTACCGAGTCACGACGCGGCCGGTGCGCACCCACTGCGCCCAGTCGGGAAAGCCGTTCCGGGCGGCTTCGTCGGCCGCGGCGTCGGCGCCGTAGGGAATCGGGATGAGTTCGACGCTGAGGTCATCGTCGTCCCAAGCGACAACCGCATACCGGGCGTGCGGCGATCCGGTTTCCACGATGTGCGCCTCGGGGACGCCGTCCGCGTACGCGGGACACCCCACGCTCCCCGGGTTCACGATCGCTCGCTCCTCGTCGAGGCGGACGACCGCCGGCGTGTGATCGTGGCCGCAGAGGATGGCGGGCTCTCGGATCTCTTCAAGCAGACGCGCGACAGCGTCCGCCGGACGCGCGACGAGGCGGCCGTCTCGCGGTTGCGTCAGGAGGTAGACTGCGTCATCCGCCGGGGTGCCGTGAAAGAGAACGAGGTCGTCGACCCGCACGATTCGCGGCAGCGCGGCAACCCAGTCCAAGTGTCGGCGGGTGAGGCGGTCGATCGTGAACCTCGCGGTCCGCGAGACCGCCGCTCCTGCGGCGCCCTCGACAAGGACTCGGTCTTCGTTTCCGGAGACGGTGGGGATCTCGAGCTCGAGGAGTCTGTCGGCCACGAGACGGGGATCGAACGGCCCGTACAGGCAGTCGCCGAGGTTCACGAACCGCTCGATGCCGCGCCGTTTGGCGTCGGCGAGAACCGCGTCGAGGGCTCTCCAGTTGCCGTGGATGTCCGAGAGCACGGCGACCGGCCCGAAGACGGCTTCTTCGCCTCCGCTTCGCGCGGTCCCCACAGCGGTCTCCTAGGCGCCGAGCAGCTCGGCCAGCGCCGCCACGAGCTGCTCGTTCTGCGTTTCCGTTCCGATCGAGATGCGCAGGAAGTCGGGGAGGTCGTAGCCAACGCACGGGCGAACGATGATTCCCCGCCGCAGGAGCGCACGCTGGACGTCGACGGCGTTCGGGCCGATTCGCACCAGGATGAAGTTCGTGTGGCTCTCGGCTTGCTCGAGACCCAGTCGGTCGAACGCCTCGCGGAGGAATCGGCGTCCCTTCCGGTTCTCACCTATCGTGAAACGCACGAACTCGTCATCCTCGAGCGCCGCGATCCCCGCCGCCTGCGCCAGGACGTTGACCGTGAACGCCGGCTTGACCTTGAACATCGGAGCGATGGTCTTCGCATGCCCGAACCCATACCCCAACCGAACGCCGGCGAGGCCGTACACCTTGGAGAAGGTCCGCAGGACAAGCACGTTCTCCCGCCCCTCACGCACGTAGGCAAGGCCGTCCGGAAACTCGTCCGAGTCTGCCATCTCCGCGTACGCCTCATCCAAGACGACGAGAACGCGGTCGGGGACAGCGGCGAGGAACCGATCGATCTCGCCTGCCGTCGACATCGTTCCGGTGGGATTGTTGGGGTTGCAGACGAAGACGAGCTTCGTCTTCGGAGTGACCGCGCGAGCCATCGCGTCGAGGTCGATGCGGTGGCCGGACGCAAGTGGGATCTTGATCAGAATCGCCCGCATCGCGTGGGCGTAGATGTCATAGATCGGGAACGACGAGCGGCTGGTGATCACCTCGTCGCCTTCGTCGAGGTAGGCCATCGACGCGTGAAGGATCACGTCGTCGGCGCCGTTTCCGACAGCAATCTGGTCGAGGGCGAAGCCGAAGTGCCTGGCCAGAGCGCTGCGAAGGTCGTAGCTTGCGCCGTCGGGGTAGAGGTACGCGTCCGCGAGCGCGTCCCGCATCGCCGCGAGCGCCTTGGGCGAGACGCCGAACGGATTCTCGTTCGACGCGAGTTTGACGACGTCGTGAAGGCCGTACTCGCGCTCCACCTCGCTGATCGGCTTTCCCGGAACGTACGGCTGGATCTTCTCCAGGCCGCGCTGCGGACGAATCGTCATCGACTGCCTCCCCACTCTCTTGTTGGTGACGCGTTGCGCCTCACGGCGCGCGCGTCTCCTACCACGAGCCCAAGCTCACCAAGGAACACAGGGTTCAAGTCCAACTCCTCGAGATCGGTGTACCGGAATGGAAGCCGGGACACGTCCGCAACGAGGACTGCAGCCACGTTGAGATCTCGGGGCGCGGCTCCTCGCGCCCCTTGCAGGATCGCGGCGCCGCGCAGCTCGTCGAGCATCTTCCGTGCCTCGGCGGCGCCCACTGGTGCGACGCGAAGCGACACGTCACGGAAGACCTCGGTGTACACGCCACCCAGGCCAACGGCGATCACCGACCCGAACTGCGGATCGTGCGACAGCCCGACGAGGAGCTCGACCGCGCCGCGCACCATCGGCGCCGCAAGGACACCGCGAAATGCCTCCCCCCCGATGCGGCGCAGCCGGTCGAACGCCTCGCGCGCTTCGGCCTCTGTTTCGACGCCAAGGATCACGCCGCCGACGTCCGTCTTGTGCGAGATTCCCGACGCCACAAGCTTCAGAACGATGGATCCGCCGAGCGCGCCAACCGCGTCGGCCGCTTCGTTGGCCGACGCCACGAGTCGCCGCTCCGGGGTCGGAATCCCTTCGCCCTCCAGCCAATCGAGAACCTCGGGTTCCAGTCCCTCCCCCCTCCACGGCAGACGTTGGCTCTCTCGCTCGGTTTGCACTGCGAACCGCGCACTGCGAACTTCGCACCGCGCGCTCTCATGGCGCGCAACCTCCGCGATCACGGTATCGTCAGCCGAAGCGCACAACGCTTCGGCCCTAGCTGTCCACGCGGCGATCCTAGAGATCACGTGGACAGCCCGCTCCCCTGTGGCGAAGTTCGGCACCCCGCCTTCCTTCAGAACCGGGAGCCCCGTTGCGACCGTCTTCCCCGCCATGAAGCACGCCGCCACGGGCTTGCGGGTCGCCCGCGCCGCCGCGACGACTCCCCGCGCGATCGGCGCTGCATCGATGTACGGGGTGTTCACGTCGATCGCGAGCGCGGCGTCCGCCTCGTCGAGCGCCGCCACGAGGGCCTCGCGGTATCCGTCCTCTGTCCCCTGCACGGTGAGGTCGATCGGGTTCGCGAGCGAGCCGAGCGTCGACAGGTGCGGCGACGCCTGCAGCCCTGCACGGAGCGCCTCGCTCGGGGCCGCCACCTCGAGGCCCGCCGCCTCCGCGGCGTCGGCGGCAAGGACTCCTGGGCCGCCGGAGTTCGTCACGATGACAAGGCGCTTCCCACGAACCGGCGGCAGCGTCGTGAACCCGCGACACAAGTCGAACATCTCCTCGACTCCGGCGACGCGGATCGCTCCGCACTGACGTAGAGCGGCGTCGTAGACGGCGTCCGACCCGGCGAGCGACCCGGTGTGCGACAGCGCCGCGCGCACCCCCGACAGCGACCGTCCCGACTTGATCACGACGAGCGGTTTCACCGCGGTGAGGCGCGCCGCCGCGTCGAGGAACGCGCGCCCGTTCGAGACCGTTTCCACGTAGAGCGCCACGACCTTCGTCTCCACGTCCGTCGCCAGGACGTCAAGGAAGTCGACGTCGGTGAGATCGACGCCGTTCCCATAGCTCACGAACTTCGAGAACCCCACGCCTTGCTCCTCGGCCCACGAGAGGACCGCGCCGCCGAGCGCGCCGCTCTGCGACACGAACGCCACGTCGCCCGACGGAGGCCGCGTCTCGAGCGTCGGGAAGAGGCGAGCCTTCGTGTTCACGATCCCGGCGCAGTTCGGCCCCACGATTCGCAAAGCGAATCGTTCAGCAACTTGCTGGAGAGCTTGCTCTCCAGCTACGTTGCCAACCTCGGAGAACCCGGCCGTGAGGACGACGGCGACCTTGGCGCCGGCGCGGCCCGCGTCCTCGATCACGCCCTGCACGGTGTCCGCCGGAGACGCGACGACGACGAGGTCGGGAGCTTCGGGGATCTCGCCGATCGATCGAAAACCCGGGACGCCAAGTACACCTTGCCCTTTCGGACCCACGACCGACACGCGGCCGAAACCGCCGCCGAGAAGTTGCTCGATCAGCACGCAGCCGAGCTTTCCCGGCGACGCCGAGCCGACGACGGCCACGGACCTGGGTTCGAACAGCGCCTGGACCCAAGACATCACGCGCGCCCTCCGTCAAGAGCCTTCTCGCCTGAGCGGAACGCCACGAGGTTCGCGTCCGCCGCCCGCGGCCACCGCGCAGCAATCGTCTTTTCCACGGCGTCCGCCCCGATGAGCTCGGACAGCACCGTCGCCGCGACGAGCGCACCGAGCGTGAAGACATTCGGGGACGCTGGCTTCCCGCCGACTGTGGGGCACAACGCCGGGTCGAGGAGGATCGGACGGGCTCCGGTCGCCGCGATCGCCTCGAGAACCCGCTCGCGGGTCGGGTACTCGTCGACGCCGAGCATGACGCCCGTCGGCTCCCAGACCGAGTCGTAGAGCACGAAAGCGCCTCCCGGCTTCGCGAACGCAAGACCTTTCAACGCCTCTGAACGCTCCATCGCCACCACCGCGTCCGCGCCGCCGACGCGGATCCTCGGGCCTGCGTCGCCCGCGCCGAGGCGAAGCTCGGCCTTCACGAACCCGCCGCGTTGCGCCATGCCTTTCGTCGGGGAGAACATCGCCTCGACGCCGCCCGCCGCGGCCGCGTCGAGGAGGATCTCGCCGATCGTCAAGACTCCCTGACCGCCCACGCCGATCAGGACAACATCACACCTAGTCGCACGCGTCACGGTTGGCCTCCACGTCCCTTGTTGAAGCCCACTCTCGCCGGCTTCGACCCCAGCTGCTCACAGCTGACGTTCGGTGGGCAGCCCAGAGCGTGAGTAGGACAGGCCGTCGCGCACAGTCCGCATCCGTTGCACAGAGCCGCGTCCACCGTGATCCTCTCTCGGCCAGCAGAACCGGACGGTCCGGGCACTCGGTTCTGCCCTAACTGCTCGGCACCGTCGCTCGCCGAACAGCCAAGGGCCGGGCAGCCAGTCACTTTGATGCACCGCTTGCACAGCACGCACTTCGCAGCGTCGAAGGCGACTGCAGCAGCGGCGCCGTGGCGACGCGCCTGAATCGCGCACTCGCGACGGGCAAGAACAACCTTCACTCCCGGTTCTCTCAGGCCGTCGGCGAGAACGGTCGTCATCGCGGGCAGGTCGTAGGGATCGACGATGTCGAACCGATCGGCGCCAAGGGCGGGGAGGATGCGGGCGAGGTCGATGCGCCGACCGCCGGCCTGGAACGCGTCGTCCGTGCCCGGGTTCACCTGCATCCCCGTCATGGCGGTCCAACCGTTGTCCATGACGACGAGCGTAAGCGGCACGCGCCGTTGCACGGCGTTCAGGAGGCCCGGCATCCCTGCGTGGAAGAACGTCGAGTCGCCGATCGTGGCGATGACCGGAGTCTTGATGCCGGCGTGAACGTAGCCCTGCGCCAGGGAGACGCTCGACCCCATCGAGACCTCGTTCCATATCAGCTCGAACGGCGGGTTCATCCCGAGAATCGTGCAGCCGATGTCGCCGGTGACCATCACGGCGTCCTTCGAGAGGCCCGCCTTCTTGATCGCCGCCTCGATCGCCATGTACGTCCCGCGGTGAGGACAACCAGCGCACACAGTGATGGGGCGGGGAGCGGGTTCAACGTCACCTCTCCGCCCCTGAGTATCACGAAGTGCGCTGGGGAGAACGGACGCGGTCCGTTCTCCTTTCAGGTCGTCCTCGGGGGGACGACCGACCCCGGCGCAAACCGTAATTGGCCGTGGAGCAGGCGTGGGCGATGCTCCACGGCTAGCGTCCTCTCTACCCGTTAGGTCTGCGAGGGGGAGAACCGTCGAAGATGGTTCTCCCTTAAGGTCGTGCTCGCCACCACGACCGGCACCGGCGCACACCGTGATGGGGCGAGGCGCCGCCTCGCAGACTGCGCCTCGCTCTTTGGGCTCACGGTTTGCGCTAGCGAGAACGGCCTTCGGCCCTTCTCGGCGCACAGGTGTGTCTTGGAGGGCAACCGATAGCCCCTCCACAACCTCGTCCACCCCATACTCCCCGAGCCGCGACAGGGTCCCGTCGAGCTTCCCGACGATGCGGGCGTCGCTCTGGATCCGTCGCGCAGCAATCCACAACTCTCGCTCAAAGAACGGCTCCAGCTCTTCCAGAACAAGGACCGTGCCACAGTGGCGGAGGAGTGTCTCCGCCTCCTCTCGCGGGAAGGGCGTCGTCGCTACAGCCTTGAGGATCGATACCTGTTCGGGTTTGAGCCCCGTGACGGCGAGCGCTTCGGTCAAGTAGGCGTAGGTCGACCCCACCGCAACGGCGCCGACGCCCCCGGGCTTGCCCGCGAGTCGAAGATCGTTCAGGCCCATTGCGCGGATCACGCCGCCGGCGACATTCAGCCGCTCGATCAGGTCCCGGTGCTGGTCAAGGCAGATCTTCGACCCTGCCTTCGTGTAGCGGGCGATATCGCGTTCGAGGATGACACCACGGCCAAGTGCCGCGCCGCCGGACTCGCCAGCTCTCGTTTCACCGCCAGGTGGTTCTCCCGGCGCCAGTGTCGGCGGAGCCACTTCATCCGACACCTCGATGCAAGCACTGGTGAGCGCCACCGCCGTCGTGAGGCGAAGGAAGACGGGGGTTCGCGCCCGCTCGGAAACCTCGAACGCTGCGACGACGAACTCATAAGCCTCCGCCACCGACGACGGCTCGAGCATCGGAAGGTCCGAGAGGAGAGCGAACCCACGCGAGTCCTGCTCCGCCATGCCGGCACTTACGCCGGGGTCGTCAACGACCAAGATAACGAGGCCGCCGTTCGTCCCGGAGTAGGCAATCGAGATCAGAGCGTCGTAGGCGACGTTCACCCCCGACATCTTC
This sequence comes from Thermotogota bacterium, assembly GCA_039679545.1. Classification (GTDB taxonomy): domain Bacteria; phylum Bipolaricaulota; class Bipolaricaulia; order UBA7950; family UBA9294; genus JAPLGD01. Next base: position 9,133 of record JBDKUT010000126.1, read on the forward strand.
ATCGTCGTGAGCGCTCGCTGGCCGGCCCACGCCGCACCGGCGGCAATCTCGAACGCGACCTTCTCGTTCGTCGACCACTCCACGTGTCGACCCGGAAGCTCCATCGTGAGCAGGTGCTCGACCACGCCCGTCGACGGAGTTCCTGGATACCCCGTGACAACTCGCACCCCTGACCGGAGTGCTCCCAGAGCGACAGCTTGGTTACCCGTGACGATTCGCCTCATGGTCGACGGCCCACCTCTCGATCGCTCCTACACGCACGCAACAAGCTGTGACGTCTAGCCCACACGGGCGAATCGTGTAAGTGCGCCGCCGGCGCACGACGCGCGCCCAGCGCGCCGAGGGCCACCGCCTGATTACCCGTCACAATCCGTCTCGTCATCTCACATTCCCACCGAACGATCCGCACACCCGCTCTCCCAACACGAACGTCGCACACAATGGTGCGGTGCGCTCTCGCGTGAGAACCGAGCGCATAGACGCTACGCCCGTCCACGCACCGCACACGCCTCTCTCCCAACACGGACGTCGCACACGATGGTGCGTGCGCTCAACGACGTAGCGTCGTGAGCTTGGCTCTCGGCGCTTCGTCTTGGTGCCGAGAGCTTGCCTCCGACGTTCTCGCCGAGCGCATAGACGCTGCGTCCGTCCACACACTGCGCACCCCGAACCACGCCAGGAGAAGCCACCTCTCCCACGTGGCTTCTCCCGAGCGACTCAGCAAGTCGAGCCGCCGAGTCGCCAGTCACCATCTCCGATCCGGCCTCACCACGGTGCGGCTACGTTCGACGGCCTTCAGCACACGATCGGGGGTGAGCGGAAGCTCGAAGATCCGTACCCCGAGCGCGTCGGCCAGCGCGTTCGCCACGGCCGGCGCCGCCGGCGTCAAGGACGGCTCGCCAATCCCCTTCGCGCCGAACGGCCCAATGCCGGTCCCCGACTCAAGCGCAATCACCTCGGTGTCCGGGAAGTCGCAGGACGTCGGGATCAGGTACTCGGCGAACGACGGCGTCTTCGTCACCCCCCTGTCGACGACGTACTCCTCCATGAGCGCGTAGCCGAGTCCCTGATGGCTCCCGCCGGCGATCTGGCCACGCACCGCGGCGGGGTTGATGGCTCGGCCGACATCGTGGCAGGCGACGCACTTCAGAAGCTCGATCTCGCCCGTCTCTGTGTCCACGGCAATCTCGACCGCCTGGGCTCCAAACGTAAAGTCCGGCCAGATGTCGCCCTGTCCCGTCTCCGGGTCGATCCCGTCCGTGAACGGCGCGTTGAACTGGGCTAGATTGGCGAGTGGCAGGCCACTGGCAGCAGCTCTTGCCGCGACGTCCGAGAGCGGCAAGCGCTGAGCGCCAGTGGCTCGGGAGTTCCCGCCCGCGGGAACTCCTGGCTCATGTCGACTCGCCGCCACCTCCGCGAGCGGAATCCCGACCTGCTCTGGTCCGGTCTTCCCACCGTAGGTCTCGGCTT
>JBDKUT010000127.1:0-37050 GCA_039679545.1 Thermotogota bacterium
GGAACTTTCCAGGACGGAGATGCTTCCTGGAATCACACGGCGGGCGGTGTGGCTCGACAACGTCATGTTGACGTTCTTCACCTTCGAGCCGGGATCCGTCGTCCCGGAGCACCAACATCCCCACGAACAAGTCACCATCGTGATTCAAGGCGCCATGGAGTTCTGTCTCGAAGGAACAACAAGAGTCCTGCGTGCCGGAGACGGTGCCTGCATCCCTCCCGGCGTCTTCCACAGCGCTCGAATCCTCTCCGAGCCCACCGTGGCTTACGACGCTTGGAGTCCCCCGCGCGACGACTACAAGCGCTAGAACCTGGTAGGACCCGGTACTTTCATCTAGAACGCCGTCGCCGCGATCCCCTATTGACGCGCGCTCCTTCGTCCGCTATAGTGGCCGGGCTATCAAAGGAGGAAACGCTATGCGACGAGGGAGGTGTCTTTGGCTCGTCTAGAGTCTCGGTGGACTCCATCGGAGTCGTAGCCGTCGTCGCACGTTTCTCCGCTTATCTTCTACCGATCCCTCCGTTTGAGCGTTGGTGGCGACCTTTCTTTGACGTTGCGGTCTCTCACTAGAACCCTCCAAGAAAGGAAAGCCCATGCAAACAATGTTTACGCTCGACCAGAGTGACCTCCCAAGGCGTTGGTACAACGTGCTCCCCGACCTTTCTACGCCCCTCGATGCCCCGCTTCACCCCAAGACGCGCGAGCCGATCGAGCCCGAAGCGCTGCTGGACCTCTTCGCCCGCACGTGCGTCGAGCAGGAGGTGGCCACCGATCGCTGGATCGACATCCCGGACCCGGTCCTGGACGTCTACCGCCGCTGGAGACCGACGCCTCTTCTTCGCGCCACCCATCTAGAGCGCGCTCTGAGCACGCCGGCGCACATCTACTTGAAGTATGAGGGCGCAAGTCCCACGGGATCTCACAAGACGAACACGGCTGTGCCTCAGGCGTACTACAACCAGATCGAGGGCACGAAGAACCTAACGACCGAGACCGGCGCAGGCCAATGGGGCAGCGCTCTGGCATTCGCGTGCCAGACGTTCGGACTGGGTTGCACGGTCTTCATGGTCCGCAGTTCCTACGACCAGAAACCGTACCGAAAGGCGATGATGTCGCTGTTTGGAGCGCGAGTGCACGCCTCGCCCTCGTCGGAGACTCAAGCAGGACGGGACGCCCTGGCCCACAACCGTGAGACCCCAGGCTCTCTCGGCCTTGCCATCTCCGAAGCGGTGGAAGCGGCACGCTCGGGAACCGGGACGAAGTACTCGCTCGGCAGCGTGCTCAACCACGTCCTCCTCCACCAGACGATCATCGGACTCGAGGCCGAGCGCCAGATGGAGATCGCTGGAGAGTCTCCCGATGTGGTGGTGGCCTGCGTCGGTGGCGGGTCGAACTTCGGCGGCCTTGTCCTTCCCTTCTATCGCGCTGCCCGCGAACACGGTCGTGCGACGCGATTCGTCGCCGTCGAGCCGGAGGCATGCCCGAGCCTCACACACGGCGAATACCGCTACGATTTCGGTGACACCGCCAAGACAACGCCTCTCCTGCGGATGCACACGCTGGGCCACGACTTCGTTCCACCACCGATTCATGCCGGCGGACTTCGGTACCACGGCATGGCGCCCATCGTCAGTCGGCTTGTGGAGGACGGCGTCGTCGAACCCAGAGCTTGCAGCCAGCTGGACGTCTTCGCGAGTGCCGTTCTCTTCGCGAGAACTGAGGGAATCATCCCCGCACCAGAGACGGCGCACGCAGTGCACGCCGCCGTGCAGATCGCGCGCGAGTGTGCAACGACGGGCGACTCCAAGACGATCCTCATCGGATTCTCTGGCCACGGTCACTTCGATATGAGCGCGTACTCGGCGTACCTTGCCGGGGAATTGGCACGCGCCGAGCCGACGGATCGAGTCTACGTCCGCGCAGCGGCGGCAGCGGCCACACGTCTCTACTGCTAACCACCTTACGCGAAGCCTTGTGGAGGGACCGGCCTTCGGGCCGGTCCCTCACGTTCCCTACAGGTCCACTTGTCCGATCGAACCGGTTTCGCGAAGATCCAAGTAAGACACACAAGGTAGGGTGGTCATCGATGGATGATCCTCGGCGTGTGAGAAATGGTTTGAGCGAAGACTGGTTGTCGGTGCTCGTCGGCCTCTTGGTGGTCCTTCTCGTCGCCCTCGGCGGGCTGGCCCGCGTACCGTGGCCCTTGTTCGGATGGTTCCGGTAGGAGGCCCATGACGACCAAGAAACGTCTGTCCGCCGGCCTTGTCATCGGTCTTGTGCTTGTCGGTGTCCTGACCGTCCTCGTCGCGGAGTTCGACGCCGCGATCGGTCAGTGGTTTGCGGACCGCGGGGTGGCGCAAAACCCACTTGAGTATCCGCTCGTCGCCGTCGCGCTGGGCCTCGTAGCGAACGCGGTCCTGCGGGGAACGAGGTCCCACGCGTTCGTCCGCCCCGGGATTCGCACCGAGCTCTTCCTCAAGGTCGGTCTCGTCCTGATGGCCGCCGGCCTGAACATCAACATCATCATGAAGGACGGGGCCGCTGGCCTGCTGCAGGCGCTCATCCTCGTAACATCGGTTTTCTTCTTCACCTGGTGGATCGCGACGCGGTTCGGGTTGCCCCCCCAACTCAAAGCCGTCATGGCCTGTGCGATCTCGATCTGTGGAGTGTCCGCGGCCATTGCGGCGGCGGGCGCGGTCCTCGCAAAGAAAAAAGAGATCACGTACGTCACGGCACTTGTGATCGTGACCGCTCTTCCGCTCATGGTGCTCATGCCGTGGATCGCCCACGCCATCGGGCTGTCCGAGACCGTGGCCGGTGCGTGGTTCGGCGGCAACATTGATACGACGGCGGCCGTCGTCGGTGCCGGCACGCTGTACGGGGAGGTAGCGCAACAGACGGCGTCCGTCGTGAAGATGGCTCAGAACGCGCTGATCGGCGTGGTCGCGTTCCTCCTCGCTACGTACTTCGTCGTGAGGGTCGAACGAAAACCCGACGAGCGGCCGAGCGCCGCCGTCATCTGGCAGAGGTTCCCGAAGTTCATCCTCGGCTTTGTCCTCGTGTCGGTCCTCGCGTCGACCGGGGTCCTAACAGGGAACGCCGTCACCGTTCTGAAGGCGCTATCGAAGTGGGCGTTCGCCGCGGCATTTCTCTGCATCGGGTTGGAGCTTTCGGTCCGGGAGCTTACTGCCATGGGCTGGCGGCCCGTGGTCGTGTACCTGTCCGCCACCGTCTTCAACACGGCCCTCGCCTTCGGCGTGGCGTGGCTAATCTTCGGTGTCTTGTGGGCGTAGGCCGAAGCAACGTTCCGTGGGCCGTCCGCACGAGGAACAGAATCGCGATGAGGTGAGCTTGTGACGCTGTTGTCCGCGCTCTTGCTGGTGTTTCTGGTGATGGATCCTCTGGGGAACATCCCCCTTTTCCTCGTGCTGCTCGAGAGCGTCGATCCCAAGCGAAGACGCACCATCCTTGTACGCGAGTCGCTGTTTGCCCTCGGGTTCCTCCTCCTCTTCCTCTACCTCGGTCGCTACGTCCTCGGGATGCTCGGGATCTCCCAGGAGGCGCTCGGGATCGCGGGAGGCGTTGTCCTCTTCCTCATCGCGCTGCGGATGATCTTCCCACAGCCCGGCGGCATGTTTGGCCCGACACCCCGGGGAGAGCCGTTCATCGTCCCGATCGCCGTCCCGCTCATCGCCGGTCCCTCCGCTCTGGCCACGGTCATGCTCCTCGCAACAAGAGAGCCGGAGCGATTGGGAACGTGGGCGCTTGCCGTCCTCGGCGCGTGGTGCGCCTCAACGTTCCTTCTCGTCTCCGCCGAGAGCCTCCGACGGGTGTTACGCCCCCGAGGTCTCGTCGCCATCGAACGGCTGATGGGAATGATCCTCATGACCGTCGCGGTCGAGATGCTCCTCTCGGGAATCCGCGAGTTCCTCGGCACGTGAATTGACCTCCCGCCGACAGAACCGACGCCAAGCTTGTGGGTTCTCGCTCCATTCGGTAGGGTAGGTCCATGCACACGGTCGGCGGCCTTGCCCTCGTGTTCCTCTACGAAGTCGGAACCGCCCTCGTGCTCCCTACGCCAAGCGAGCTGCCCGTGATCGGCCATAGTTGGCTTCCGATCGGATGGGTCTTCGTCTTCGCCGTGGCCGGGAAGATCCTAGGGTCCTACCTCGTCTTCTTTCTTGGGGATCGGATGAAAGAGACGGCCCGCTTCCGTCGGCTGGCCGATCGCTACGCTTGGATCCGCGCCGTGCTATCCTGGAGCGAGCGGTTTGTACGCCGTTACGGGGTGGTCGCGGTGTTCGTTCTCCTCTCGATCCCGGGATTCCCAGACACCGTCTCTCTCTACCTCTTTGCCGTCGTCGGCCGAAGGCCTGTCCTCTTCGCGATCGCGGCGGGCTTGGGCACGGCGGTCCGAATGGGCCTCGTTCTCGCTGGGGTACTCGGCTTCCAGCACGCCACGGCCTAGCGTGTGACGTTCTTGAGCAGTGACGCGACCGCGTCGGCGCTGAAGCAGCCGCCGTGCGCCGTGTGGAAGCGCTCGACACCTCGCACGAGGAGGAGGCGCAGGCTTTCTTCCCACGCAACGGCATCCTCGAGGAAGAACGGAACCGTCGGTCTTCGGGGACCGATGGAACGTCCCATAAGCAAGTCCCCTACGACCGCATCGTGGCCCACCTGCACGGAAAGACATCCGCGGGTGTGCCCGGCCGTGGGAACGAGGGATCCTGCGGTTCCGTACGGCTCCAGACTGATCTCGTGGTCAACGATCAGGTCGGGCTCCACGCAAGGCGGGCGCGGGCCGTGCCGAAGGACGGAAGCAACGACCCGTCCGAGACGTGTCCGAGGCCGTAGCGCCGCGTTCTGTCCCGCACGCAGCGGAGCTGCGGCGTCTCGATGACACGCGACGGGGGCCCTCGCCGCACAGCAGATCCACGGAAGACCGCCGGTGTGGTCGACGTGGGCGTGCGTCACGACCACGAGGGCGATGTCCACAGGGGCAAGTCCGAGCTGGTGGAGGTAACGGCACAGCACCCCGTGTTGTCCGGGCATCCCCGCATCCACGAGGATCGGAGCGGAGCCGCGAACGAGGTAGGCACTCGCTCGGCTCAGCGGGAGACACACAACCATCCCACCGCCGTGAGAAGGCTCCCTTCGTACGCTCACGGCCCCGATTCTCCGCAACAGGGGAGGAGCCGTCCAGGGCAGCCGTCGGTGAAGCAGGTCTGGAGAGCGGCTCGTCGCGGTTTCCCCGACTCGGTAGAATCCCGCCATGCACTGGCTCTTCACTCCGGCTGCAGGAATTCTCTTCTTAGCGACGGCTCTGGCACTCGTCGCGGCCGGCTTGATGTGGAATCGCAGATTCGTGCCCGGAGGAATCCTCCTCTTTCTACTCATGCTCGGGGTGGCCGAGTACACGTTGGCATCTGGTCTGGAGGCGGCGTCGGTCACGCTCTTCTGGAAGAACCTCTGGGCGAAGTGCCAGTACGTCGGATCGGGGACGGTGTCAACACTCTTGCTCCTGTTCGCTGCGAAGTACACAGGGCACGACCGCTGGCTTCGAGGCTGGCGTCGCTACGTGGTGTGGATCATCCCGATTGCGAACGTTGCTGCCGTGTCGACAAACGAGTTTCACCACTGGGTCTGGACCGGATTCCTGCCCGGTGCCCCCGGCACGAACACGCTCATCTATCTTCACGGACCTGGATTCTACTTGGCCGTCAGCGCGCTGTACGGGTACCTTGGAATCGCGTGCTTTCTGCTCATCGGCGCCGCCGTACGCCCGGTCGTGATCCGCCGGCGCCAGTCCGTCACCGTCTTGCTGGGTACACTCTTCCCCCTTGCAGCAGGCCTCCTCTACATCTTCGGCATCACGCCACTTGCGGGGCTTGACTTGGTTCCCATCGCCTGCTTCTTCTCGGCAGGCGTTCTGATCGCGAGCGTCGGAGCGTTCCGCGTCTTCGATCTCGTGCCAATCGCTCGCGATGCGCTTGTCGAGGAGATGCCAGACGCCGTGTTGGTTGTGGATGGAACACAGCGGCTTGTCGACCTGAACCCTTCGGCCAAACGACTCCTAGGGCTCGACTCCACAGCCATCGGCCAACGCGCCGTGGAGGCGGTCGGAGCCTGGCGCGAGATCGAAGCTCGCTGCTGCGACGAGCACGGCGGCCACGCCGAGCTGGCGCTCAGCGCCGAACCTCCTCTCTTCGCCGACGTTCGCGTCTCTCCTCTCCTCGACCGAGACCGACGGGCCTCCGGCTTCCTCGTCGTGTTGCGCGACATCACCGCGCGGCACGCCGCGGAGACGGAACTGCAGGACGCCCATCGACGGCTTGAGTTGCACGTCGAACGGATCGAAGCTCTGCAGACAAAGCTGAGAGAGCAAGCGATTCGCGACGCATTGACGGGGTTGTTCAACCGCCGCTATCTCGACGAGACCCTCCCCCGCGACATCGAGCGAGCGTCGTACGACCACAGTGCGTTCTCCGCGATCATGCTAGACATCGACCACTTCAAGCAGGTCAACGACCAGTACGGGCACGAGGAAGGCGATCGGATGCTTGAGATTCTCGGCCGGCTCCTGCGCGAGCGAACGCGGCCGGGCGACATCGCATGTCGCTACGGTGGTGAGGAGTTTGTCTTGATCCTGCTTCGGACCCCGCTCGACGTCGCCCGAGCCCGCGCGGAAGACCTCTTGGCGGCATTCCGGGAACTCTCCCGAGAGCGAGGCCACCCTGTTACCCTCTCGGCCGGAGTCGCTGTCTTCCCGACGCATGGCCGCACGCAAGACGACCTTCTACGCGCCGCCGACGAAGCCCTCTACGGGGCGAAGCTCGCCGGCCGGAACCGCGTCCACGTACCCACTTAGCGGATCTCGCGTGGCGGGCTTGTTGCTCTACCGGTGGATCAAGCGTCCGAGAAGCGGCACGCCGATCTCGATCGCGCCCTCCGGACAGAGTTCCTGGCAGCAGTAGCAGCGTATGCATCGGTCGTAGCGGTGAACCGGTGGAGACCCGGCCGTCTCGAACTCGACGGCCTTTGGAGTTACGGGGCACACGCGAACACAGGTGCCGCATCGAGTACACGTCACCTCTCGAATGACAGGTCGCGGAACGACGAGACGTCGTGCAATCCGGCCGACGCGTCCGAGTCGCCCGGTCGTCGACCGAGGACCTCGGTTGACCTCGAAGTCACGCGCTACAAGAGCGTCGACGGGATCTCCGACGATGTCGATGGCTTCGAGGCTGCCGAGGTCGAACGTCTCGCCGTAGACAATCGGCGGAACGAGTCGGGGATCGAGGTCAATCAAGCGGCAAACCGTCGCATCGAGAGCCACCGGGTCTTCGGACAGAAGGATCACGTTCATCGAACGCGGCCGTCCGCTCTGGGGCCCGTTCCCCTCCATGGCCACAATCCCATCGACGACAAAGAGGCGCGGCCGAAGCAGGAGATTTAGGTCGACCAGCATTTGGGAGAACAAGTCGGCGTTGGGAAGGCGAGCATGGAACTCCGCTTTGAGAACTCCTGGAATGCAGCCGAACTGGTTCTTGATCGCGCCGGTGATCCGCGTCAGCCCGTGTGTCTTGAGCTTCGCGATCGACACGAGACCGTCCGCGTCGAGCGCCCCACGTGCGATCGTGAACTGCTTGATCAGATGGCCGCCCGGGAACGACACGGTCTCTCCAGAGCCGAAATCCGCAGCCGGGATGGCCAGGTCGCGCGCCACCTGGGCGATCCCCGCCCGCTCCGCCACGCCTTCGGTTCGTCCAAACCCGGGGGAATCCCCATACGACAGCCGTGCGTCTACTCCGCCGAACGACCGCGCCACGGCACGGAAGACACTCGGGTGGGTCGTCACCGCGCGCTCCGCTTCCCGGCCCACAAGCAGGTTCGGCTTGAGGACGATCGACTCACCAGGCCGGGCAAACCGTTCCACGCCGCCGAGCAAGCTCAGTCCGCGCCGTATGGCGGTGTCGACGTCCTCGTCTCGATACGAGCTGCAGCGAACCACGGCCACCGTGCTCATTCGCGCTCCCGACACCGACACCCGTCGCCGGCGTCGTCGCACGCCGGCCCCGTTTGGCTCTCGAACTCAATCGTCGCGTGGAGGACGCCGAACCGCTTCAGCCCTTCCTTCACCTGTCGGCGCAGGGCGGCCACATCGGCGTATGAGTCAGCATTGGCAATCACGGCGTGCGTCGTGAGCACGTGATCCGTGCCGTCTTGCGACCAGATGTGAGTGTGATGAACGTCATAGATGCCGGGGATGGCGCGGATTGCGTCTTCGACCTCGGCGACCTTCAGCGTCTCCGGGACCCCCTGCAGAAGGATGACGAACGTCTCCTTCACCCTCTTGCCAACATTCCACAGAACAAAGAGCGTAATACCCATGGCAAGAACTGGATCGAGAATCGGCACCGACCAGAAGAGCATCACCAGACCGACCACAAGAACGGCGACCCACCCGAGCACATCCTCAATGAAGTGCCACGTCACGACCCGTTCGTTCAGGCTTTTTCCGCCCCGCATCCGGAGGGCCGACAAGCCGTTGACCGTGATCCCAATCCCCGCGAGAAGAAGCATGCCACGCGCGTTCGTCGTCTGCGGCGCGAAGAGGCGTGGAACGGACTGCAGGAGAACGACGATGCCTCCCGCAAGGAGCACGGCGCTCATCGTCAGCGCTCCGAGGAGAGAGAAACGCCGGTACCCGAATGTGTAGACCTCATCTCCGGTCCGCTTGGAGATCCGGATAAGCCGCCAAGATAGGGCGAGAGCCACGCAGTCGCCGAAATCATGCAGGGCATCGGACAGGACTGCCACGCTGTTCGTCCACAGCCCACCGACGAGTTCGAGGATCGCAAACGAGAGGTTGAGGACGAAGGCCGTGCCGACCCTCCTCCCGCTCGCGTCATGTTCTCCAGAGTGGCTGTGCCCGGAGTGGGACATGGAGACTCTCCTGCGTCCGACGCTTCTGCTCGAAGCCTCCCAGCGCATCGTCGGGGATGCCGGAGAAAAGACAGGCCCGCCGTCCGAGGAGGCTTCACGCCTCGGGCGGCGAGTCCGAGTTCCGCTTCGATCTCTCGATCACGACTCCTCTGTTAAGTACTGAAGAAACGCGTTGAACATCTGCTCCAGCCGTTTGATATCCACGGAGTAGTAACGGTTCTGCGCGTCCCGGCGAACGGTGACCAGATCCTGCTGTCGGAGCACCTGAAGATGTCGGGAGACCGTAGGCCCCGCAAGCTCAAGGGCCGCCGTGAGTTCGTCCACCGACATCTCTCCGTTCTGGCTCAGCAACTTCAGAATGGTCGTTCGTGATCGACTCGATAGTGACTTAAAGATTGCAGCATGCGGATCTACCATCCCGTGCCTCCTATCGATCACGTGATCTCAATGAAGGTCTATTGACAAGACCACGAGGAGTAGTATAATGCTTCTTGCGCATCTAGACAAATGCGCACATAGCACGTCACCGAAGAGGAGGTGGCAACCATGGCAGCGACCAAGAAGCCGGAGAAGAAGCCGACGAAGCCCGCTCCGAAGAAGTCTAAGTAGTTGGTTCGAGACGACAGCAGCCTCCAGCAAGCCCACCAGGATGGAGAGGTTGCTGTCGTCTTTGTTGCTTCGGCTCGTACGCTCCGCAGCCGGCTCTTCACGTGCGCCCGCCACCAGCGACCTCGCCTCCCCTTTCAACGTATCCCAGCCCGTGTGCTATGCTGCCGGTGGAAAACGGCTGGCTCATACCTCGGAGGGAGTTCGCCATGAAGGCGGTCGAAACGATCGGTCTGGCACTTGGATCAGGCGGCGCCCGTGGAGCGGCGCACACCGGAGTTCTGAAGGTCCTGCAACGTGAGGGAATTCCGATCTCCGCGGTCACCGGCTCCAGCATCGGATCTCTGGTCGGCGCCGCGTTCGCCGCGGGCGTCCCGATCGAGGACGTCGAGCGGGAATGGTTGGCCACGGATGTTCAGAGGAGGATCCTCCTCAGTTTCCTTCCGACGTTCCCCCGAGCCGGCCTGAGCTCCGGGTCGGAGCTCAAGCGGATGCTCACGGAGCTCCTCGGGAGCATCGAAATCCAGGATTTGCCAATCCCGTACGCTGCGGTGGCGTGCGACATCGATACCGGGGACGCGGTCGTTCTTCGCGAGGGCTCCCTCGTCGACGCGGTTCGCGCCTCGACTGCGATTCCCGGCCTGTTCCGACCTGTACGACGGGACTCCCGCTTCCTCGTCGACGGCGGATTGGTGGACCCCGTGCCGGTGGGCGCCTGCCGGGCTCTCGGTGCCGACGTCGTGATCGCCGTCGACATCGCGCCGCGTCCGGTTCCGACGACGTCGCGCGGGCGCGGCGTCTGGGAGCGTATCGGGGACAGCCTTCACGAGGGCCTGGCTCATCGTGCGTGGGTGCCGAGCAGTCTGACGGAGCTCCTCGAGCACGGAGTCCGAGAGAACCCGGAACGACCACTTCCTGGTTTGTACAGCATTCTCAACCAATCGATCTCCATCATGGGCCAGGAGATCCTTCGTCAAAAGATGCGCCTCGACCCACCGGACGTCGTGATCCGCCCTGAGCTAACCCTGACCATCTTGAGCTACCTGCGGGCCAAAGATGGAATCGAGGCTGGAGAGCGAGCGGCGGAGCTCGCGATGCCCGAGCTACGACGAATTCTCGCCGATCGAACCGCAAGAGGAGGCGTTGCGTAGCCATGCGGAACGCGCGTAGGTGTTTCGCGAGGACGCAAGACCAGAGTGTCCGGGCGAAGCGAAACCCGCTGTTCCTCGGAATCGCCCTCGTCATGGGTGTGTGGATTGTCGGCAGCGCCGAGGGCCTCGCGAAGGACCCCGATGTCGTGGTCTTCTACCGGGAAGGTTGCCACGACTGCGCCCGAATGGACGAGGTGCTGAAGCCGCTGGAGCAGGAGCACCCCGACCTCGTCGTTCTCCGCCTCGAGGAGACGGCGAACCTCGACCTTCTGTGGGCTCTCTCGTCAAAGTACGGAATCCTGCCAACGGCATTCCCTGTCATCTTCGTGGGAGCCAAGGCCTTCGCCGGCGTCGGCCGTGAGAAGGAATGGCAGCTTCGAACCGCCGTAGAGGCCTGCCTCGAGAGCACGTGCACGTCACCCCTCGCTCTGCTCGCGGAGTCCAAGTTCCCTTGGAAGTTGGTCCTGCTCGCCGTTCTCGCAGCCGTCGTACTCCTCGTCGTCGCGCTCTGAGTACCGCCCGACGCACGGTCGTCACGGCCGGTGTTCTGTGTGCCACCGGATGCTTCACCTGGACGAGCAGGAGCGACCTCGCTTCCCGAAGGATGCCATGCGGAATTCCGTGCCGCTTGTTTCAGGCCGCGCCCACGTCGTCCTTCCCAGCTCCGCAGTCGTTCCGCAGAACGCCAAGTCACTCCTGACGACGGACAGAGCGACCGCCAGCTCCGTCGTGGAAAACTACGTTATCTGCACCGACGGATTGGGCCGAGAGGATCTTTCCTATGACTACATCGCGGACGATGCGGGCACGCCGCTTGACCTCCAGCGGGACATGTTTTCCCTCCTCGACCTCGCGTGGAACTGTGGACTCCCTACGCCGGTGATCGACTGCGCCACCTCGAAGCAGGTTGAGGAAGCACTCAACCTCTCCGCCAAACACGGCGTTGCGGGATTCGCCGCCCGCAACGCACCTTGGACACCACTCCCAATGACGTACTTCAGCCATTCGATCGAAATGGTCGCATGGTCGATCCCCGTCCGAAGCATCGAACCTGCTGTGCCTACTCAACCCGAAGCGCTTCGCAGATTGGGACAACCTGTTGCGCCCGCCCCCATCCATCCGCTACGACGTGCCCGCCGTCGACCCGCTCACCGAAGACGAGGATTCCCTGACCTGGTGGAGGTCGCCGCTTCGAAAAAAGTCGACGGAGCACGCCGTCTTGTGCTCGCGTGCCTCTGCATCGGTGAGGTCAAAGACTCCCGATCTTTAGGGAAGAGCCGAGTGGAAAACTCGTCCGCCAGAGACCAACTCGGGGGGACGGGAAGACCCGACGGACGAGGCAACTACGCTGTCCAGTAGGGACACCCGGAATGGTAGGGCATTGTGTTCGACTCCCTGACGGCGATCCTCGCCGCTGGGTTCAATAGGGCTGCCTGAATCGCGTCGACGCGCATGAGCGGTTCGAGGACTTCTGGCCGCGCTGTGCTACTGTTTCATTCGGCGGTAGATCTTCCACATCAGGAACGCGACGAACACCAGGAGGGCCACAAGGAAGATGATGTTGAAGACTGCACCGCCACGACTAACGACTGGAGTCGAATCCACAGACCTCCCCTTCCGCCTTACGACGAGACTTGTGCCAGGCGGGTCACCGCATCCAGAGCAACCTCGATCTCCCGATCGACCGCGTTCCGGACGAGGTCCCGGTGCGGATCGTGCTGGCCGGCCGACGCGGAGCGCGCGTCCCCGTCGATGACGAGGATCGATCCCGCCCGAACCCGGCGCAACAGGGCGATGGCATACAGAGCCGCGCATTCCATCTCGACGCAGATCGCGCCGGACGCCGCGTACGCGTCGAGGCCGAGGTCGAGGACGCCACGGTAGAACGCGTCGACTGATACACCCACGCCTCGGTGAACCCCACCTCCGCTGGCTCGCGCCGCCGCCCACAAGGCCGCCGACACGTCGGGATCGGCTACGGCAGGAACCTCCATCGGGACGAGCTGGCGGGACGTTCCTTCGCCCCGCACCGCCGCAATCGGGACAACGAGGTCCCCGGCATGAACGCTGTCGCAGAGAGAACCCGCCGTCCCGACACGGATCAGCGTCTTCACGCCAACGCGGATCGCTTCTTCATAGGCAATGGCGGCCCCCGCGGCGCCTACTCCCGCCGAGGTGACACCAACCGAGACTCCTCGGTAGGTGCCGCGGTAGCTGTAGTATTCCCGGTTCGCTGCGACGCGCTCCGCGCGTTCGAGCCGCTCGGCAATCCGCTCAGCCCGCTTTGGGTCACCGGGAAACAGGACGATCTCCGGCAGGTCACCACGGTCGATCAAGAGGTGCGGACACGCCTTGGGCACCGAAACTCCACTCCTTCCTTGCGGTGCCTCATTCTATCGACCGGGTCCGCGAACGTGAAGCTACGGCCGCCGCGGGCCGTCTCCGCTGAGCCGCACCTCAACCCTTCCTCGCGCGTTCGCTACTCCGCGGTGAGGAGTGCCCCGCCAAGCCGGCGAACGACCGCCGCGAGCAGACTCGCCGTGGCTTCAAGGTCGTCCCAATGAACGATCTCCGAGGCGGAGTGCATCGACCGAGTCGGAATCGAGAGGAGAGCGCTCACTGCACCTCCCCGCGAGATCTGGATCGCGTTCGCGTCCGTTCCCCGAGGCGCCGGCGCGATCTGATAAGGAAGCCTCTCCTCTTCCGCCGTCTCGACAATCATTTCGAACAAGCGAGGATTGACGGTGTATCCGCTGCCTACGATCGGCCCTCGACCGAGAAACACGGAGCCCACACGCCTCCTTGCCTCTCGATCCCCGGGCGTGTCCGTGGCCCACCCCACATCCACCGCGATCCCCACCTCCGGGGCCACGGCGAATGCGCTCGTCGTTCCTCCCCGAATCCCGACCTCTTCCTGCACTGTCGCCACCGCGAAGACGGCGGCCGTCACATCGGACCGGGCGATTTCCCGCACAGCCTCGGAGATGACGAACGCCCCAACGCGGTCGTCGAGCCCGCTCCCGACGACAAGCTTGTCCTGAAGCCGTTCCAGTCCGAGCGAGGGAACCGCGTGCTGACCGACACGCACGAGGCGCTCGGCTTCGGCGGCGTCCCGCGCGCCGATGTCGATCCACAGATCGGAGAAGCCGACAACTGTCTTCTCATCCTCCGGCGTAAGAAGGTGTGTCGCCCGGCGGCACACGATGCCTCGCACGAGGCCACTACGCCCCAAGAGATTCACACGCTGTCCCGGAAGCCCCTGCGTATCCCACCGTCCCATGCCCACAAAGGAGAGGAATCCCGCCTCATCGATGTCGGTGATCACAAGGGCCAACTGATCCAGATGACCTGCAAGCATCACACGAGGTTGCCCATCCTCATTCACGCACGCGTAGGCATTTCCGTGGGGGTCCGCCCACACCCTCTCCGCGTGGTGTTCGATCTGCTTGCGCCACACCCGAGCGGCGTCTGCTTCGTGGCCACTCGGCGCGGCAACGCTCATCAGGTCGCACAGCCGGCTCCATGCCTCCCGATCCATCGTCTTCCCTCCCTGTTGTCAAACGCTCAAGCCTCGACAACCGCACTTTGCAGGCTCGGAATCGGCCATAGTATAGTTCAGATCGAGTTTCGACACCAAGGTGGCCGGAAGTGCAGAGATCACGATCTTGACAAATTGCATGGCCATACATATTGTTTTTGTCAAGATGGTTGGACGAGCATGCCGAGGTCCAGAGCATCGCAGCCAGAAAGCACAACCCCCGGGCGTTGTTTCTCGAACGCCCTACCCTTCGAGTCGACTCCCAACACCCTCAGATCTCACTTCTGGACCCCACGCTGTGCCTTACGACGTTGCCGAGAAGAGGAGCGATGCCTCCACGAGGAGGCGCCACCAGGCACGGGCGCACGTCGCCGGGAGGTGAGACGTCACACGAGACGAATCGTTCCACGTTCGACATATTGCGCACGCAATCTCAGTACCAGTACGCAGGGAGGAGGCACTATCTATGGCGAGACGAGGTCTTCTGTTGGCGGTCGTCGGGATCCTGGTTGCTGGGCTATCTCTCGTTGTGCAAGCGGAGACGGACAAGTACGGCGGAACGCTCACGTTTGGAGCGACCGCGGAGCCCGCCAAGGGGTTCGTTCCCATTCTCGGAAACGGCATGCCCGATCTAATGATCTACCAGTTCTGCGCGGAACCCCTTACGTGGGGAGGCGAGAACTACCCGTCCGAACTCCGGCCCATCCTGGCCGAGTCGTGGGAGATGAGCGCGGACGAGTTGAGCTGGACCATCCACTTGCGCCGTGGCGTCCTGTGGCAGGACGGGCAGCCGTTCACCGCGGATGACGTCCTCTTCTGGGCACAGACCATCCAAGACCCCGCCGCCGGCGCCGTCTACTTCATGAAGCGGTTCTACGTGGGTGACGTTCCCCATCGGTTTGAGAAGCTCGACGACTACACGGTGAAAGTGACCACCGCGAAGCCCGTGTACCGGCTGATGCAGGACATCTGTGTCCCGCTGATTCCACGGCACATCTTCGTCGACAACGGCATCACGAGTTCCGGGCTCTCCACGAGCGTGTGGAACACGCAGGGGTGCGTCGGGACAGGGCCGTTCAAGGTCGTGAGCTACAGCCGCGGCGAGGCGATCATCCTCGAGCGCAACGAGACGTACTGGGGCGGCCGCCCGTACCTCGATCGTCTGATCATCCGCATCGTCCCGGATGCCGACGCTCTGGTGAGCGCCATGCTCACCGGGGAGATCGACTGGGCACGGCTTCGGACGGGGAGCGTAGATCTGGATGACATCCAAGCGGCGTCTCACCTCACCGCGATCACTCCGCTGATCGACTACTCGTCGTACGTCGGGGTCAACGTCAAGAAGCCGATGCTCGCTGACAAGCGGACGCGACAGGCAATGCTCATGGCCCTCGACCGCGAGGCCATCGTCGGCAACCTCCTCGGAGGACTCGGCGTCGTCATGAACGCGCCGTGGAACCAGGTAGTCACGGCCTACACCCCAATGATCGGGTATGACTACAACCCCGACGCGGCTCGGCAGCTTCTCGCGTCCGTCGGATGGGAGAAGGGATCGGACGGAATCCTCGTGTCCAAGAACGTCAACGGGGTCTCCCCAGGAAGCCGGTTCGTGATCGAGTACTCGAGCATCTCCGCGTCCGACAATCTCCCGGTCCTCGTCCAAGCTTACCTACGAGAGATCGGCATAGACGTAACGATCCGCTTGATCGATCAAGCGACCCTGGCCGCGGAGAACGACGGAAAAGCCGACAAGCCGTTCGACCTGATGCGTTTGAACTTCGGGTACTTCGGATCGAACGCGGGAGCGTACGCTCGAGCCTTTGGCACCGGGGATGCATCGGTTTCGCAGACCTGCTACGACAACCCGGAGACGGCCAGGCTGTTCACGCTCGGCAGCAACACGTCGGATCCTGCCGTTGCGGATACGTACTACCGACAGGCGGCGGAGATCGTCTGGCACGAGCTGCCCGTGCTTCCGCTCTTCCAGCAGATGCGCGCGTGGGGAATCAACAAGCGTGTTCACACGGAGGAGGCTGTGGCCAACCCGGGCATCTACAGTCAGTTCGAGTTCGTAGGTAGGATCTGGGTCGACAGGCAGTAGGGGCCTACATCACGGCGAGGCAGGGCGGGAAGTGAGCCGCCCTGCCTTGGAGGGGGCAAGATGGCACGATACCTCGCCGGGCGCCTGGCGTTCTGCGTTGTGCTTCTCCTCGTGATTTCGTGGGCCGCGTTTTTCGTGATGCACTTGGCTCCGGGGGACCCCCTTGCGATGTACGTGGATCCCGAGAAGGGATTCCTGACGCCCGACGAGAAGGACATCCTCAGGCACAACCTCGGGCTCGATCGCCCGCTGGTGGTGCAGTACACCTACTGGTTGGGAAACTGCCTCCAGGGAGACTGGGGCTACTCGCTGCGCAGCCGACTTCCCGTCATGGAGGAGGTTCTTGACCGTCTCCCCAACACGCTCCTCCTGAGCGGCATCGCGCTGGTCGTCGCCGTGACCCTCGCCCTACCGATCGGGACGATCACCGCGGTCCGACGATACGGCGTCATCGACTACGGCTGCACCATCGCGGCGTTCGCAGGAATCTCAATCCCGTCGTTCTTCTTCGCCATGCTGGTGGTGTGGCTGTTCTCCGTCAAACTGGGCTGGCTGCCCAGCACAGGCATGCACTCGTTTGCCGCAGGCGCATCGGGTGCCGAAGCCTTGTGGGACGTAGTTCGGCACCTCATCCTTCCGGCCGCCGTCCTCTCCCTAAGGGAGGTTGCGTCGTGGACGCGCTACCAGCGCTCGTCGGTGCTTGACGTGCTGAATCAGGACTACATGCGGACGGCCCGCGCGAAAGGACTCCGCGAGACCCGGCTCATCGTGCGTCACGGCGTGCGCAACGCGCTGATTCCAATGGTGACGCTCGCCGGGCTGTCCCTGCCCGAGCTGGTGGGCGGGTCGTTCGTCGTGGAGACCATCTTCGCGTGGCCGGGGATGGGTCGCCTCGGCGTCCTCGCCATCCAATCCCGTGACTTCCCGATCGTGATGGGTGTCACGATGGTCACATCAACGGTGGTTCTGGCGGGCAACCTGCTCGCCGACATCCTCTACGCGTGGGTGGATCCCCGCATTCACTACGACTAAGGCGACGTCCGAGGAGGCATGGTTGTGAGGATCGGCGCGAGGGGGAAGAAAGAGCCGTCGCAGGGACAGCTGGCCCGGACGTGGCGGTCGTTCCGACGACACAAACTGGCCGTGGCCAGCCTGGTCTTCCTCGTAGTTCTCGTCACGATCGCCGCGCTGGGGTCACGCATCATGCCCTGTGATCCTCTCAAGATTGACCTCAAGGCCGTTCCGGGAGGAAAGCCGGCGGCACCCGGCGCAGCGCACTGGCTGGGAACGGATGAAATGGGGCGCGATGTCTTCTCCAGACTGATCAGCGGCGCCCGCGTCTCGCTGATGGTGGGACTGGTTGCCACGGGATTGTCTTTGGTCTTCGGCGTGACGCTGGGCGCCGTCGCAGGATTCTTCGGCGGGCTCGCAAGTTCGCTCATCATGCGAACGGCCGACATCTTCCTCTCTCTGCCCCGGTTCTTCCTGATCATGGTCGTGAACGCGTACCTAACCCCGAGCGTCTACAACATCATGGCGGTCATCGGGCTGTTCAGCTGGATGGGGGTGGCCCGACTCGTGCGCGGCGAGTTCCTCCGCCTCAAGGAGCAGGAGTTCATCACGGCGACCAAGGCGCTCGGGGTCCCGACCGGTCGGGTCATCCTCCGCCACCTCCTTCCGAACTCGGTGGCTCCGATCATTGTCGCCGCGACGCTTCAGATCCCGTATGCGATCCTCACCGAGTCCTCGCTCAGCTTCCTAGGACTGGGGATCGCCCCGCCGCTCGCGTCGTGGGGAAGCATGCTCAACCTGGCAAAGCCATACATCGCTACCGCGTGGTGGCTGTGGGTTCCGGCTGGCGTCCTAATCTCGCTCACCGTGTTTGCCTTCAACTTCGTGGGCGACGGGCTTCGAGATGCGCTGGATCCGCTTCAGCACAGGCGCTAGCTCCACTGGAGGGGCAATGGGCATCGATCGAAACGAAGAACGTGGGGCACGTCGGAGCGCTGCGGCGCTCGACGCCCCGAGAACGAGGGGGAACCCGTATGGACGTTAGGACCCTGCGAACCTGTTTTCCCGGCCTGGACCGTGCAGCGTATTTCGCCACCGCAGGCCGAGGACCTCTGCCGCTGGACGCCGCCAAGGCGATGGCCGATGCTGCGAAGTCCCAGTGCGCGAGCGGTGTTCCCCTCGCCGATCCGGGAATCGAGGTGCGTGCCCTGGCGGCTCATCTGCTTGACTGCTCCCCAGAGGCGTTCGCCCTGGCGGGAAACACAAGCGCGGGGATCAACCTCGTAGCGGGGTCGCTGACCTGGAAGCACGGCGACAATGTCGTGCTGTGTGAGCGCGAGCACCCCGCCAACGTCATCCCGTGGCTCCTGCAGGCGGAGCGATACCCCGTTCGCGTCCGCCGCGTTCGCCCCGCGTCACTCTCGGCGACGCGCGACGCCCTCCTCGCCGCTGTGGACTCCCACACGCGCGCCGTCGCGGTCAGCTACGTGGAATTCGGGACGGGATACCGGAATGACGTAGCCGCCCTGGGGGAGGTCGTGCACCGGCACGGCGGGCTCCTCTGCGTCGATGGAATTCAGGCCGTCGGGGCCCTGAGGATCGACCTCGCTGATTCCCCCATCGACGTCCTGGCTTGCGGGGGATACAAGTGGCTCTGCGGCCCTCTCGGGACGGGGTTTACCTATGTTCGACCGGAGCTCGCCGCACAGCTGACCCCGAGCACGGCGACGTACAAGAACCTCTCCGATGAGGGGGATCGCGAAGTTCAGGACGTGATCCGGACAGCGGCGACGTACCCCGACCGCGGCATCCTCCTGGCCGAAGACCGACGGCGGTTCGAGACGCCGAAGCCCTCGCCCATTCTGTACAACGGCCTTGCCGCGTCCCTTCGCCTCATCGTCCGCGCGGGAGCCGAGGCGATTGAAGAGAGAATCCTAGGGCTTGTGGCGCGGTTCCTCGACGCCCTCGCCGAGCGCAACGTCCCGGTCCTCTACCCTCTCGACGAAAAACACCGGTCCGGCATCGTGTGCGTAGCGATCCCGGCAAGCACCACCGATCCGGCCCGCTGCGAGGCCATTGAGAACCACCTTCGAGACCTGCGTGTCCTCGCCCACGTTCGGGCCGGAGGCGTACGGATCGCGATCCACGCCTTCAACACGGAGCAGGAGATTGACGACGCCGCCGAAGCCGTCCGCGAGCTCCGGAATTGGCTCTAT
Source organism: Thermotogota bacterium (assembly GCA_039679545.1). Classification (GTDB taxonomy): domain Bacteria; phylum Bipolaricaulota; class Bipolaricaulia; order UBA7950; family UBA9294; genus JAPLGD01. Next base: position 19,570 of record JBDKUT010000127.1, read on the forward strand.
GGAGATGCAGACAAGCATGGACATCACCCAAGTCATCAGAACTGACGCCCGGCCCACGTGGGGCTGCACGGAACCCGGAGCGACTGCTCTCGCCGTCGCCCGCGCGACCCGCTCGCTGCCCAGCGACAGCGAGCCGGAGAATGTCAGCGTTGTGGTAAGCGAAGGAATCTACAAAAACGGCATGCCTGGGGGTCTCCCCCGCACGGGTGGAGCGCGCGGTAACCTCATGGCCGCGGCCCTGGGAGTGCGGTGCCGTGGCGAAGATTGTGAGCTGGAAACGTTGCACCATGGCTCGGAGCGTGACGTTCGAGCGGCCGAGACACTGACCGTGGCCGGACGAGTACGCGCCCCGCTCAATCCGAGGCGCCGGAGGATGGACATCACGGCCACGGCACGAGGGGGTTCGCACCGCACGACGTGCACACCTCACACCGCCGTCTCCAAGGTCTCGTTGGACGGACTCCCAGCGCCTGCCGTTCCCGTGCGCCCACGCATCGCACCCGACGGAGTCGCCCCTGCGGGGTCCGGCGAGACGCACGCTCAGGTCATCGAGGCCGTACTCGATGCCCGACCGCGCGGCGCAATTCTTCGTGTCGCGGGGCTTTCGACGCTTGCCGAGAAGGCAATGGGCAGCTTCGATTCAATCCTCAGTTCACTGCTTCGCGCTCGAACGGAACAGACAGAGGGTCGCTGGTACGCCTCCAAAAACGAGGAGGACCGATGCTTCGCGTAGGAGTCATTGGCTACGGAACGATCGGCAAGGCGGTCTGCGACGCTCTGCTTTGCCCGTCCGTGGCCGCGGACCTCGCCGTAATCGTGGAGACCCGACCTACGCGTCAGCTCGAGGAGCTGCTCGCCGCGGGCACGGGCCGAATCGATGTGCTTCCGTCCGTCGAGCTTTTGCTCAGCCGAGACCTCGATCTCGTGGTGGAAGCGGCACAGCCGTCCGTCGCTGAGCAGCTTGCTGTGCCCATCCTACGATCGGGCAAGGACCTTCTCGTAATGAGCATCGGCGGACTCGTCAAGCCGGGGGTGCTCGAGGCAGCGCGGGAGGCGGCCGTGCGCGCGCGGCGCACCCTGATTCTCCCGGCGGGAGCTATCTCGGGAATCAGCACAATTCGAGCGGCGAGCTTGGCCGGAGAGCTGAGCGACGTGGAGGTCTCAACCATCAAAGCCCCCACCAGCCTGGAAGGCGCTCCGTTCCTCAGCCGAGCAAGAATCGATCTCGGTGCCCTCACGGACGTAACCCTGATCTTCGAAGGGGACGTCGCGGACGCCATCGAGGGGTTCCCGAAGAATGTCAACGTCGCCGCCGCGGTGGCGCTGGCGGGGCTTGGGGCCCACCGAACCCGCGTCCGAATTCTGGCAGATCCGCACGCAACGCAAACCGTCCATCGCGTGAGAGCTTGGGGTAGCTTTGGCGAGCTCGACCTCACGGTGTCCAGCGTCCCGGACGTCGAGAACCCGCGGACGTCTCGCCTCGCCGTGCTTGGCGCAGTCTCCGCACTTCGACAGCGGGCCGATCACGTCATCATGGGGGTGTAGATGAACCTTGACGGGCACGCATCCCGCGACAAGCCGCCACGAAAGCCAACACGGGCCTGCCGGGGGTCCGTGTATGATACTTGAGCGATCACTTTCCTAAAGGAAGGAAGAGGAGAATGCACATGACTGTGGGTGCGAACCGAAGGAGGAATGCCCGCGTCTCTCCCGGGACGGCTCCGCAACGGAAGAGGCTTCATCCGTTGCTTGCGCTGGTTCGGGAGATGGTCCCGGATCTCCAACGTGCCATCGGACCCAACTGCGAGGTCGTCCTCCGGGACCTCCAATCGGCCGGGAACCCGATTGCCGCGATCGCCGGCGACATTACCCACCGCCAGGTCGGCGACCCGCCGACGGGACTGATGCAGCAGTGGCTCGAGTCGGGCAATACGAACGAGGACCACTTGAACTACAGCGGCCGCACGTCGGACGGAAAGCCGCTGCGCGCATCGACCCTCTTTCTCCGCGACGAGACCGGCGACCTGATCGGTTGCATCTGCATCAACATCGATATCTCCCACGTCCTCGAGATTGAGAAGTGGTCGTCGAGCTACTGCGATACGAAGGGGATCATCCTGTTCGGAGGCGATCCCGCCTTGCCCCATGGAATCGACGACACGGCAGAGGATATCAAGACGGTGATCCTCCGCACGATCGACGGCGCCGTCGCGCAGATCGGCAAGCGTCCGGAAGCAATGACCAAATCCGATCGGCTTCACCTCGTTCGCTCGCTCGACGTCATGGGTGTATTCGCCCTCCGCAACGCGAAGGAGTACGTGGCCGCGGCCCTCGGGGTCTCAAAGGCCGCCGTCTACAACTACCTGCACGAAACCCGCCGTGAGAACGTCTCGGTGAGGCGTTAGCGGCTGCCGATTCGCGCCGGGTTCGACAGCCCCAGGTTCCCGCGCCCGCGCTTGCCCCCTATAATCGGCGGACATGATCGACCAAGAGGAGCTGAGGCGGCGCGAGTACGTTGGCCGTGTAAACCGCGTGATGGACTACGTCCAAGCGAACTTGGCCGGCGATCTCCGGCTCGAGACGATGGCCCGCGTGGCGAGCTTCTCACCCTTTCACTTCCACCGCGTGTTCAAGTCGGTGGTCGGCGAGACGCTGGGTGACTTCATCCGTCGCGTTCGTGTGAGCACCGCCGCGATGCGGCTGCTCTCCAACCCCAAACTCTCGATCACTGACGTCGCCGTCGGGTGCGGGTACTCATCCTCCTCCGCGTTCGCACGCGAGTTCCGCAACGCTTTCAGCATGAGCGCGTCTGAGTTCCGCCGCAGCGGCCCCGACGCCCTGCGCAAGATTCGTCAACTCGAGCGCAAGAATGGGCAACTTGAAAGCAAGACTGCGGAAGACGAAGCCGATGGCTCTTCCTACACTCCGGACAACCCATCTACGAGGAGGACTCCAATGAAGTTCAGTGTCGAAGTGAAGCAGATGCCGGAGTGGAACGTCGTCTACGCACGCCACATCGGCCCGTACAACAAGATCGGCGAGGCGTTCGAGCGGATCTACAAATGGGCCGGACCGCGCGGCCTGGTGCGGTTCCCGGAGACGAAGTCGCTCGCCGTTTACCACGACAGCCCCGAGGTGACCGATCCGTCGAAGCTGCGCTCGGACGCATGCCTGACCGTGCCATCAGGGACGAAAGTCGAAGGAGAGATCGGGACGATGAAGATCCCTGGAGGTCTCTTCGCCGTCGCCCACGTTGAGATCGACATGACCCAGTTCGGTGAGGCCTGGGACAAGCTCGTCGGCGAGTGGATGCCAAAGAGCGGCTATCAGCCCGACGACCGAATGTGCTACGAACTCTACCTGAACGACCCAGACACACATCCGCAGAAGAAGTTCATCGTGGACATTTGTGAGCCCGTGCGCCCGCTGTAGAGCCCTCGCCGCCTCCAAACCATCCCCGCGCCCCGGCTCGTCCGGGGCGCACCTCTTGATCGCCATGCGACCGTAGCTGACCATGCATTGGGGTGAGGTCTCATGCGCTACCGTACGTTCGGACGGCTCGACTGGCAACCTTCAGCGCTCGGATTCGGGACGATGCGGCTCCCGATCCTCAACGACGACCACAGCAAGATCGACGAGGCTCTGGCGACAAGGATGGTCCACACGGCCATCGACGGCGGCGTCAACTACGTCGACACGGCGTGGCCCTATCACGACGGGCAGTCAGAGCGGTTCCTCGGGCGCTGTTTACGCGGCGGATACCGTGAGCGAGTCCGCGTGGCAACCAAGATGCCTTCGTGGCTCGTTGAGAAGGCGGAGGACTTCGATCGCTTCCTCGACGAGCAGCGTCGCCGCCTCGAGACCGAGACGATCGACTTCTACCTTCTGCACGCGCTGAACGGAATAACTTGGCCGAAGCTCCGAGATCTCGGAGTGAGGGAATGGGCGGAGCGGGCCAAGCACGAGGGTCGAATCGAGCACTTCGGGTTCTCCTTCCACGACAACCTCACAGCGTTCCGCGAGATCGTCGACGCCCACAACTGGGACTTTTGCCAGATCCAGTACAACTACATGGATGTCGAGTTCCAGGCAGGACGCGAAGGGCTTCGCTACGCAGCAAAGCGCGGGCTCGGCGTCATCGTCATGGAGCCCCTGCGCGGAGGTTCGCTCACACGCCCGGCGCCACGCGAAGTTGCCACGTTCTGGGAGTCGGCATCGACGAAGCGATCGCAGGCCGATTGGGCTCTCCAGTGGATCTGGAACGACCCGGACGTCTCGCTTCTCCTCTCCGGCATGTCGGCGATGAGTCACGTCGAGGAGAACCTCCGAAGTGCGGAACGCTCAGGAGTCGGATCGCTCCACGACGAAGAACTGCGCCTCGTCGATCGCGTGCGCAGCGCATACGTTGCTCTGGCCCCAATTCCCTGCACGAACTGTCGCTACTGCCAGCCGTGCCCGCATGGCGTAGCCATTCCGCGGGTGTTCTCTTTCTACAACAACGCCATGGCCTACGGCGACCTCGCTCGATTGAGCGCTCAGTACACCAACGACGAATTCATGAAGCCCGAGAACCGTGCGGACCACTGCGTCGCCTGCGGAGCTTGTGAATCCGCGTGCCCGCAGGAGATCGGGATCATCGAGTGGCTCAAGAAAGCGCACGCGGCCATGACGTCGCAAGGACGACCGGAAGCCTATCGTTCGCGCTAGCGGGACCCGCCGCCCCGGCGGTCCTTATGGGGCTTCGCTTCTCGAACCGGGGCTCGATATACTCGCCGTCCCAAGCGTCTTGCGCCTCCAGTAGGAGGCCGAAGGAGGATTCATCCACTACTACGAGGAGCCCGAGCGGGCCATACGGGGGCCCCGAAAGAACCTCCCGCCCAAGCCTGCCCAGGAGGCGGAGAAGACGGTCGAAGAGGAACTGCTGGCTCACCTCGCGCCCCTCATCGAGGAACACTACCTGACCGACGTCGTGCGCCCGATCAAGAGCGGCAAAGAGGCGGTCGTGTACTGCTGCCGTGCCGACGCATCGCTCGGTCGTGACCTCGTGGCCGCCAAGGTCTACCGTCCGCTCGAAACGCGCAGCTTCAAGCGCGACACGGTATACCAGCAGGGTCGGGAGCGCGGCAGTCGCCCCGACGCGCGCGTGCTCCGCGCCCTCGGAAAGAAAACGCAGCACGGCCAAACCCACAAGTTCAGTGCGTGGATCGCCCACGAGATGAGGACGCTCGAGACCCTCCACGCGGCCGGCGCCGACGTCCCGGAGCCCATCGAGCGGAATGGCCCCGTCATCCTGATGGAGTACTTCGGGGACATCGACAACCCAGCGCCTGTGCTCCTCGGCGTCGACCTGGACCCGGGCGAAGCCATCCGGCTCTACGCCGGGATCCTTCGCAACGTGGAGCTGTTCCTCGTCCATCATCGTGTCCACGCCGATCTCTCGGCGTACAACATGCTCTACTGGAATGGCGCCGTCACGATCATCGACTTCCCGCAGGCCGTCGACCCTCGCTACAACGACGATGCGTTCGATCTCTTGGTTCGGGATCTGCGCACCGTGAACAGCTTTTTCGCAGCGGCGGGCGCGGACATCGTCGACCCGACAGAACATGCGCTTCACCTCTGGCGAGCCCACGTCGATCCCCGACGGTAGCGCGGCCGAGTGCGAGACATCACCCGTGGTCGGAGATCTCGAGGGCCTGGCGCACTTCCCACTCGACAAGGGACAGAGGGAGAAGGCCGTGACCCAGCAGCGCATCGTAGAATGCGACGGGATCGAACGCCACGCCGCGTGCGCGTTCCACCGAGTCCCGAAGGGCGCGAAGCCGAATCACGCCAACCAGCGCTGCCGTCGCTCGCCCGGGGGAGCCGATGCATCCCTTCACGACCATGTGCGCCCCTCTCTCCTCGTCCCCCGTGGCGGCCACGTAGTAGTCGAAGGCGCGGTCGAAGCTCCACCCGAAGGCGTGGACGCCGGTGTCGACGACGGCCGACGCAGCGTCTCGGAGTTGGCTCCGCAGCCGCTCAAGGTTGGCGAGTGGGTCGCTGTCGTACAGACCGACCTCGGCGGCTACGTCGAGGGCGTAGGCGGCCCAACCCTCCTGCAAAGCGGGGAAGTCGCCCCAGGCGCGGATCGCAGGCAGCGGAAGCTCTCGGGCCGCCGCCATCTGGAGATGTCGGCCCGGGACAACCTCTCGGTACACAAGCGTAGCGATATCCGATGAAGTCAGCGACTTCTTAGGACTCACGACCAAGAACGCAGGGCGGGACCCGTCGTAGGGGGCGGGCTCGTAGCCGCGGCTTCCTTCCCCCAAGAGAATCGCGACGCTTGTCTTCGGCAGCCGCTCTGCGAATCGGGCGGTGAGGGCTTCCGCCCTCTCGAGGAGGGCTCGACAGGCGGCCACGACGTCGTCGGGCGACGGAGCACCGCCGTCCCTTTTGACTCCGGTCGCTGTGTCGGGGAGGCCACGGTCGCTCGGGGCCTTCACCCGATCCTCGATTGCATCGATCTCCTTCTGCAGTCGTGCGACGGTCTCCTGACCTGCGGCATGAATGGCCGCCGGACCGAGATCGCTCTCGGTGTAATGGCGAAGGAGCCCTTCGTAGACCGCGTTGCCTCCGGCGCGCTGGTTGATGCCGATGTCCGCCTCCGGCGCCTCGGTGAGCGCCGCGACAAGGGCGGCGTTCAACTTCTCGTACGCCGGGATGACCTCTTGCTCCAGAGCGCTCCTTGCCTCCGTCAGGTAGGCGACTCGCTTCTCGTAGCCGATCTCAGGCATCGCGAGCACCCTCTCGCGCAGGGCGACGAAATACGGGTTGGGGTTCGCAACGATTCGGTCAGGGAGATACTCCGAGGGAGACCACATCTTCGTGATCCTGAGCGGCTGAATCTGAATCAGCACCGTGTCGAGCGCGACGGCGGGCGGCAGGCGTCGGTCGGCACGCAGATCGACGATCCGGTCGCGAAGCTGAAGAAGCTGCCGGTCGGCCTGGTGCAGACAAGCGATGTAGTCGGCGACGTCCTCCTCGTCGGCCAGACGCCACACCGAGATCAGCCGAGCGTACAGACGCATGTGGGGCGAATCGTCGCTCGCCGAGATCGGATACATCGAGATCGCCGGCGCCTCATGCGTCGTGAGATCGTTCCAGAACGCCTCACAGGCGTCGTACGTCAGGCGCTCATCGGGAGTCAGCGCCGTGCGGTTGTACGTGTGCAAGCGGCGGTAGATCTCCCGCTCGATCGCCTGCGTCGTGCGAACGTACCCATCCGAGTAGTCGTCGAGACGGTCGTTGCGAACTCCAAGCTTCTCTGCCAGTCCAAGGTCCGTTACCGTCTGGGGATGTCGAAGGAGGTGGAGGCGATACGCTTCGTCGACAAACTCCCCGAACGTCCGTCCCTCTAGCTGTGCTCGCACCTCCTTGAGCGTCGGAGGTGCCCACGAGGGGAGCAGGATCTTCTCCCGCGAGCAGAAGCGAAGCGACAACAGGACAGCGACGATCGCCGCCAGCACGGCAACGCCAACCAAAAGCCACACCCTGCTTTGAGACCAACGTCCACGCATCCGCTCTCCCCACACGATTTGTGGCCCTTCCGTCCCCAAGACCAATGAACTGGCAAAGAGAATGGCCGACACTCTACGTGATTGCCTAGGACGTCGCCACTACATTCACCCCCACCACCTGCTCCAGAGGCCGTCAAAGCCGCGCTTGTACCCGCCTCCCTTCGCAACGCCTCGAGCCGACACCCTGTCGCGGCACGCTTGGCGCCCCGGTCCAAGACGGAGAAAGGGACACTGCCCACGCTGGACACCCGCCGTCGGATTCGGCCACATCGAAGCGACTGTCCGACGAGCAGAAAGCAACGCCATGGATCGCCGCGGCCCGCCAGCGAGCGGACGGAAAGGTCACCCGAGCCGGACGATCTCCCAGTGCCGAGCTCGCTCGATGACCCATTCCCTGCCCGGAGGCGGCGCGAGGTTCACAGCCTCGCGCTTCGGAACAAACTCGAGTTGGTAGTCGCTTGTGCTGGGGCACCCGACCCCCTCCCAGCGATCAAGCAGAGCGACCAAGCGTTGCCACAGACGGTCAATCGGGGGAATGTCTCCGTCGCGGCTCCCCCCCTGCACACCCCGTGAGGTTATGACGATCGCCGCCCCCGCGCCTGGATCTGCGAGCCCGTACCCATCGATCGTGCGCCACAGCTCCCGAGACGCAAGGGCGAGAAAGAACGAGAAGTTCTGGTGGGTTGGGTCGTCGAAGATGCGCCCCTCCTTGGAGGGTGCAGCGCACAGCGCCGGCGGCAAGGGCCACTCGCAGACCGGGCTCTCCGGAAGTCCCCCCATGAGGTAGCTCTGCCAAGGATTCGGCGACGCCAACATCCCGGCGATGGGCATGAAGCCTGAGAACCCAACGATCCGGCCGACGGCCACACCTTTGCCGACGCGTGACGGTTCCCAGCGGACGAGGGGATAATCGTAGCCGTGCCGAAGCGGCGCGATCGCGAATCCGTCCTGCGCCAGCTGTTCGACCCACGCCGGCGCGATGTCCGGACAGCCGACGGTGACGATGATCCTCTCGTACGGCGCTCCGTCAGGAACTCCGTGAAACCCGTCCGAGCAGACGACATGCGTCTTCCCGTACCCCTCGGAGCCCAGGCGGTCGGCCGCTTCCCGCGCCACATCGTCCCGAACCTCCACGGAGTACACCCCGCCAGGATCGGCAAGCGCCTCACCCAGGAGCGCCGCGTTGTATCCAGTCCCGGTCCCGATTTCGAGAACTCGCATCCCGGGCGAGACGTCGAGGGCTTCGAGCATGGTCGCCGCCAGGCCGGGCTCCGACATCGAGCTGATCGGATACATTCCCTCGATCCGCGTCACGAGAGGCTGGTTGGAGTAAATATGCCGCAGCGCCTCGTCACTGGGATGGTCCGGATCGAAGTCCACGCGGTGCCACGTCACACGCTGCCGATCGCTCTCCATACGGTACCAATGGTCAAGGAAGCGATGGCGGAGCACGCCCAAGAACGCACGCCTCACCCGGTCAGAGCGGATGGCGCCGCTCGCAACAAGGTCCGCCACGTAGCGTTCAAGCTCGCGTGACACCGCGTCAGCAGACACGGTCCTAGTTCTGATTCACACCCACCGTGGTGCAGGTCTGGATGTGAATCTTGACGTTCCCCGAGAACTTGAAGTACACACCTTCGTCTGCACCGCGGGCCCACCAAGTTTCCGCAGTTCGCGCAACCTTGCCTCGGGCGTCGACAAGCTCAGCAACATCCCAATTGAGACCTCGAACCAAGTAAGGAACGTTGAACTCGACGTCGCGGATGCAGTCCGTGGGGGGAAGGATCATGATGGCGAACAGCGGGAGTGTCCCGACGTCCTCCCACTCCAGTGTGTACCCCATTTCCTCCGCCCGCTTGACCGAAGCCGAGTCCTCGGTCAAGAGAACGATCACCACGTGCTCGTCCGTTCCGTTCAGGAACCCCGAGAAGAGTGCGGCGTGCTCGTAGTCGAACTCGTCGCCTTCCGGCAAGAGAGCCTCAAGCGGCTTGAACGCGGCCCGCACCTTGGCCAAGAAGGCGTCGCGGTCGAACATCTCCCCAACCGCCACCAGCGTGACCCCGGACACGAGCGCGAGGACGATTCCCAAAGTCAGGACCCGCATCAGGCGTGACATCGCGATCACCTCGTCCCATCATCGCCCTTTCCTGATGTAAGTCAATACCGTCACTCCCCACTACGGGTACTACGTTGTCAAGTAGGATTTCCGAGGCGACAGCCGGCAGGATGGCGGGCGGGTCTGCGCCGCTTGGAGAGGGCGATCCAGCGACGTCTACGGCTCGACCGTGTCCCAGATCAGGCTGCAACAGGTCACGGCCCCCTCAGCCTTGGCGAGCTCCGAGACGTCCACGGTACGGACGACAACGCCAAGGCGCTGGAGCCGCTCCGCCGTGCGGGGATACGCGGCCGGGAAGAGGACTGCATTTCCAACCCGAAGACCGTTTGCGGCGTCGGGCTCGCGAACATCGACGTCAACCCACTCGCCCTGGGCAAACGCATGGACGTCAATATGCTTCCGGTTTGCCAAGAGGACGCCGTCAGCGACTTCGGTGACGGCGGACTTGAGGTGGAGGCATCCTGTGACGACGACCGGGACGACGTCGTAGCCGTGCGGCGCTGCGAGCGCACGAAGCTGCGCGATCCCCGCAGCGTTGGTCCTTCCGGAAGCCCCTACGTACAGCGTCCTTCCAACACGAAGGACATCGCCCCCGTCGAGGGTCGCCGGAGGTTCCATCCGGAGAATCTCAAGATGATTGCTCAGGAATGCACGAATCGACTCGACCTCAGGCCGGCGCGACTCGGCCCCCGGCCGAGTGATCACGACCGCGTCCCCCACGATCACGGCCGTGTCCTCGACGAAGACGCTGTCGGGAAGATCCGGCTCCGCGGGGAGCTCGTGCACCCGGCAGCCGAGGTCCTTGAGCGCCGCCACGTACTGGCGGTGCTCCACTTCCGCCCGCTGGATATCGATCGGCTGCCGTTCGCGATGCGTCAACTCGCACCGGTTCATGGCGGGGCTCACTCCGCGAACGAGCGCGTGTCTCACGGCCGAAGTCCTTTGCGGAAGCTCTGGCTTGATCTTGTCACCTCGTACCCGAGTGCGCGGTGGACGGCGAGGCTGTCGGGGTACTCGGACGTCGTGTCCGAGGCCATCTCGCGGCAGCCCAGCGACCGAGCCCACATCTCCGCCTCCTCCACGAGTCGGCGGCCCAGACCGCGGCGCCGCCAGGAAGGATCGACGTACAGACCTTCCACGTAGCCCACCGGGCTCGTCGTGCAACCCTCCGCCTGCAGGCGGAGCGAGGCCTCGACCACGCCGCACAGTCCCCCGGAGGCAAGCTCGGCGACAAACGCCCGCTCCGTCTCAGCGGCCGACAGCATCGCGTCCATCTCCTGCTCGAGCTCCCCCCGACCGTGTCCGGGCCACAGAGCTGCCCGGAGGCAGCCCCACTCGCCGCGATCCCCCGACGCAAGCGGTCGAATCCTAACCTCCTCGCCGGGCGTTGAGCGGCCTCGGTTCTCGACCATCCACTCCGCGGCGAAGTCCACGAGCGGCCGTTGCTTCATCCAGAGCGCACGCCCGGCCCCTACGGCCCGCGCGCGCACGTCTCCACCCGACTCCACATACGCCGCGGCGATTCGGCCGAAGTCGTCCGAGTTGCAGTCCACGTCGACAATCTGAGTCCACACTCGTTTGCCGGCGACGACGACCGGAGCGCCGTTCGTCGTCTCGCGCTTCCCGAAGAAGGCAACTCGGTACTCGGCCAGGTGCATGGATGTGTTGGACTCGTGCCCGACCCCGAGGAGCAGCACGGCGCCGTCCAGATCGTAGATGCGGGCCAGCGGCGAACCTTCCCCGAGGCCGTAGTCGACGGTGTGGCCGTCGACGATTCGTCGCGCAGCGGGTCCACACGCCGCAAACGACAAGTAGGGATGCTGACTCCTCACGACGCCCGGCCACGTGCGGAACGCCTCAGGGATCACGCCCATGCTGTACGTCGGGGTGCGCGCCGGATCGTACGCCGGCATGGTCTTGCGGATGAGGTCCTTCCACTCCTCGGGGACCGGCGGATTCCTCCACTCCCGCGGATCGGTCAACCCGCCGGAACAACTCGGCATGACAAGCGTCCCGGCCGGGCCGACGGCCGCAAGCAGAGCCTCGATCACGGCCACCGCACCGCCGCACACCCAGCCCAGCGCCGAGAGAGAGGAATGGACGAGGAGGACGTCGCCGGACGCGACGCCGAGCGCACGAAGGTCGGCGGTCAGAGACTCCGCCGTGATCGGCAGGCCCTTCGTCCGTCGGATCGCATCGAACTCGCTCACGCTGCCTCCAACAACAAGGCCGAGGACCACTTCGTCCTCGGCCTCACCCGCGCTCTTCGCTGCAGGTCTACTTGCCGCTCTCGGACTTCCGAGTCGGCACCGGCACAACGCCGGCCATATCGCCGATGATGTTGATCAGGTCCGAGCCAGCCGGGACGACGATCTTCGCGTTGTCCCGCAGCGACTTCTCCAGAGCCTCGAGCTTACGAAGAAGCTGCGCGTTGCCAACGAAGTAGGTGTTGGCGGCCTCGTTGACGAGACGGATCGCCTCCGCCTCTCCTTCGGCGGCGAGGATCTTCGCCTGCTTGATTCCTTCCGCCTTCTTGATCTCGGCGCGCTTCTCTCCGTCCGCCTGACGTTCCACCGCGTTCGCATAGTCGAGGGCGGCGATCTTCTCGTTCTCCGCCTTGACGACCTTGTTCATCGTCTCTTGGACGTCCTTCGGTGGGTCGATCTCCTTCAGCTCGGTGCGGACGATCTCCATGCCCCAGCTCTGTGTCTCCTGCGACAGCGTGGAGAGGAGTTCAGTGTTGATCTTGTTGCGCTCGCTGTTTGCCGACTTGAGCGTCATCGTGCCGATGATGTTGCGCAACGTCGTGCGAGCCAGGTTGACGATCTGGATCTTGTAGTTGTTGACGTTGTACTGCGAGTTCTTGACGTTCTCTTCGTCGTCCTTCACCTTGAAGTAGACCTGGGCGTCGACGCGCGCATTCAGGTTGTCGTTGGTGATGATCTCCTGCGGCTGCGCATCGACCATCTGCTCGGTGACGTTGATCTGGATCAGTCGGTCGATGACTGGAATGACCCAGTGGAAGCCCGGGCGCCCGAAGTGGTGGTACTTCCCCAGCCGTTCGATCAGCGCGCGGTGGGTTGGCCGCACAACGCGGATCCCAAGGAGGAAGAGGATCACCACGACGATGCCCACGATCCAGTACCAGTACATGCTTGCCCCCCTTCCGCCGAGTCCCACGACGGCATCCCCGAACTCACGGGGCACCCGTCCGATCCTGCGACTCAGTGAGATACGGGGAGGATAGTACCGGAGACTGTCGGGGAAGTACATGCCGCGGCAGGCGAGGCCCCCCCGCGTAGAGAGCCACACGCCGTGCACCGGACCCCGGAGGGCGGACGGCTGTCCCCTGCGTTGCGGACGTCGGGGTGTGGAGAATCAAGCCGGCATCGAGTATGCTTCACGCATCGTAACGCTAGCAATTCAATCGCATAGTTCTTGTATCAAGGTAATTGCCAAGCATGGCGAGCTGAGAGTGCGACTTGGCTCAACGAAGTCAAGGAGGACTTTCAGTGAGTTTCGAGCAATTTCGGTTTGACCCACGCATTCTGTCGGGCATCGAGGCCGCAGGCTTCGAGATCCCGACCCCCATTCAGGAGCAGGCGATTCCGGTCGTCCTCAACCGCCGCGACGTCTTGGGCCTTGCCCAGACGGGTACCGGCAAGACGGCGGCCTTCATGCTGCCGATCCTCGACCGGCTGATGAAGAGCCGGTCGCACCACATTCGTGCCCTCATCCTCGCGCCGACGCGTGAGCTCGCCGAGCAGACCCACCAAGCGACCGTGAGCCTTGGGAGAAGCACCGGCCTGCGCAGCGCCGCCATCTACGGCGGCGTCAGCAAGGGGCCCCAGCTTGTTGCCCTGCGGCGCGGCGTCGACATCGTCGTCGCCTGCCCCGGCAGGCTTCTCGATCACGTCGAGGCGAGGGCCATCGACCTGTCGCACGTGGAAATCCTCGTCGTGGACGAAGCCGACCGGATGTGCGACATGGGCTTTCTACCCGACGTCCGGCGAATCCTGACCTACCTACCCAAAGAGCGGCAGACGCTCTTCTTCTCGGCCACGATGCCGCCGGAGATCCGTGCGCTCGCCGACCACATCCTCGACCGCCCGGAGACAGTCCAGGTTGACACGATCGGGCCGGCGAAGACCGTTGCACACGCACTCTTCCCCGTGCCGGACACGCAGAAGACCGCCTTCCTCCTCGCCATGCTGAAGCAGACGGCGACGGGAAGAGTCCTGGTGTTCACGCGGACGAAGTACCGCGCGCGCAACCTGTCCGTGATTCTGCGCAAGGCCGGCCACCGCGTCGCCGCCCTGCAGGGGAACATGACCCAGGCGCAGCGCCAGACGGCGATCGACGGGTTCCGCAACGGACGGTTCGACGTCCTCGTCGCCACGGACGTGGCGGCGCGCGGGATCGACGTCTCGGACATCTCTCACGTCATCAACTTCGACATGCCGAACACGGCCGACGCGTACATCCACCGCATCGGTCGAACCGGGCGCGTCGAGAAGAGCGGCGAAGCGTTCACCCTCGCGTCTCCCGGAGACGGCCTCATGGTTCGGGACATCGAACGAGTCCTCGGCAAGCGGATCGACCGCAGACGGCTTCCCGGCTTCGACTACGGCACCTTCTCCCCCGAGGCGCAGTTCCAGTCGAAGAGCACGTCGGGGCCCACACTGCCCCGATCGTTCCGCCAGCGAACCTCCAGAACCTCATCCGTGCGCGCCATCGGCGCGACACAGTACGTCAGCCGCCATCGGCCAGCCCCTGCAGCCTAGGACACATCCCGGGCTCGGCGTCCGCGTCGAGCCCAAGCTTTCACTCCACCCACGCTCTCCGGCTAGGATGAGCCGTTCGGCCGACGGAGGTGCCGGAATGCGGGATGAGAGACAGCAAGAATCATGGGCCGTCTATCTGGGAGACCCGACGCCGACCGGCGCCAAGGTGACCGGCAGGCTGTCGGTCACGGCGGAGGCTCTCGTGTTCGAAGCAGGAATCGCTCTCGCTGAGCACGCGGGGCTCCTCCTTGGGCTCGGGATCCCAGCCCACACCGTCGTGAACGACGCCGTGTCCATTCCGTTCGCCGATATCGCCGCGGTTCGGACCGAACGAACAAAGCTCATCCTGAGGAGCCTCGTCGTTCGCGTCGTCTCCGGGGAAGAGATCGCCTTCCAGTTCGGCGCCGCCTCGCCCGCCCAAGCTGAACGATCCCTCCGACAACGAATCGCTCACTAGGCGGCCGGCTCCCTAGCCGCCCCCATCCACCTCACTCAGGCGGCCAGCTCCCTAGCCGCCCCCATCCACCTCACTCAGGCAGCCAGCCCCCTAGCCGCCGCCACCCACCTCACGAGGCGGCGGCCGCCTTCCCCTGGCGCGCCACGGCTTCGGCCGCCTTCTTCGCGGCTTCGGGGTCGCCGAGGTAGTCATGTCGAATCGGGTGCAGCCGGTCGTCAAGCTGGTAGACGAGAGGAATACCGGTCGGAATGTTGAGCCCAGGAATGTCCTCGTCGCTCACGCGATCGAGGTACTTTACGAGCGCACGAAGGCTGTTCCCGTGCGCCACGATGAGAACGCTCTTCCCGGCAGACACGTTCGGAGCGATCGCCTCACGCCAATACGGCAGGAAGCGATTCACCGTATCCTTGAGGCACTCGGTCAGCGGAAGCTCGGTCGGACGGAGGCTCGCGTAACGTGGGTCCCTTCCGGGGTAGCGGGGATCGTCGACCTCGAGTGCCGGCGGCGGGACATCGTAGCTGCGCCTCCAAACGTGGACCTGTTCCTCGCCGAACTTCTCGGCCGTTTCGGCCTTGTTCAGCCCCTGCAACGCGCCGTAGTGGCGCTCGTTCAGTCGCCATGACCGCTCGACAGGGATCCACATCTCGTCCATTTCGTCGAGGACGATCCACAGTGTGCGGATGGCGCGCTTCAGGACTGACGTGTACGCCAGGTCGAACGCGAACCCCTCCGCCTTGAGCAACCTCCCGGCGGTGTGAGCCTCCTCGAGGCCCTGCTGGGAGAGGTCGACGTCCGTCCACCCCGTGAACCGGTTCTCCTTGTTCCAGGTGCTCTCCCCGTGGCGGAGCAACACGAGCTTCTTCATCGTCTTCTCACCTCAGTCCGTCTTCCGAAGCCTCCCGGCTACTGTACGCGATCCGGACTGTGGCGCCACGTTCGTCCTGCAGGCGTCGGCACCGACGCTACGTCCGCTGGCGAACCCACGCGGCGAGAGAGACAATGCACGCAGCCGCGCTTTGTGCTCCTGGATGGGGCGTGCGGCGGCCAGGAAGTAACGATGAGGAGGAGCCAAGCATGACGCGAGCGGCAGAGAAGACGCTATGGCACGCGCTCGATTCCGGCGAAGCCGTCAGCGTTCTGAAGACGGATGCGACCGCCGGCCTTTCCAGCGCCGAGGCGGCCGAGCGGCTGAAGACGTACGGCCCCAACGCTCTCCCTGAGAGCCCTCCGACGCCGTTCTGGAAGCGCCTTGTCGGGCAGCTGCGCGGATTCGTCGTCCTGATTCTCCTCGTGGCGGCGGTCGTCTCGACCGCCGTCTACTTCATCGAGCCCGAACCGCTTGGATGGCTGGACTCCGTCGTCATCCTGGCGATCGTCGTGCTGAACTCGTTTGTCGGCGCTCTCCAGGACAGCCGAGCGGAGAAGGCTCTTCAGAGCCTGAAGAAGATGGCGGCGCCCGAAGCCCAGGTGCTGCGCGATGGTCAGCGTGTCACCGTCCGGGCCAGCGACCTCGTACCGGGCGACATCGTTCTCCTCGAGGCCGGGACCGTCGTGCCTGCCGACTTGCGCCTCCTCGAGGCGGCGCAAGTGAGGGTCGACGAGTCCTCCCTCACGGGGGAGTCGGTCCCGGTGGAGAAGGACGCCGACGCGCACCTCGCCAAGGAGACGGGAATCGCCGACCGCGTGAATTGCGCCTTCCTCGGCACCACCATCGTCTACGGTCGAGGCCGCGGCCTTGTCGTCGGAACCGGCGCCGACACCCAACTCGGCGAGATCGCGGAGATGATTGAAGAACCCCAAGAGGAGACGCCGCTCCAGCGCAAGCTCGAGGAGTTCGGCAAGATCCTCGGCACGATCATCCTCATCGTGTGCGGCATTGTCTTCGCCCTCGAGATCGTCCGCGATCCGAACCTCCCCATCCTGTGGAAGGACGGGTTCACCGCGTACCTGAAGACCGGCGTGGGGGATCTCATTCGCTTCTTCATGGTCGCCGTCAGTCTGGCGGTCGCCGCGGTGCCGGAGGGCCTGCCGGCCATCGTCACGATGTGTCTCGCTCTCGGCACGCGTGAAATGCTGAAGCGGCACGCCCTCGTACGAAGGCTCCCCTCCGTGGAGACTCTGGGGTCCGCGACGATCATCTGCACCGACAAGACGGGAACCCTGACGCAGAACCAGATGACAGTCACGAGCGTTTGGGCCGGCCACGAGACGTACGGAGTGATCGGTCAGGGGTACGACCCGACCGGCGGCTTTACCCGGAGCGGCGCGAACATCAAGGTCGGAGACCACCCGGTGCTCGAGCGCGCCCTATGGGCAGGCCTCCTGTGCAACGACGCCGAGCTGCGCAAGGAGTCCCAGGGGTACCGCATCGTCGGCGATCCGACGGAAGGAGCGCTTGTTGTCGCCGCCGCGAAGGGCGAGATGGGTCGAGAGGTCGTGCAGCGCTGCCCGCGCGTGTCGGAGATCCCGTTCGACTCGGATCGGAAGCGGATGACTACCCTCCACGCTTCGACAGGCGCGCCGATTCCGGCCGCGGGTGCGAAGTTCCTGGCCATGGTCAAGGGG
>JBDKUT010000128.1:0-3653 GCA_039679545.1 Thermotogota bacterium
CTTATGTCAAGCAGGCGTTGATCCGTCACTGGATCCACAGATCAGCGCCGATTCGAGGAACCGGCTTGACTTCGAGATCTGCATAGAAGATAGGCGATACCTAATCGAGGTATTTGTTCCTAGAATGAGCCAGGAAATGGAAGCGTTATTTTCCACTGGTTGGGCTGGCTTCATCGATCCCAACCGAGACTTTGACCCGAGAAATGAAGGTAATTACTCACGCCTTGAGTCGGTAATTTTCGACGAGATTAACGACCATTTCAATGGTGCCGATCCCGACTCAATCCAGTCGACAGTCATCCTTATTATGAAAACAACGTTTGCCTATCCTCAGATTTCCCCTGGCTCGCAACTGATCCTGCACTCCCCATTGCCTTCATACATCGGAGGAATCCTTCGCTATGACTCACGCTTATCGCTTTCTTCATTTCATACTAATCCACTTCACTCTCTCCCCAGAAGCGACAGGGAGTTCTTCGCTCAGCTGTTCTACTCCTCCTAGGTGACAAGATCGCCTTGTTAAAAGTCCGGGGAAAAGTCGGCCGACGTCGACCCCTCGCGGACGAACCTCTCGCAGTGGGGGTTCTGAAGGGGAAGGCCGGCGGCCCGACTCCCCGACAGAGGCGATCCCTTCATATCCCCGCGCGAGGAACTCTTCGCAGGAGGAGAGCCATGCCGGCGGACATCTACGGGCTGATCGCGGAGAAGCGGGACGAGATCCTGGCCGTTGCCGAGCGCTACGGGATCACGAACGTCCGGATCTTCGGCTCGGTGGCGCGACGCGAGGCTCGCGAGGACAGCGACCTCGACCTGCTGGTCACCTTCGGGCCCACGGCCTCGCTCTTCGACCTCATCAGGTTCGAGCGCGAGCTCTCCGGGCTCCTCGGCCTCCGCGTCGAGGTGGCGTCGGACAGTGGGCTGAAAGACCGTATCCGCTCGACCGTGATGCAGGAAGCGGTGCCGCTGTGAGACCCAATCGGGACCGGCTCACGGATATCCTCGAGGCGATCGAGAGCATCCGGCAACGGTTGCCCGCGACGATCGAGGAGTTGACCGACTCCGAGCTCCTGCAGGTCTGGGTTGTCTACCACCTCCAGGTGATCGGCGAGGCCGCGAACAACCTCTCGCCCGCGCTCGTCGCCGCCCATCCAGAGGTGCCGTGGCAGGACGTGATCGCCCTCCGCCACGTACTCGTCCACCGCTACTTCGGTGTCGACCTCGCCATTATCTGGCGGCTTGTCGCCGACGAGCTGCCGGCGCTCGAGGCCTCCGTTCGCGCCATTCTCGAGGAACCGGCCTGAGGGTTCCACGGTACCCGTGCCTCGCCGCCCGCGGCACTTTGGGCCGGCGCGGACTTCGTCCCCGGCCCGGACGTTCGCGACCGTCACCCGGCAGAACTGCGGCCGGCCCGGGAGGGTTTATCCCCCATCTCCATGATAGATTGTTGTGCTTGTTGTGACTGTTCGTGACGGACGAATCGCCCGGACCCTGTCGCTGCGCTTCCCCGCTGTCCTTCTCGCAGCAGTGCTGCTGGTCGTGTTCGGAACTGCGACCGTATCCGCCGCCGGCTGGCAGACCGAGACCGTGGACGCGTCGGGCCGGGTCGGGCTCTTCACGTCGCTCGCGCTCGACGACGCCGGCAATCCGCGGATCAGCTACTTCGACGACACGAACGGCGCCCTGAAGTACGCGTGGCGCGACGGCTCCTGCTGGCACACGGAGACGGCGGACGCGGCGGGGACCGTCGGGAGGTGGTCGTCCCTCGCGCTCGACAGCGCGGGCAACCCCCGGATCAGCTACTTCGACGAGACGAACGACGACCTGAAATTCGCGTGGCGCGACGAGTCCGGCTGGCAGACCGAGACCGTGGCCTGGGACGGATGGGTCGGGGAGTTCACGTCGCTCGCACTGGATACCGCCGGCAATCCCCGGGTCAGTTACCTCGACAGGACGTACAACGACCTGATGTACGCGTGGCGCAACGAGACCGGCTGGCACACCGAACGGGTCGATGCCTACGGGATCCTCGGGTGGTACACGTCGCTCGCGCTCGACAGCGACGGCAACCCCCGGATCACCTACCTCGTCGAGTGGACCGACGACCTGAAGTACGCCTGGCGGAACGAGTCCGGCTGGCACTTCGAGGTCGTGGACACCGAGGGCTACGTCGGCAAGTGCAGCTCCCTCGTGCTGGACGCCGCCGGGAATCCCCGGGTCAGTTACTTCGACGACACGTTCGAGAACAAGGACGACCTGAAGTACGCCTGGCGCGACGACGCGGGCTGGCACAACGAGACGGTGGACACCGAGGGGCAGGTCGGGTGGGATACGTCCCTCGCGCTGGACCCAGCCGGAGACCCGCGGATCAGCTACTTCGACGATACGAACAACGACCTGAAGTACGCGTGGAAGGACGCTGCGGGCTGGCACCTCGAGGTCGTGGACGCGGCGGGGGTCGTCGGGCAGTGGACGTCCCTCGCGCTCGACGGCGCGGGCAACCCGCGGATCAGTTACTTCGACACGACGAACGGGGACCTGAAGTACGCAGCCTATTCGCCCCCGCCGCCGGTCCTCGAGACCGTTCCCGGCGGCGCCGCGGCACCGGCCGACCTCGACGGCGACGGGCTGTCCGAGGACGTCAACGGCAACGGCCGGAAGGACTTCGCCGACGTCACGCTCTTCTTCGTCCAGATGGAGTGGATCGCCGCGAATATGCCGCTGTCGGCGTTCGACTACAACGGCAACGGCCGCATCGACTTCGCCGACGCCGCCCGGCTCTTCACGACGCTCGGCGATCCGGTCGCCACCCCGATCGCCGCCGCGTTCACCGCGAACACGACGACCGGCCCGGCACCGCTCGCGGTCCGGTTCGCATCGACCTCGACCGGTCCGTTCGACGACCTCGCCTGGACCGTCTCTTCCGGCCGGGAGCCGGTCGCGACCATGAACGGCACGGCCCCGGAGTACACGTTCGAGGCCGCCGGCGCCTACACGGTCGCCCTGACGGCGAGGAACACGTCGACGAACCGGTCCGACACGGCCACGCAGTCGGTCACGGTCACCGGGCCGGCCGGCGCAAACCTGCCCTACCCCGCAGCGCACGTCCTGCCCGGGAGGGTCGAGGCCGAGGACTACGACGTGTCGGTGGGCAGCCCTGCCTACGCCGACACCACTGCGATCAACGAGGGCGGCGCCTACCGCTTCGACGCGGTCGACATCGAGGTCATCAGCGGCAACTACGACGTCGGCTGGATCCGCTCGGGGGAGTCCCTGAACTACTCGGTCGACACGATCGCTCCCGGCGACTTCGCCCTCACGCTGAACGTTGCGAACGCGGAGGCGATCACGAAGCCGGTCCAAGTCTACCTCGACGGCGTCCCGGCCGGCGAGGTCCGGGTCGGTCCGACCGGCAACTGGGTGGTCTTCCGCGAGTTCGCCGCGTCGGCCCCGCTCGCCATTCCGGAGGGCCGCCACGTCCTGACCATCGCGTTCGAGGGGGTCGAGAAGATGAACTTCGACTGGCTGCACCTCGCCGCGATCGTCCCGACACCGACGGTGACGGTCGTGCCCGAGGCCCCCTATCCCGCCGCGCACATCCTCCCCGCGACGATCGAGGCCGAAGACTTCGACCTCGGCGGCGAGGGTGTCGCGTA
>JBDKUT010000129.1:0-10094 GCA_039679545.1 Thermotogota bacterium
TGCACGCGAAGATCCGTGTCCCACTCAGGCTTGTAGTGTACGAGGGCATTCCGCAGTCGAAGGACGCTGTCGGCATCTCTATAGACCTCGCTCTGCTGACTGAATTTCTCTTTTCCACAGATGAGGAGTGCCATCTGGTACTTCAGCACCGTGGGGCGCCGGTCAAGCTCCTGCCACCACTCAGCAAGCATGGATACGTTCGTTGGCGTCAGTCCAGCGAGGCTATTCTGGCCCCTGTCTTGCGCTTCAAGGTAGAGCTCGTTGATTGACGACTCAAGGCCGGACACAGCCGATAGGATAGCCCCCGTCACGTACGCACGATGCTCCGGCGTGTCCGCAGGACAACTTGGCGCTGTCTGCAGCTCGATGCTCTTGCTGGTCGAGGCGAAGTACCGTGCGGCTCGGAGATGCTGCTTCGAGAAACTGTGCTTAACCTGGGGACTCATTGGGTTGCCGCGTGCCTGTGGTGGCCTTCGCCTCCAACCTCAGCATGCCTCGCCTTCCCCCGGGGAAAGACACTCTAGCATCTCCCTGGGCGGCTGCATGATGTTGCCTAGGTGCCTATTACTCCACCAGAACTGCGTAAGCAGTGCGTAGGTAAACAGGAGCAGGGCAAGTCCCATGAAGACGCGCGCTACTACCCCGTTGGGTCCGAACGCAAATGCGAGGGTAGCGAGTACAGAAAGGTAGAAGAGCAGGAACATATATCGCGTCCTGAAGAGCTCCGATCTCCACGGCAGACCGAATCGCCCACGCTCAAGCTCGACCTCTTGCCCTCGACGCCAAAACCACCGTGCGGTAGGCACTTCCATTCCGAGGTAGGGCATCACATCCCGCGCCTTCCTCGCCCGCACGTCTGGAGGTATGGAGAGTAGACAGACAACCAAGTCGATCTTGTTACGATAGCACTCAAAAGCGACGCTCCAGCGGTACGTGTGTGCCAACGCGAAAAGCGTTGCCAGGAATACCAGGATGCTCGGCCAGAGTATCCTGCCAGCAGCCCCTGGGCCTCCAACCTGGGCCAGGGCAAACGCCTTGAACGCGATTGCGGTGGCAGCTGGCACAGTGTGGGTCGGCGCCGTCGAGTATGCGACCAGTGCTGCAAGAAGCACAGTATAGAGGGACAGAAGTTGGGTACGTTGGCTCTCGACATGCCTTGCGTGCTCCCACAGCTCCGAGAGAAGAACGGAGAGATCAGCGGAAGACGCGATGCGAGCTCTTGGCTGTGCTAGAGAACGTAGGCGACGGCTGCGATATCTCCTATTGTGCCTTCTCATATAGCCAACCAACCAGATACTATCCGATTGAGCGCTCGTCGCCAAGCGCTCACAGGGCATAGGTGACATCGACAGCCAAGCTCCTTAGTAGCGGATGTGCGCGTCTTGGCGGAGCTGGCTGCCAGTGGATAGGATCTTCCCATGGCAGTGCTGAAGGAAACGCGCCAACTGGCGGAACCAGATCCCACCGGATACGCGAAGTCTTGCCGGGAGGCGGTTGCGATAGGAAGGGGATTCGATACCCACATCACGGTGGGTTCCCGAAGCAAGGTATACGTCTGCGGCTTGGGAGCGTCCGCTATCGCTGGGGACGTGCTCCAGGCACTTGCACGCAAGCGCGTGATCTCATGCCGGAGCGACGCGACGCGGTTCGCTCACGATGGCACTGGACTTGTCGTTGTCATCAGTTACGAAGGTGATACGAAGGAGTCCCGAGCTTGCCTCGAGCTCGCTATGAGGCTTCAGAGCAGGGATGCGTCAAGGTCCTGCATGTGTGTCACGGGCAATCTCGATCTTGCCGAGCACGCCAGATCTCGAGGAGCGAGTGCTCTGGTGGTTCCTCCGGGGTATGCACGCGGCAGGAAACTTGCGTATCTCGTGCTTCCGTTAGTCGGCGTTCTCTCCAGACTTGGCGTTCTTGAGGCGCCAGCTTCGTGGGATGACCTGTACAGCGCGGTGACGCCTTCTGCTCAAGAGTGCGAGGACGCAGCCGGTATCGCCGCGAAGATCCGTGGGCGGTACCCCGCGGTATATGGGACTGACAAGGCCGCGGGTCCGGCTGCGATGATGTGGGGCTTGCTTTTGCGCGAGGTGGCAGGTCTCAGGACATGGACAGGCGCGGTGCCGGACCTTCTCCACGATGAAGTGTGCACGTTCTCTGATCAGGTGACAGGACCGATGACGTGCGCGGTTCTGTTGACAGCGAATGCGCATGGAAGACGAGCTGCTGCGTTCTCCGCGGCCTGGGTCCGCGAACTCGGAGCAAGCGGTGTGGCGGTTGCCGAAGTGCGCGCTTGGGGCGAATCTCAGCTTGCACGGCTGTTCTCGCTTGTACAGGTAGGAGAGCAAGTCGCGGAACATGTCGCCGTCGCGCGCGGGGTTGACCCAAGCCGTGCCGAGGCCGTCCTACGTAGCTACAAGCGCTCGAGCTGCTAGGTCCAGCACCGGATCGGCTGTTGAGGAAGAACCGGGCGCCGGGGTTGGGCTCTCCGTCTGAGCACTTGGTTGTAGCGATGTCGGCCTGCCTGAACCTGTGACCTACGCGACGTGAACTCGCACACACTCCGACAGCATCGTTGCTTCATCCGTGGTCCAGTCGTCTGACAGCGTGAGTTCGAGGCGTTTCTCGACTTTGCGCGCGTTGCTGGCGGCGATCCAAAGGACGAGGCGGTAGGTGCCGGGCGGGAGGATGTGAGAGGGTTTGCTCGACGGGAACTGGACGGCGACGCTGAACGCGGTCCGGCCGGCGAGGCGCGCTTCATCGGCGTCGATGAGGGCCTCGCCGGGGAAGTCGCGCCGTCTCGCGGGATCGAAGACGTGGCCGAGAGTGCAGAATCCGATCATGCCGGGAGAGAGGGCTTCGAGGAACGGCGTGAGGGTCCACGACCAGAGGAGGTTCTTCGGCAGGAATGAGGCGACGCGCTTGAAGGTGCCGTCCTCTTGCTTGGCGAGGACGTCGGCGACGAAGATCTCGACCTGCTCGGCGCGGCTGTTGCCTGTGTTCAGGACGCGAAGGTTGAAGTAGTAGGCGTCGGCGGATACGCCCGGCGACGTTGGGTGCGAGACCAGGGTGTGGTGAAAGTCGGGCGGCTCGGCGTGCACCTCGAGGCCGAGCTTCGGGCGGACAAGGAGTCGTGCGATCCGGCTCTGAAACGCGGCGATTGTCGCCGACGTGATGGCGACGATCGCGAGGACCCACGTCCCAACCGGCGTTCCGCCCGTGTTCACTGCCACGCGCCTCCTTCCAAGTCGCTGCCAGCCTATGAATTGACGTATCGGCGGTCAACTCAGGTTCCGGAGCGACCGGTGGGCGGCTGTGCACGCGGCGGGCAGAGACACGCGGGCTTGCGGGGTCCGTGCGAAGCTGATAGAGTCGGGCCCACTGTGTCGGCCCGGTCGGCGGCGTGCTACGGGTGGGTCCCCGAGAGGAGGACGTCACGATGAAGCGAGTCGTGCTCTGCGCCATGGCGGTTGCCTTTCTCCTTAGCCTTGTCGGCATGGCGGCGACCGAAGTCGTTCTCTTCTACGAGGAGGGGTGCCCTCACTGCGCTCGCATGGAGGCGCTGCTCCAGGAGATGCAGGCCGCGGGAGCGGCTCTCACGGTCAAGGAGTACAACGTCGCGAGCCAAGAGGGCCGCGACCTTCTGCCTCGGCTTCTCGCCGCGTATGGAGCCGAGATGGGACCGGTGCCGTTCCTGTTCGTCGCCGACACCGCGATCGTGCGCGACACTCTATACCGGGCTGGGTCGGGGGCGACTCCGGTCGTTCTCGCCGTGCGCGCGGTTGAGCTCGAAGCTCGCGCGGCGATCGACGCCGCCATTGCCGCCAACGCGCCGTCCCCTCTCGACCGACTTCCGGCGACGGCCACCGAGGCGGTTCTCATCCTGGCGAGCAACTGCCCGGATTGCGACCGTCTCGACGAGTGGATGACCTCCGTGCAACGACAGCATCCGGAGCTTGCCGTCCGACGCGTCTCCGCGGACGACGAGGAAGGGAAGAAGACGCTCGACCGTCTCGCGAGGTTGTACCGCGCCCGCAGCGCTGTCCCGGCGCTCTTTGTCGGTGACACCGCTCTTCTGGGCGCGACCGTCTACCCCGGCCGCGAGAAGGCGAGGACATTCGCATTCTCCGACGAGGACACGGCCTTCCTAAGCGGCCGCGTCCAGCTGGCCATCGATCAGAAGGCGCCGCCGCCGCTCGACAGGGTGCGCGTGCGCGAGAAAGCGACCCTGTGGGCCGTCATCGGCTCGGCGGCGCTCGATTCGATCAACCCGTGCGACTTTGCCGTCATGCTCCTCCTCCTTGGACGGCTCCTGGTGATTGGACGTCGTCAGAAGGTCATCTGGGCCGGCCTCGCGTGGTCGGCGGGCGTGTACATCGTCTACTTCATGATGGGGTACGTCTTCTACACGCTTCTCGGAGTCACGGTCGGAACGCGTAGCCTGCGCGTCCCGTACATCATCACCGTTTCGGTGATTGCGATCCTGATGGGGCTGTGGCAGATGAAGGACCTGCTCTGGTACGGGAAGTGGTTCTCGATCGAGGTGCCCGCGAAGTGGAAGCCCGTGCTGACGCGGGTGACGAACTCGGTCGTGTCGTTGCCCGGGGTGTTCGTCGCCGGGCTGATTGACGCGCTTTTCCTCGCGCCGTGCACGTCCGGTCCGTACCTCGCGATCCTGTCGCTCCTGTCGACCACGACGACACGGACGCAGGGGGTGCTGCTGCTTCTCCTCTACAACCTGATCTTCATCCTGCCGATGATCGCGATCGCGCTCACCGTGCACTTCGGAATCACGACGACGGCGAGGGCCGAGCGCTGGCGCACGGCGAGGATGGGCAAGCTGCACTTCGTGACCGGCGTGGTCATGGTCCTGCTGGGCGTCGGGATGATCATCGGGGTCCAGCTCGGGTACATCTAGCCGCCCACGTTCGGCAAGGCTCCCTAGTGCCTGTCGGGCAGTTCTGCTCTTCTTGCGTTGGGCTGCTTTTCGACGTATAGTTGCTATAGGAAACGGTTAGCTATGGCAAGGATTGAAAGTTCGCCGGACGGTTGCGCGCGGGCTGTGCTCGACACGGTCCCGCTCGTGATGCGTGCTGTGCGGGCGGAAATGCGAAGCCGGCGCGGCTCCGACTTGTCTGTGCCCCAGTTCCGCGTGCTGGTCTTTGTGCGGCGGCGGCCCGGAGCGTCCCTGTCCGACGTTGCTCAGCATGTGGGGATGTTGCTTCCGTCAATGTCGAAGCTTGTGACGGGGCTCGTGGCGCGCGGTCTTGTCTCGAGGACGCCGTCCAAGACCGACCGGCGGCGCCTGGTCCTCGTCCTTACCGCAAAGGGCGGAGCACTCGTCGAGTCGGCGCGGCGCGGCGCGCAGGCTGGGCTTGCACGACGCCTCTCCGGACTCTCCCGGGAGGATCGAGAGGCCGTGGCGCGAGCGCTCTCGGCTCTGGACGCGCTCTTTGGCTCAGTCGAGAGGACGACCCTGTGAGCAACACCCCCGCTGTCGATACCCAGGCGCTGACGCGCCGATTCCGCACTCTCACGGCTGTCGACTCTCTCACTCTGTCGGTCGAGTCGGGCTCCGTGTTCGGACTTCTCGGCCCCAACGGGGCGGGAAAGACGACGGCGATCAAGATGCTGACGACGCTCCTGCCGCCAACAAGCGGCACCGCAACGGTGGCCGGCGCGGACATCGTCCGACATCCGGTCGCCGTTCGGCGCGCGATCGGCTACGTCCCGCAGATGCTCTCAGCGGATGGAACCCTGACCGGCTACGAGAATCTGCTCATCTTCGCCAAGCTGTACGGCGTCTCGCGCGTGCAGCGGAAGAAGCGCGTGCGAGACGCGCTCGCATTCATGAACCTCGAGGAGGCGGAGGACAAGCTCGTTCGCCAGTACTCGGGCGGGATGATCCGGCGCCTTGAGATTGCCGAAGCCATGCTCCACGAGCCTCGCGTGCTGTTTCTGGACGAGCCGACGGTCGGCCTCGACCCGGTGGCGCGCCAGGCTGTGTGGGAGCGCATCGTTCGCTTCCGCGCCGACTACGGGACGACGGTCTTCCTCACCACCCACTACATGGAGGAGGCGGACGCCCTCTGTGAGCGGGTTGCCATCATGCATCGGGGCAAGGTGGTCGCGAGCGGAAGCCCGGCGGAGCTCAAGGAGTCGATCGGCGGGAACGGCGCGACCCTGGACGAGGTCTTCGCTCACTACACCGGAGACGTGCTCGAATCGGGAGGGACCTACGGTGACACACGGCGGACACGTCGTACCGCGCGCCGACTCGGCTGATCCAGGGCGCGTGCGAAGGGAGGGCACCGTCCGGGCGACGGGCGAGTTCATTCGGAAGGCGCTCGTCGTCGCCGAACTCGAGGCGCGCAAGCTGCGCCACGATCCGACGGAGCTCCTGACTCGCGCCATCCAGCCCGCACTGTGGCTCCTCATTTTCGGCCAGGTGTTCACCCAGATTCGCGCCATTCCGACGGGGGACCTGCGGGATCTCGCCTTTATGGCTCCGGGGATCCTGGCGCAGAGCGTGCTGTTCATTTCGATCTTCTACGGGATCTCGATCATTTGGGAGCGGGACCTTGGGATCGTCCACAAGTTTCTCGTCACGCCGACGCCGCGCGAGGCGATCGTCCTCGGGAAGGGCCTTTCCGCGGGAGTGCGCGGCCTGTCTCAGGCGGTGATCGTGTACGCCCTCGCTGCCGTGCTCGGAGTGAAGATCAACTGGAGTCCTGCCGCTCTCCTCGGCGTTGTGCTCGTTGTGACCCTCGGAGCCGCGGTCTTTTCCACCTTTTCCCTCATCATCGCCTGCCTCGTGAAGACGCGCGAGCGGTTCATGGGAATCGGCCAGGTGATGACGATGCCGCTCTTCTTCGCGAGCAACGCGATCTACCCGATCGCCATCATGCCGGCGTGGTTGCGAGTCATCGCACGCGGCAACCCGCTTACGTACGAGGTCGACGCGCTGCGCGCCCTGATGCTCCCCGGCCAGCCGAGCGCCCACGGCCTGGGGCTCGACGTGCTGGTTCTCGTTGGAGTCACCGCGCTCTTCGTTCTCATTGCCGGCCGCCTTTATCCCAGGGTCGCGACGTGATGTGAGTGCGCCGAAGCCGCCGACGCGGCCGAGAGCGTAGGACCGGGCGGCCCGCTGGTTTCTCTTTGTCGTGAAGTGCCATCCATGCGGGACGAGGACTTGTGGCTTCGGCAGCAAACGGCCATTCCTCCCGAGCCTCGGAGTGCTGAATGGGTTTGCCGCGGAAGACAGCCGTCACCCCCGGGCCAATCCCAGGCGCTCGTATCCTTGGGCTTGCCGTTGGACGAGGCCGGCGGGACTTGCGACTAGCCTTTCGCCGGGGAGAGGGAGTAGGCTCGCGGCATGAAACGACTCTTGTTGGTGGCGGTCATTCTGGCGGCGGTGGCGGTCGTCGTCATCATTGCGGTCAGGGCTTTGCGTCATGACTCCGGCGACCTGTCGGTGAATCAGAAGGCGGCTCCGGCGATCGTGATCGTGGACCCGGCGCACGGGGGAAGCGATGCCGGGTCGAAGGGCGACAGCGTCGTCGAGAAGGACGTGACGCTCGCGATTGCGAACAAGATGAGCGCGCTCGCGGGTGAGTTCGCAGGGCTGAAGGTCGTGCTGACGCGGAGTTCGGACACGGACGTCACGGCGTCGAACCGAATCGGCGCCGCAGCGAAAGAGGGCGCGAGCCTCTACGTGTCGATTCACGCGAACGCATTCGACAGCCCGACGGCGGTCGGGATCGAGACGATTGTCGATGCCGGACACGCCTCGGGGGATTCCGCTTGGTCGCTGGCCCTCGCAGTCGAGAAGGCGACGGTGAAATCGACGTCGGCGAAGGAACGCGGAGTTCGCGCGCAGGGGACTGCGTTCACGGGCCTCACGATCCCGGCGGCGGCGGTCTACGTCGGGTTCATCACAGCGCCCGAGGAACGGGCGAAGTTGGTCACCTCGGCCTATCAGGAGCTCGTCGCGCGGGGGATCCTCCAGGGCATCTCCGACTACCTCGCGGCGGGAAGCGCAACTCCGGGGGCGAACGTCTCGCCGTAGGGGAGAAACGAAGGGCTTCCTCGGCGGGACGAGGAAGTGGGAACGGCACCGCCGCCAAGACGAAGGGATCCTGCCGCGCCGACCGCACCACGGTCGCGCGGCAGGATCATGTTTGTTCTCACGCAGGCGGCCGCCCAAGTCCGTATGATGAGGCGAGCGACTCGCTCGAAAGGCGGGGACGGACGGATGAACCACCACGAGCGACGACGCGCACAGCTTCTGGAGAAGACGGGTGTTGACGCATACCTTGTCTTCTCCCTCGACCGCACCATGCCCGCGGGAATGGACCTTGTCGGCCTGCGCTACCTCACGGGGTACACGGGGGAGGGCGCGCTCCTCGTCTCCGCGAAGGAAACGGCGCTCGTCACGGACTCGCGCTACCTTGAGCAGGCGAAGACCGAGGTCCCCGACGTCGAGCTCGTGCACGCCGAGGGGGACTACTTGGACGATCTCGCGGGTCTCCTTCGCCGACGAAAGATCGGACGGATCGGGTACTCCGCGTGGCGGACGACGGAGCACGTGATCTCCGAACTCCGGCGCCGAACCCGGGTCGAATGGATCGCGCACGAAGATCCCGTGAGTGAGCTGCGCGCCGAGAAGGACGCTGAGGAGCTTGCGGTATTGCGTCGAGCCGTTGACATCGCGGAGCGGGCGCTCGGCGAACTCCTCCCGGGGGTGCGGCCCGGCGTGGGCGAGGTAGATCTGGCGTCCGAGCTCACGGCACGGATGCAGGCTCTCGGCGCCGACGCCGTACTTGAACTCACCGTCGCTTCGGGGCCCAACAGCGCCCTTCCGCACTACGTCCCTGCGTTGGGGAAAAGGATCCTCCGTGAGGGCGACCTCCTGCTCATCGACTTCGGCGCCGTCGTCAACGGGTACGTCTCCGACATGACTCGCACGTTCGCCGTCGGGCG
The DNA here is from genome assembly GCA_039679545.1 of Thermotogota bacterium. Lineage (GTDB taxonomy): Bacteria > Bipolaricaulota > Bipolaricaulia > UBA7950 > UBA9294 > JAPLGD01. The sequence continues at coordinate 8,980 of JBDKUT010000129.1, forward strand.
GGCGTCGGAGAAGCAGCGAGACATCTACGCATACGTCGACCGCGCGGTCGACGCCGGACTGGCGGCATTGCGGGCCGACGTTCCGGGGCGCGACGTTCATGCCGCGGCAAGCCGGGTCATCGAGCAGTCGCCGTACGCGGAGTACGTCTTCCTGTCTCCCGTCGGCCACGGCGTCGGGCTTGAGGTTCACGAGCAACCGAAGATGGGCCCGCAGATGAGTGCTGGTGTCCCGCGCGGGGCCGTCGTTACGATGGAGCCGGGGATCTACATTCCGGGGTACGGCGGCGTGCGGATCGAGGACACGGCGGTCGTGACGGAGGCCGGAAACGAAGTCCTGAACAATCTTTCACGATCGCACCTCGTCGAGCTTTTGTGAGGCATCCGGTCCTTCGCGAGCGCGTTTCCCCAGCAGGCGCACGACGTGCACGGTCAACACACCCGTGACCGCGAGCGTTCACACGCTGCTCACGGATGGGGTCTAGGCTTGTGAAGTCCGAGAAGGACTGCACACCGCCAACAGACGAGGGGTCCGGGTGGTTCACGACGCGCCCGGGCCCCTTCGTTGTTCTTGGAGAAACCGGCGCGGCCTGCAGCGAGGGGAGTTCCTCCACGAGGCCGGAGCCGGCCCTACGACGAGGGTACGCCGTCTACGAGGCCGGAGCCAGCCTACGACGAGGGTACGTCGTCTACGAGGCCGGAGCCGGCCTACGATGAGGGTACGTCGCCTACGAGGCCGGAGAGTCGCCGATTGGCCTCGAGGAACGATCTCGGGCGGCCTGGCTCGAAGCGCATTGCGTCGCGCGTCGTCCTCTCGACCCGGGCGTGGGAGGTGAAGTCGGATCCGGCGTCCGTCCCGGCGGATCGCCCGCAGATCGGCACGTGAGACCAGCTCGGAACTGCGCCATGGAGTCGACTTCTCCATCGACCCATACGGTAGTCATTCCAGCGAATGAATGTCTGGGCGACAAGCCCTTCGCCAACGAGATCACGCCGGCGGCATCGAGGAAGTCGGATCCTGCTGATAGAAACGCTCGAGCTCCTCGTAGAGCTTCGGGTGGGTCTCCCGGAGTTGGCGGGGACGTTGGAAGAAACACTCGGTGACGACGGCGAAGAAC
>JBDKUT010000130.1:0-37589 GCA_039679545.1 Thermotogota bacterium
GCAAGCGCGGGAACCACGAGGTGAGGAAGTGCCTGTTCGAGGCGACGTTGTCAGCCGTGCGCTACACCCCAAGCATCCAAGCCATCTACCGCCGACTGAAGGACGAAGGCAAGCCGGACAAGGTTGCGCGGATCGCTGCAGCCAGGAAGCTTCTACTGCTGGCGCATGCCATCTACGAAAGTGGCGAGCCGTTCAGGGCTCCGGCCGAGGCGGTGACTTGACATTCGATACAGCATCTGACCCCGGCGCCCCTGACGAATCGAGTCGGCGGCAATCTCGGACACGCGAACTGAAGATGCGCCCCGGTGCCACGAGCGCGGCTTGCTTGCGGGCTTACGCAGTCGTAGGATGTTGCCCCGAAGCATTGATGTGCAGTTCTAGCGTCATGGAAGAGGTGAGTGGATTTCATGCGCTCCCAAACCAAACGGCGCATCCTAGACTCAGTTGGCGTGTTCAGGATCAGTAATGACTCTGGCGGTGCACGATGGCATTAGTTCCCCCCGCTTTCATCAATAGCGTTGTGGCTATCGGAACAAGACAAGACGACGGGGCAATTGCCTGGCTCGCGTCGGGCTTCATCTACGGCCATCACCTCTTCGCCGTCAACGAGAAGGAGGGAAGGTATAGGACCTACTTGATCAGCAATCGGCACGTGTTTGAGAACGCCACGAACCTCGTTCTCAGGTTCAACCCAACAGACGACGGCCCAGCCCGCGAGTTCGCGATGACGTTCAGTGGTGCTGGTGCTGTACAGAGGGTCTTCCATCCGGACGCGACCATCGACCTGGCTGCGGTTCCTATTAACGTGAACGTCCTGGAGAAGAGCGGTATCAGATTCGACTACTTTCTAGGTGACCTGCACCTCGCCACAAGAGAAGTGGCGAGCTCAGCGGGCTTGTACGAGGGCGACTTCTGCTTCTTGCTGGGTTTCCCCTTCGGCCTGATCGGTGGCGAGCGCAACTACGTCATAACTCGACACGGGACCATCGCCAGGTTGTCCGACTTCCTCGACGGCCGCAGCAAGGAGATCATTGTCGATTGCATGAATTTCCCAGGGAATAGCGGCGGCCCGGTGGTCACCAAACCAGAGCTGGTGGCCATCCAGGGGACCAAGAGCCAGCAGCAGTCGTACCTCCTCGGGATCGTCAGCGAGTACATCGCCTACAGAGATGTGGCGGTGAGCCGGCAAACCCAGCGCGTGCGCGTCGTGTTTGAAGAGAATTCTGGATTGGCGAGGGTCGTGCCAGCGCACTTCCTCAGAGAGTGGATGGACGGGCTACCTCAGAACAAGATCACGGATGCCGACTGGCTCGATGCTGGACTTCCGGTGCCCGGAGGAGTCGACGGATGACCAACCTCCCCCGTAGATGCGGGACTGAACCTCGCTCAGGGGGCGAGATTGTCGGGCCCCGTGGGGGAGCGTGCTCAGTCAGAGCCAAGTCGAGGAGAGACGAAGCAACAAAGACGATCTAGTAAGCCCGTTCGTTCTGGCAGTCTGGTGAGGTCATCTGATCCGCTGACGGCTAGGCAGCATTGCGAGCACCGACGCGAGCTGCTTGGTTGCCAGCTGTAGGAGTGAGGTGCATGGAGCTGACGGTCGTACTTGGTCTTGTGTTTCCCGCTGTCATCGGAGTGCTTGCCGCTATCTGGAAGGCGGTCATCGACTGGCGCAACGAGCAGCGCGCAAGGAACCAGCTTCTCGAGGCAGAGAGATACGCGTTCAAACCGATTCCAGAAGTTGCCTTCAAGACGACAGTCAAGATGGGTGCTGCACAAGAGAAGCTTGAGCAGCGCACGAGAGAAATCGCCGACTTGCTCGACAAGGCCCAAGCAACACTCACAGCCGGCGGCCTCCTCGATCTATACAACAAGCAGATAGAGAAATACCAGACAGAGACGCAGGCGCGTGCGGGTTGGTCGTTCATCTTCGCCATCCTAGCGATGTCGGCAGGACTCGGGTTCGTCATCTGGGGGGGCAGTATCCTGTTCTCAGGCGCCGGCTGGAAGGAGGTGGCGGCAGGTTCTTCGATCTCCGCAATCGGGGGTGCGGTGAGCGCGTACATCACAAAGACATTCCTCGACGTGCACAGGCTATCACTCGGGCAGCTCAACCGGTACTTCCGACAGCCGGTCCTTAACGCTCACATCCTTACGGCGCAACGACTTGCTGATCTCCTTGATGAACCTGATGCAAAGCGGATGGCGTACTCAAAGATCATTGACAGCGTCATCAGCCTTGTGCGCGAGGGCCCTGAGGAGACGCCGATACCGGATAGCACGGAGACGGCGAGAGGTCACGCGGCTACGGCCGGGGAGGAGGAGAATGCGACCGAGACCTAGGAACGTGGCGTCGGTCCCAGGGTCTCCAACCAGCAGGCCGGTGCTCGTACGGAAGTCCACTTGCGCACAGCTCTGCCTTTGCGGGAAGCGCACACGGTGAGCGAGACAGCGAACCCGCATCGCACCAGCATGCCCAGTCTCCTGCTGCGGCGCATGTGTGAGTCTGGCAGCGACTCTCGTGCCATGTACGACCTCCTGATGGAAGCGCGCTCGCGCACAAACGACTGGCGCTACTGGCATGTTGGCGAGTTGGCGTTCTCGTTCTTCATGATCGATTGCCACCTGGATCCACGGAAGCATGTTCGGCTCTGGCACGACGGCGACAGGCTTGTTGGCTACGCGACGCTGAACGATGACCCGTTCTTCGATTGGCAGGTGCTTCCAGAGTACGAGGGAAGAGGAATCGAGTCCGAGGCGCTGGCGTGGGCCGATGATCTGGTGGCCGAGCTGCGTGCTGAAGACGCGGAGCGCTGGAAGGGGCCGATGGTTGTCGGGACACGCATCGACAACGCCGAGCGGATCGCGTTCCTCGAGCAGCACGGGTTCCAGCGCCGCGAGTACGTCGAGGTCAACATGCTCCGCTCGCTTTGCGATCCAATCGGCGAGCAGGCGTTGCCTCCCGGCTACGAGATCCGCTCCGTGTCTCTGAACGCAGACGAGGTGCGGAGACGGGCTGAAGCCCAGCGCGAGGTGTGGCATCCGTGGACGGTGGGCGACGTGACGGACGAGCAGTACGCACGCTTCATGCGCATGCCGGGCTACGAGCGCGACCTTGACGTGGTCGCCGTCGCGCCGGATGGCGCGATCGCCGCGTACGTGAACGGCTGGCTCGACCCGGTCAACAAGATTGGCGACTTCGGCCCGGTCGGAGCCCGCGAGGCGTACCGGCGACAGGGTCTGACGCGTGCCGTGCTGCTCGAGTGCATGCGCCGGATGAAGACGCGCGGGATGGATCGCGTCTGCGTCTCGACCGGCGAGGGCAACGTTGCGGCCCGCGGCCTCTACGAGTCCGTCGGCTTCCGAATCGTGAACCGCTACGTCGAGTACAAGCGGGCTGAGTGACGCGTCCGCCGGAACTCAACGAACTCAATGAACCCAACGAACTCGTCGACCCGTGCTCGGAGAGACACCCAACCCCGGACCGCGAACCGCGCACTCGTAGGTCCGCTTGTTGTCGTCGAACCTACGGCTTGCGCGCGACGAACTTGACGTCCGCCATGCGCACTTCGACGAGCGAGATCGGGAGCGTGGTTTCCTTTCCGTGGTTCTTCCACACGATCTCGGCGGCGCCCGACTTGATCGTCGCCATCGCCTCCGCCTTGTCCGGCGTGAACGTCCCGCGGATGTCGGAAGGCCGGAACTTGGTCGAAGACGACACGGGCGCGAAGCCCGCGGACGCCGGAACCTCGACGTAGAGCGTTCCGCACATCAAGGCTTTGCCGGCGAGTTTCTTCTTCCCAACGATCAATGTTGCAGGCCCCATGAAGTTGACCGGCTGCCCCGCGAATATCGATGTCATGGCCCCATTCTAGCAGCGCTGGAGACAACGGCCAAAGCGGACTCGAGGCGGCGCGCTCGGCAGCGCCCAGGGGGCGGGTAGGTGCGCACCCTGGCCTGTGTGCGACCTGTGGCGGACAATCCGCGCATGACGAGGCACCAGAACGATCAGGTTGGCGGTTCCTCAGGACTGACGTTCCGGCCGTTCCGCGAAGATGCCGACTACGCCCGCATGCAGAGGATCGTGCTCGAGAGCGCGCGAGCGGACCACGACGACTGGGGTCCGACTCTCGACGAGATCAGAACGTGGTGTGCTCCGACGGCGCGGTTCGATCCGACGAAACAGCTTGTGTTTGCGTCGGCGATGGACGAGAACGGCGCTCCCATCGACGTAGGTGTCAGCCGCGTGAGCTGGTACACGGCCCGCGACGAGGCGCGTGTCTATCCTCAGGCAAGCTTCCTCCTTCCCGGATGGCGGAAGCCCGGCGTCTGGCCGGCGCTGGTTCGAGAGGGCGACCGGCGCGTCCGAGCGATGGCGGCCGGCCATCCCCCACTTCGTGAACGCCACTTCCAGGGTTGGGCGACCGAAAGCCAAGTGGAGTGGATCGCTGCACTCAAGGCCGAGGGCTACCGGGCGGTGCGGCACTTCCGAAACATGGTGCGTCCGCTGGAGAGCGTTCCGGAAGCCGAAGGCGCGACGTTGCCGCCAGGCCTCAAGGTTCGGCCTGCGGAAGCCGAGCACATGCGCGCGATCTGGGAAGCCCAGAAGGAGGTCAACCAGGAGCTGTTCGAGTACGTGGCCGAGCAGTGGGCGGAGGAGCAGTATCCGGACTGGTTGGCCGATGCGTCGCACACGCCGCAGCTCTGGCAAGTGGCGTGGGACGGGGATCAACTGGCCGGCATGGTCCTGCCCCGCATTGATGAAGAAGTGAATCGGGGGCGAACTCGGAAGAGGGGCTACACGGAGCACGTCTTTGTGCGCCGGCCGTGGCGCAAGCGGGGACTGGCGAAGGCCTTGCTCTGCCGCAGCCTGCGGGTCCTCAGGCAACAGGGCATGGACGAAGCGGAACTCGGCGTCGATTCGGAGAACGACAGCGGGGCCTACGGCTTCTACGAGCGGATGGGCTACGTGACCGAGACGACCGACATCTGGTTCCGCAAGCCGCTCGACGCGAACCCCCGCGAGCCGGGTCACTGCCTGCGCGCATAACTTGGCAGACCACGTAGTAGTCCTCGCTGTCCGAATCTGCGGGGAGGGGGAGGCAGGTTCCGTTGCAGTTCACGTTGCGCGAGTACCAGGCAGGCGACGCGGCCGCCGTGCTGCGGCTGAACGCCGAGTCGGTGACCGTCCTGAGCCCGATGGACGCTGACAGGCTGCGGCTTCTCTCCGGGATGTGCAGCCTCAACCTCGTGGCCGTCGGGCCGGACGGCGTCATCGGTTTCGTGATGGGATTCGCGGATGGGGCTGCGTACGACAGCGTCAACTACCGCTGGTTCGCCACCCGCTACGAGCGCTTCTTGTACCTCGACCGGATGGTTGTCGCGCCTTCCTTCCGCGGGTGCGGGGTGGGCGGCGCGTTCCACGCCGCCGCTCTGGAGTACGCCATCGCGTCCGGCCTCGACTGGCTGGTCGGCGAGATCGACGTCGATCCACCGAACCCTGTGTCGCTCGCGTACCACGAGCGCCTTGGGTTCGTCGAGGTCGGCCGGCAGACTCTCGCCTCGGGCAAGGTCGTGTCCATGCGGGCTCGACGCGTGGGCCAGCCGCGAGGCTAGGCGCGTGGTCGGCTGCACTGCGCTCCGCGAACTGCGGTCCAGTCCGCCGCTCAGCCGTTGCCCAACGAACTCGACGAACCCAACGACCTCAAACCCGGACACGAGCCAGAGCTGCTGCCTCCAGTCGAAGCCTTCTAGCGTAGTAGACACTTGGCAACTCCCTAGCTGCTGAGCAGCAAAGACCGCTCAGCAGCCACGGACAGCGGATAGCAGTACGATTGGCGTGGAGGGTGTCATGCGGAAATACGGGATCGAGTTCGAGATCTACCAGGGAAAGGGCGGACGGCCTCGCGCCGATGGAACGCACCCGGACCTCGTCAAGGAAGGGATCTGCGCCTGGATGTACAACGAGTACGAGGTCGGGCAGAAGTTTCGTTACCCCGAGGACCTTGGCCTCCTCTGCCCATGGCTGATCGACAGCTTGACGGGCTTCGTTCGCGCACTCGAGAACGGCGCAACGCTCCCTTGGACGAACCGCGGAACGCCGTACGAGAAGGAGATCGATCCGGACGGTGTGACGACCGAATTCATCCGCTGTCCCGACCCAACGGCGTCGGGCATCGTCGTCAAAATCACGCGGACGGCTCTGCCGGAGTAGGTTGGGTGGATCCAACGCGGGGAGCTGGTCGCGGCAGTTCCGGCGAGGAGGCCGTCATGGCCGCCGAGTTCACCGCGCTCGGGGACGAGAGGCCCGGCACGATCGCGGGCCTTCTGCGCGCGAGCTACACGGATCTGCTCAAGCTCGATCCGCGCTGGGGGGACGAAGCGACGAACTGGGGCGAGTACGATCGCGATGTGTTCGCGAACCCCGGCACCGTCGGCGCTTGCCTCTTCCTCACTCGCCTGGGCGGACGCGTCGTCGGGTTCGCTTCGTGGGATCCTCGGCAGCGCCCTTCGTACGGGATCGTCGGGCACAACTGCATTCTTCCTCCGTTCCGAGGACGAGGGCTGGGGCGGCGGCAGATCGAGGAAGTCCTCCGCCGGTTCGAAGCCCTGAAGATCAGGGCGGCAAGGGTCTCGACGATCGATCACTGGTTCTTCGTTCCGGCGCAGCGGATGTACGTCGCCTGCGGGTTCCGCGAGGTGCGGCGGGTCGCTTGGGATCGAGACCCGAGCCTGACGGTTATCGAGTACGAGAAGGACATCGGCCTGCCGGCAGACCCGTGACGCCGGCCGCCTAGCTCTCGCGGACGCGGTCGAGCCAGTCGAGTTCGGGATAGGCGCCGCCGGCGACTTCACGAAGGATCCGGGCGATGACTCGATGCCCGTTCTCGCCGTTCGTCAGGATAGCGATCCCGCAGCCCTCGCTCGGATACGCGATCGCAAAGGCCCTGTAGCACCCGTTGTTCCCCCAATGCCAGAACGACGTCCCGGCGGGCCCGGCCCCGAGCCCCCAACCGAGTCCCCAACTCACGTGCTCGTCGATCGCGCAGCTCTCGAGAGCCGCGTCGCGATCCCAAGGGCGGTCGTTCACAGAGACCTGCCTTGTCAGCATGTCCCGAGCAATCGCCGGGTCGTTCATGACCTGGCAGAGGAACGCGGCGACGTCGCGCGCGGTTGTGTGCAGGCTGGCGGCCACCTCCACCTTGGGCCAGAGCGCCTTCCTCACGACCGTTCCGTCTGCTCGTTGTCCGAACGCAACCGGTTGGGTCTCCGTGCCCTCCCACACGAAGGCGCTGTCGAACATGCCTGCAGGCTCGAACGCGCGTGCCGTCAGGAATGCGGCTGGCGATTGCTTGGTCAGTTGCTCGACGACGTGCTGGAGAACCATGAAGGCCTCGCCGGAGTAGAGGAACCGCTCGCCGGGCTCGAAATGAGTGGAGAGCGCTTCTCCCGTCCGCCTCCAGTTCGGGAGCCCTGTCGTGTGGCTGAGCACGCGGCGGGTCGTGATCCGGGACGACCGAGGGTCCCCGGGAACACAGGGGGAGGCGAGGTAGTCATCGAGCGGCGTGTCGAGGTCGAGCACTCCCTCGTTGCAGAGCTGGAGGGCGGTGTAGGCGAACACCGGTTTCCCGAGAGATCCCGCCTCGAGAATCGTGTTGGGGGTGACGGGGTCGCTCGCGTCGGAGCGGCGCACTCCGAAGGCGCCGTCCCACGTCGCTCGCCCGTCGCGTACGAGAGAGAGCGCCAGGCCGGGCACGGCCTCCGCCTGAAGGAGCCGCGGAACGCTCTCTTCGAGCTTTCTGCGAAAGGCCTTCTCCGCTCGGTAGCCGCGTAGCGCATCGATGATCATCGGAGGTCCTTCGCGGGCGTCAGACGGCCAGTCCCCACGCGGGCTCCGGCGCCCAGGGCGGGACGGCGTACCCCTTCGGCATCCGCAGGCGCGGGTGGCTCTCGGCGAGGGAGAGCGCTTCCGACAGAGCAGCGGGGTCGTTCTGGTCGATCCCGCGGACGAGAGCGATCATCCGATCGAGGAGCGCGTCGTCACCGGCCTCCGCGCTGTCCGGCGTCCCGATTCCCCACCAGGCGTGAACCGGAAGCTCTGTGCCCGTCACGCCGACGAAGTCGGCGAACAGCTTGTTGCGGCCGTACGTCAGACCGGCGTTCGCCGGCGGGAAGCCGACTCTCTCGGGGTTGGCGATGCGGCCGGAACGAAGCGCGTCGAGCAGCCGCCAGCCGGTGAGAAAGAGACCGGGGTCGAGGTCGGTCGTGTCGAGCGAGATCCGCATGGCGCTGCGTTGCACGTCGTCAATCTGCGCGTCGGCCATCTGCCAACGGCCTTCGGCCGCGTTCCACAGCTCGGCTACGTAGTGGTCTTCGGGGCAGCTCGGGTTGAGGTAGAGGGCGACGCCCGTGCGGACGCGTGCGGGGATGCCCTTGTGCCGTAGGATCGAGACCAGCATGAGCGCGAAGTCGCGGCAGCACCCGACGCTTCGGTGCGCCGGGGTTCGCGGCTCCGTCAGCGGCGCATCCTGGAGCTGCACGATGTCGCGCAACCGCTCCTCGGCCGTGGAGTAGCCGAACTCGGTGCACAGCCTCCGTCCGGCTGCCTTCAGTCCCCCGAGGGTGATTCCGTACGTCGCCTCCCGAATCCAGAAGAGATGGATGAGCGTGTTTTGAACCATGCGACAGAGTCGGGACACATCGTCCGGGACGGCATCGTAGAGCGGTGCGAGGGTCCCCGGATTGCTGTTCGTCGAGTGCTGACGGTAGTAGGCGAGCAGATCGTCAGTGGTCGTCATCGCGCAGTGCATCGGAACCTCCTGCCTCGTGAGACTAGAGCCCGTTTTCGCCGATGCAAGGTCGCGTTTTTCACGTCGCGCAAACGTCGTCCGAGACGGCGGTACAGCAACTCCGCCGATGAGATGTCTGACGCCGTCGGACGTAGAGGCGAGTCGCTTCTCGGCGAGCCCTTCTGGCTCAGTGGGTTCGGCGTCTGGGCGCGTCGGAGATGCCGGCCTTAGGCAGCGTTTGCCGCGGGTACCGCGTGGCTGTAGCCTTGAGGTGGCGGCGAACCGCTCGGGCGCCGACGACAAAGGAGAACGCAATGACCACCAAAGTGGGCCTGTGGATCGACCACAAGAAGGCCATCGTCGTGGCCATCACGGACAAGGGCGAAGAGACAACCCACGTGATCTCGAGCGTCGAGAAACAGCTTCGCCGCTCCGGTGATTCGCCGCTCCAGGGTTCGTTTGAGGCGCGGCGAGTGCCGGCCGACAACACCCGCCAAAGAGCGCTCACCGGGCATCTCAACACCTACTACGACGCGGTGATCGCGGCCGTCGGCGGCGCTGAGGCTATCTTCATCTTCGGGCCCGGAGAGGCGAAGGGCGAGCTGAAGAAGCGGCTTGAGAAGAGCAAATTGGGGGGGCGCGTCGCGGCGGTTGAGGCGGTCGACAAGATGACGGACCGCCAGATCGCGGCGAAGGTCCGTGAGCACTTCGCCAAGTAGTACCCAACGCTTGAACCACGGCGGTGCTGAGAGCCCGAGAGGCGGCGAGCGATGAAACGGACCCGGCGAACTGATGACGAATCCTTGGAGTCCTCTGCATTCGTTGCGCAGGAGAAGGATGTTCCGATCCTCGTCGAGGTCCAGCTTCTGATGTCGGAGAAGAGGACGGCTCTGTCGATCATGCGCACGGGGATCGCCATCCTCGCGCTGCCGCTCTCCGTGCTCTCCGTCCTCATTGCGACGTCCAGGTACTACGACGTCGGCCGCATCGTCCACTTGTACATCGCCGTCCTCGCCCTTTGCGGCATTCTTGTCGGGTTGTCCGTCTGGCTCGTCGTCCGAGCCATCCTACGGATCCGGGATCTTGATCGCGTGATCCGACGCGTCAGAACGAAGTTCCCCAACCTGGCGGATGTGATTCGCTGAGCGCATCCGTGCCTTGTGCGGCGTTGTGGCGGGCGGCGCGGGAACGAAGACTATGGCGGCCGGGCCGTCCCTCAGTGGGCGATGAAGGTGTGCCTGTGGTAGTCTCGCCGCATGCCGAGTGTTGGAGGATATGATCTCTCGCTCATCCTGATCGAGCTCGGAGCCGTCGTGATCGGTCTCGCCGTCCTCACGCGGCTTGCGAACCGGTTCGCCTTCTCCGCGATTCCTCTCTATCTCCTCGCGGGCCTCGCCTTGGGCCAAGGCGGCCCACTCCCGGTCGCGCTGAGCGAAAACCTCGTTCATCTTGGCTCGGAGATCGGCGTGCTTCTGCTTCTCTTCATGCTTGGCCTCGAGTACTCGGGCGAGCAGCTTCGCGCGAACCTGCGCTCCGGGCTCCCTGCGGGACTCGTAGACCTGGCGCTCAACTTCCCTCCCGGCCTTGTGGCCGGCCTCCTCCTTGGCTGGGGTCCCCTCGCGGCGGTGATGCTTGGCGGGGTCACGTACATCTCAAGCTCAGGCGTTGCCGCCGGCGTGCTGAGGGATCTCGGGCGAATATCGAACCCCGAGACTCCGGCGGTTGTGTCGATCCTCGTCCTGGAGGACCTGGCGATGGCCCTGTTCCTGCCGCTTGTGGGAGTGCTTCTGATCGGGCAGAGTACCGCCCAGGGTGCGGTTGCGATTCTCATCGCGCTCGCCGCCGTGGGCGCCGTCCTGTTCATCGCGATTCGCTACGGACGAGCCGTGAGCCGACTGGTCTCCCACCGCTCGGAGGAAGCGACGATGTTCGGGGTCCTCGGCCTTGTGCTCCTCGTCGCCGGTTTGGCGCAGCGGCTGCAGGTGTCGGCGGGCATCGGCGCGTTCCTGGTCGGAATCGCCGTCTCCGGCCCTCTGGTCCGTCGGGCGCGGCAGCAGCTCGGCCCGTTCCGCGACCTTCTGGCTGCCGTCTTCTTCCTCTTCTTCGGACTGCAGATCGACCCGACGATGCTCTCCCCCGTGCTTGTCCCCGCTGCGGGTCTTGGTGCGGCCGCGGCTGTCACGAAGCTCGTCGCCGGGTGGTGGGCGACACAGCGCGCGGGCGTGCGTCCCCTCGGTCGGCTGCGCGCAGGCGCCGTCTTGATTGCACGCGGCGAGTTCTCGATCGTCATTGCCGGGCTGGCGGTGGCGGCCGGCGTCGAGCCGAGCTTCGGCCCGCTGGCCGCTGCGTTCATCCTGTTCTCGGCCCTCCTCGGCCCGGTCCTCGCCCACCTCGTCGAGCCGCTGGGCCGTTCGTTTCTCGCCCGTAAGCGCGCCTGATTCGTGAGCACCCTGTAACGACTCGCTTGGAGCACAGCCTGTGTGGATGTAGGATGAACGACGCACCCTCGGGGAAGGAGATGGTCTTTCCGTGCTCTCATGAGGATGCGAGCGGGCTTCCGGGTTGGCGGGTCGCGAGAGACGATGGTGAAATGTACAAGGCAGTGGTGTGGCTGATCGGGCTTGGCCTGGCCTTTCAGACCCTGGGCGTCGTGCTGGCGGTGTGGCATGGCGACATCCCGGTGATCCGCGAGATCACGGAGGGGCCCTACGCGCACGCCACGGAGGGGCTGAAGGTCCTTCGTTCCACCGGCAGGCTGAGTCTCGGGGACGTCGGGTTTCGCGAACTCGCGACAGCGTTTGTCGAGCGCGGGCGCGGCCTCACCGAAGGAGGCGCCGACCGCCGTGTCGTAGGATTGTCGTGGCGGCGAGCCCCGTATGAAGCCGAGTCCTACGTCGCGCCACGCTACGCCTACCCAATCGTTGCGGCGTTCTCCGACGGGTGGACGGACGCCATGGACCCCAGGAACATGGTCTCTTACGTGGACAGCCTACCAACGCGGTTGGACGCTCTGTGGCCGGGGCTGTTCTTTCTGGGAGCCGTCTTGGGGGTCGTCGGCGGTGGCCTGCAGAGACGCTGGCAAAGGGAGCATCCGGCGGAGGTGGTTTCGCGCGAGAAGCCGCTGCTTCCTTGGTGGCGCTGAGTACAGCAAAGTGCGTGACGGCGCCATTCGGCGGTGCCGGGTGAAGCGCACCGAGCTGGAGGCTACGTCCGGCTTCGGCGCGGGGATCGTCGAGCTAGATTCGGGGGATCTCCTCGTCTGCGGTACGGGGGCGACGAACGGCCCGACGGAGACGGACGCGCTCTTCATGCGCCTTGACCCGACAGGCAAGGCGCTGTGGGCGGAGGTCTTGGGCGATCCTGCAGGGCGGGAGCGGATCGAGGGCATGTGCCGGCTGGAGACGGGCGTGGTCGGCCCCACAAAGTCGATTGCCGGCGGGAGTCAGGGCGTCCTCGTGCTGTTCGTTGACCCGGCCGCGTTGCCCTGACGCCTCCAGCCTCCGCGGACTGGCGGCTGAGGCCGGTTCCCTTGCGCAGGACGCGCCCTGTGGGAGAATCGTTCCCATGCGTGACATCGTGCTCGAGCACCAACGGCGCTACCCGTGCTGGAAGCTCGACGATCTGTACAAGCTCGTCCACCAGGCGGCTCTCGGCAGTGAGCACACGGTGACGGACGAGGCCCGCGCTCGTGCGTGGCTCACCCAGGAGATGGCCAAGATGGGACTGGGACCGCACGAGCCGCTGATCGAGCCGATCTCTCCGGACGGAGAGGTTGTACGCGTCCACCTGCGTCCCTACCTGCGGAGAAGGCTCGATCCGGAACTCCTTCTTGAGGCGTTCGTGCGGACCGCGGAGGAGTTTCGTGGCCTACATGGCCGGATCGACGCCGGCCTCGCAGAAGCGGGACGACTGGCTCGGGAGGGCCGGCTCCCGTTCACCGAAACTGACATCGCCTTACTATCCGCACGCATGCGGGCGGAGGGCTTCCCAGCCGTCCACCACTCGGACGTCTACGTCGCCGAGTACCACCCGGCATACCGTGTGATCTCCCGAGCGTCAATGGCCAAGGAGCTGCAGGAGCTGTCTGATGGAGGAGAAGCAACCAGTGAACGTTCTTCCTGAGTTTCGTGGACTGTGTGAGGAGTTCGTCGCCGGCGTTCGGAGCGTCCTGGGGGAGAAGCTTTACGCCGTCTACATCTACGGCGCGGTGACGTTCCCCGAGACGAAGGGCACGGGCGACGTCGACTTCCATGCCATTCTCACCGCGCCGCCGGCCGACAGCGAGCGAGAGGCTCTGCTCGAGCTTCACCGGCATCTGGAGCGGGAGGTTCCGCCGCTTGGGACGGATCTCGATGGGCACTACATCCTTCTCGTGGACGCACGCCAGGCTGCTCCACCCAGGCACCTGCTCTTCCCTGAGATCGTCGACGAGTCGTGGGCCCTCCATCGAGCTCACATGCTGGCCGGACGTGTTGCCGTGCTCCACGGCCCGGACCCAAGGACGATCCTCGCGCCCCCAACGCGCGAGGAACTCGACGAGGCGCTCAACGGCGAGCTCAACTACGTGACACAACACCTCGCGGACTACCCCGGTTACTGCGTCCTCAATCTGTGCCGGCTCCTGTACAGCTGGGAGACAGGCGATGTCGTGATCTCCAAGGCCGCCGCGGCTGCTTGGGCGTCACGGCGCTTCCCATCGTGGCGGGAGTTCGTGGCGTTGGCTTCCGACTCGTACGCGAAGCCGGCGACGGCCGTGGACCTTGAAGTTCTGGCGAATGGGCTGCCGAAGTTCTACTCGTTCGCCCAAGGTGAGATCGAATCGCTCCGTCCGCGGCGCGATTCGTAGGCGTAGAGCGGGCTCGACGCCGCGTCAGTTAGGGAGCAGCTTCTGCGCCATCAGCTTCGGCGGGAGCGATCCACAGGCGAGGATCGCGTCGTGGATCTCGCGCAGCGGCACCCCCGGGCGCTTCGCCTTGTAGGCGTCGATCAGCTTTAGGATCTCAAGCTTCCCAATCAAGTAGCTCATCGGTTGCGTCGGACTTTGCGTGTAGCGGTGGACCTCGGCCTTGGCGTCTCCGGGTTCGAGCCCCACGCGATCGACGAGGAAGGCGATGGCCTCCTCGACCGTCATGCCGCGCGTGTGCAGGGAGACGTCCAGGATAATCCGGGCCGCACGCCACAGCTGGTCCTTGCGGCGAGCGAGAGGCTGGACGGGGTCGCTGAGGAACCCGAGCTCCTCCATCAGCTCCTCGCAGTAGAAGGCCCACCCCTCGACGAACAGGCTTGACAGGGCCGACGCCAGCTTCCGCGGCAGCGTGGCAGTGCGGTTCGCGTGAACGAGTTGCAGGTGGTGTCCCGGGTATCCCTCATGGAGTGCGGTGATCGGGAGCTTGGCGGTGTTGTGGCCGCGCAGCTTGATCTCCTGGGCCTCGGCGGAGGCGCGCTTGGATACGGGAGTCACGAGGAAGACGCCCTCCTGCCGCGGCTCGAGAAGTCCGGGTGGCATGTACGCCGCGTACGGAAGGACGCCGCGCAAGTAGGCGGGGGTGGGTCGTACCCGCAGGGTCTCGCCTTCCGGTATCGTCGCGATTCCGCGTTCAACGACGAACGCGCGGGCCCTGGCGACCTCCTGCTTGTAGGTGTCGAGCAAATCCGTTGCGTCAGGGTGGCGTTTCTTCGCTTCGTCGAGGATCTGGCGCGCCGTCTTCGTCGGAGAGAGTTTGCGTGCCAGATCGTCCATCGACCGCTGTGTGTCATCGAACAGACGGTGCCCAATCTTCAGGAGCTCGTCGGCCGACACGTCGAGGAGGTGTTGGTCATGAAGCATTTCTTCGAACACGGCCTTGCCCACGGCGAAGTCGCCCTTCGCCCGCGGTGCGACGTCCGTGCGCAGGAACCGGGCGTAGTCGTCGAGCGCGGCGGCGGCGCGTCGGGACGCAGTTAGGATCTGTGGGAAGAGCCACGGTGTGCGTAGGGCGAGCAGAGGAACGAGGACGGTGAACAGCCCACGCCCCTGCGTCGCGCTGTCGATCGCCATCTCTACCCACACGGGTGGAACTTCCTCGGGGACGAGGTTCTGCTTCGCCTCGGCGAGGACGCGGGGCACCTCGGTCAGGCGGCCGAGCACGGACCGCATGCGCGTCCTGAACGGCGCGAAGTCGCGAATCAGAAGGAGGAAGACACCGCCCAGGCACTCCTCGACGCACGCGCCCGGGGAGCGTTTCTCCGAGCGCAAGGGATCGAAGTCGCGGAGGAACGCGCGAACGAGGCGAACCATCACGGTGTGGTCGATGGTCGCGTCCGGTCCGAAACCGGCGGTGTCCGTCGTCTCGAGACGTTTCAGGGCCTCGCGTAGGTGAGCCTCTTGGTGTCGTAGCGCATCGGGGGTGTGGTCGCCGAGGAACCGGTCGAATCGATGATCTCCGAGCTCGGTGGCGGCGATCGGCGACTCGCTCAGGAACTCGTCAACAAACGTTTCGACAGCTGAGTAGAACGCAGCTTCCTTCGGATTCACGATCCTCCTCTCGCGTCGTCCGGCGAAACCCTTGGTATCACATCGCCCGCGCCGGAGCGCGTCGGCCCGATTCTACCTGACCGGTGACTCCCTTGAGAATCAGGCTGCGCAGATTCCGCCGTTGACCGGTGTCAGGAGTCTTGTTATGTTGAGATCCGATTCAACCCAGGGGAGGTGAGGCTCGGCGGACTCGCCGGGCGGAGAACGTGGAGGGGATCCGGGTCGCTGCAACTGTCATCTTTACCGTACTGCCGATCGTGCTTCTGCTGGGCTACTTCTACACGCGGGACGTGCGCCGCGAGCCCCGCGCCACGCTCGCCGCGACGTTTCTCCTCGGAGTCGCCATCGCGCTTCCCGCTGTCTTCCTGTCGCTCATGCTGCTGGTGATTCCGGGACGGTCGCTGGGGCTCTTCGATGGAGCGCTGTACGATGCGTTCGTCGTCGCGGCAATTCCTGAGGAGCTTCTGAAGCTCGCGGTGATTGCGTGGTTCTGCGCACGCCGTCGAACCTTCGATGAGGCCATGGATGGGATCGTGTACGGCGCGACGGCCGCGCTCGGCTTCGCCGCGATCGAGAACGTCCTGTACGTGGCCCAAGGGGGGTGGATCGTCGCCCTGATGCGGAGCGTGACGGCGGTCCCCATGCACGCGGCCATGGGCGCAATCCTTGGGTACTACGTCGCCCAGCAGCGGCTCCTCCTTCGCCGCGGTGCTATGTGGAGCGGCCTTGCGATCGCCGTGCTTGTCCACGGCTGGTACGACTTCGGCCCGATGGTTCTCGTGCGGCTGGGAGCCGATGAGGAATCGCCTGCGGAAATGGGCTTCCTCTCGCTCGGCCTTGTCGTGCTGTTCCTGGCGGTCGTTGTGACGACGCTCCTCGCCGTGAGGCGTCTCGTGAGGCGTCTTCGCTCGGAGCAGCTCGTGCCCTGCGCATCCGGACCGCGTGACGTCTCGGGGTCCCGGCTGGCCGACTCTAGCGATCCGCTCGTCGCTCATCTCTTGGAGCGGCGAGCGCAGGACGCGGAAGCGAGCGGCGCCACAGACGGAGTGTGCGCCACCGGAGAGGCCGATGCGGGGAGGGCTCCCCGCTCCGAGGGACTACCGAGCGGCGACCCACTCTCCCCGCACGACGGTGACCGCTTGGCCGCCTAGGTGGACGCGGTCGCCGGCCACAGTGCAGCGCACGACACCTCCGCGCGCCGAGACCTGGTGTCCGATCAGCGGGTTCTTCCCGAGCTTCGCAGCCCAGTACGGGGCGAGGGCGCAGTGGGCGGATCCGGTGACCGGATCCTCGTCGATGCCCACTCCAGGCGCGAAGAAGCGAGACACGAAGTCAAATCCCGGCGCTGTAGAGCGAGCGGTGATCATGACGCCGCGAACGCCCAGCTGGCGCAGCCTGCCGAAGTCAGGGGCGGCCCGGCGGACGGCGTCCTCGCTCTCGACCTCGACGAAGTAGTCGAAGCGCGTCTGCCCCACGTAGTGGCCGCTGAGGTCCAGCGCCTCGAGAAGCCCGCCGGGAGCGGCGACGGGGTGTGGAGGATTGGCCGGGAAGTCAAGCTCGATCCAGTCCCCCCGCTTGGTCGCCGTCAACGGGCCGCTCAGCGTGTGAAACGTGATCGCCTTCTTGGATTCGACACCGCCCAACTCCCAGAGCGTGTGCGCCGTCGCGAGCGTTCCATGCCCGCACAGCGCCACCTCGGCCGCTGGCGTGAACCAGCGGAGGTCGTAGTCTCCGCTCGAACGGCGAACTGGGAACGCGGTCTCCGAGAAGCCGAGCTCTGCTGCGACGTGCTGCATCCACTCGGCGGGCGCTTCTTCCGTCAGAACGCACACCCCCGCAGGGTTCCCAGCGAAGGGCCGGTCGGTGAACGCATCGACGTGCTGAAATCGAATCGTCATGGTCGACCTCCTGGCGCAACGGCCGCCGGCAGTCTACTTGGTCCAGATACTCCGCTGGCCCTTGCGTTCCGGGTTCTCTGGGGAGGCGAACAGCGCGACTGCTCGCACCGGGGAGCCTTCTGCGCCTTCGAGTCTCAGCGGGAACACAGCGAACCAGAACGCCACGGGCTCTTCTCGGATCCGGTCGAGGTTGCAGAGCCCCTCGACGATCGGGATCCCGGCGCCGAGAAGGATGTGGTGGGCGGGGCACTCCAGGGCGGAGTCCGCGGGATCGGCGCTCGGTGAGTCGATGCCGACGAGGGCCACGCCACGGTGGACCAACTCCGCGGCGAGCTCTGGCGAGAGGTGCGGGAATCCCTCGAAGTACGCCGGCGACTCCGCGTCGATCGTCCACCCCGTCTCGAAGAGGACCGCGCAGTCCCGGAGCGATTGAGTGGGCAAGACGCTCAGGGGGACCGCCCGCTCGCGCGTTCGGACGACGACGGCGGGGCGAAGGGCCAGTTCGAGGGACGCCACGTCCAGGCCGCCAGGAATGAAGTGCAGCGGCGCGTCGATGTGCGTTCCGAGGTGCATGTCGAGGTGGGTAAGGTGAGTAACCCGGACATTCGGGGTGCCGGCATCGGCCGTGACAGCCGCGACGCCGACCCGGTCGCCCGGATATGACAGGCTCCTACGGGTCAACGGCCGTGTGAGGTCGACGATCGCGAACATGATCTCCTTGACTCAGGGGCTCGACGTCCCGTCATCCGTGACACTCTCGCCGAAAGCGCCGCTCGCGGCAACGTTCCCCGACGTGCAGCATCGGCGCTTCGACTCACGCCGGCCGACTTCCCCGAAGAGGCCCTTCGGGTCTACGACACGGCCGCTGCATCGTCCGCGACTCTGCATGGGCCTCGGTCCTCCGCGAAGGGTTCGTGACCTTGTGGCGGCGAGACGGCCGAATCTGCCGGGAAGAACGCGCGAAGACGACGCCGTACAATTCGCCCACGCGGGCCGGGCGCGGTCCCGTAGGAAGGAGACGTGGGGCGATGTCCGATCTCATGAACAGCAGGCGCGACTTTATGAAGGGGTATCCGATGGCGTTCGGGGACGATCCCCGCAACCCCGAACTCTCTTCCGACCAGCGGAAGGGCATGCCGGCGCCCCCCTTGGAGAAGCCGTACGATCGAGCCGCAGCGCGCCTCGTCGCGCTACCGACGCCCATGAGGGAGGTTCTCGTCAAGGCGAACGTGATGGACGTGCTGGCACAACGTCAGAGCCGCCGCAGCTACCTTGGCTCCGCGCTGTCTCAAGCCGAGCTCTCACTTCTCCTCTGGGCGACGCAAGGAGTTCGCACGGTGGACCGCGACAAGAACTCGAGCCGGCGCACGGTCCCGTCAGCCGGATCGCGCCATCCCTACGAGACGTACCTGCGCGTGGCGCGCGTGGAGGGAATCGAGCCCGGTCTGTATCGCTATCTCCCGCTCACGCATCAGCTCCTGTTCCTTGACGATCGTCCAAGCCTTCGCGAGGAGCTGTACGTCCTCACCGACCGCGAGGATTGGGCCGCGGACGCCCCGGTGTTCTTCCTGTGGAGCTGCATTCCCTATCGGGGCGAGTGGCGCTACCACACCATGGCTCACAAGTCGATGCTGCTCGACGCGGGACACATCGCCCAGAACCTGTACCTTGCCGCGGAAGCCATGGGCTGCGGAGCGTGCACGCTAGGGGGATACTGGCAGGAGGGCGCCGACCGCTTCTGCGGTGTGGACGGTGAAGACGAGTACGTCGTGTACCTCGCGGCCGTGGGACGCATCGGAGAACCGAACTAGGCAAGGAGCAGGCGATGCGCGGATTCGAGAAGTACCTTCCGGTGTGGGTGGCGCTGTGCATCGGGCTCGGTCTGCTCCTTTCGCAGACAGTGCCCGGCGTGAGCCAGTCTATCAACTCGCTGCAGGTGCACGGGGTGTCGATCCCGATTGGCGTCTGCCTCTTCCTGATGATGTACCCGGCGATGCTCAATCTGCAGTGGGCCGAGCTGCGAAAGCTGCGCCAGAACCCCAAACCGATCCTTCTCACGATCTTCTCGAACTGGATCCTTGCGCCCCTCGTTGCCGCGGGGCTCGCTTCTCTCTTCTTGCGCGGCAACCCGCAACTGATCGTGGCGGTCATCCTCCTCGGTGCGAGTCCGTGCACGGCGATGGTTCTCGTCTGGGGCAAGCTCGCGGACGGGAACCAAGAGCAGAACGTCGTCAACACGAGCCTCAACACGCTCACGATCATGGTCCTCTACGTGCCGATCGTGTCGCTGCTCACGGGGATCCAGAACATCCCCCTCGACCGCGCCCTCCTTGCAATCTCCGCTGGGATCTTCATCGGCGCTCCGCTCCTGCTCGGGATCCTGACCAAGGGGCTCATCGTGCGCGCGAAGGGCGAGGACTGGTTTGCGCGCGTCTACCGGCCCGTCGTCGGCAACGTCGCGATCGTCGCCTTGCTCGTGACGCTGGTCGTGCTGTTCGCGTTGAACGGGGAGGTCCTGCTCCATCACTTCGATCAGCTCTTGCTCGTCTCCGTACCGCTCCTGATCGGCTTCGCCATTGTCGTGGGTTTCAACCTGCTCGCGACGCGCCTGCTCAGGTTCGCCTATCGGGAGGCCATCATCGCAACGATCATCGGCTCGTCGAGCCATTTCGAGATCGCCATTGCTGCAGCCGTGACGATGTATGGCGTCGGCTCGTACGCGGCCCTCGGGACGACGATGGGCCTCTTCTGGGAAGTACCGATCATGCTTTCTCTCGTGTACGTCGGAAAGGCTCTTCGGAAGCGCGGATTCTGGAAAGACTAGGAAGCTCATGGGAGCGCTGGACGTGACCACGGTGGAGGTCTGCCCGGCATCCTGGCCGGTCGTCGAGACGCTGTTCGGAGCGAACGGCGCGTGCGGCGGCTGTTGGTGTCAGGCGTGGAGGATCGAGGAGGGCGAGCCCTGGACCGACGTCAAGGGGGCTACGGCAAAGGAGAGACTACGTCGGGGAATCCTCGACGGGTCGACGCATGGGATCCTCGCGTTCGCCGGGCAGGCGCCCGTCGGCTGGTGCACGTTCGGACCGCGGGAGTCATTTCCGCGCCTGAATCGTGCCAGGAGCCTGCGTTGTGACGATGCCGACAAGGTCTGGTCCGTGCCCTGCTTCTATGTCCGGCGGGATGCTCGCGGGAAAGGAGTGGCAAGGGCCCTTCTCGATCACGCGCTCCGGGCGATGTGGGAACGCGGCGTGACGACGGTCGAGGGATACCCGGCGGCTCCGAATCGTGATGGCTCCTACATTGCAGCGTTCTCGTGGACGGGAACGCTGTCGCTCTTCGAGAAGGCCGGCTTCGTGGTTGTCGGAAATCCGGACGGAAGCAAGCGGCGGGTCCGGAAGGACCTTGACACGAGCGGGGTGACATGATTCGAACGATGGAGGAGCTATCGATGAACGCCTGGCCGGCGCTGCAGACGATCGTGTTCGACGGATGGATCCTGAGGTTCTCCGACGGATACACCCGGCGTGCGAACGGGATTTATCCCCTCTACCCTTCGAGCCGTTCGCTCGAGGGGAAGATCGCGTTGTGCGAGAGTCTGTACCGGGGGCGAGGCCTGTCGACGATCTTCAAGCTCACGGAAGCGAGCGAGCCTCGGGATCTCGAGCGTGTGCTCGTGGGGCACGGCTACGTCGCCGAGGCGCGTACAAGCGTTCAGGTCGCCGATCTCAAGCCACGGGCCCGCGGTGTTGGGATCGAGGTCGTGAACGAATGGGAGCGAACGGACGAGTGGCGAGACGCGTTCCACCGCATGAACCACGTCGCGCTCGAGCGTCAACCCATTCACGACCGAATCCTCGCGTCGATCTTGCTGCCAACGTGCTTCGCCTCCGTCCGGCAAGATG
This sequence comes from Thermotogota bacterium, assembly GCA_039679545.1. Lineage (GTDB taxonomy): Bacteria > Bipolaricaulota > Bipolaricaulia > UBA7950 > UBA9294 > JAPLGD01. The sequence goes on from JBDKUT010000130.1 coordinate 21,101, forward strand.
GGCAGATTGCCGGGTGCGCGCTCGGCGTCGTGCAAGACGGCTGGCTCGGAATCTTCGACGTGGTCGTCGACGAGGGTCAGCGGCGTCAAGGCCTGGGCGGACGGCTGATGCAGGGGCTCCTCGCGTGGGGGCGAGAGATCGGCGCCGAGAGGGCCTACCTCCAGGTGATGCTGTCGAACGCGCCGGCTCTTTCCCTGTACGAGAAGCTCGGCTTCCGCGAAGCGTACCAGTACTGGTACCGCGTGGACCATCCTGCGGAAGACGCCGGCCATGGATCTCCGATGACCGAATCGGGCCGCGAGAGACCGTCGAAGATGGAAGAGGGCGCTAAGGTCAACTCCGTTCAGCCCGGCATCGGCTACGGGTTCTCGTATCAGGCGACGCGGGGAGGTGCCGTCCTGATCCAACGGTCCGGCCGTATTGTGACGCACCTGCGGCACGAAACGGCGCGAGCCTTTCTTGCCGAGGTCGATGGAGTCGACGAAGCGGACGCGCAGGAGACGATGGCCCGATACACCGGAAACTACAGGCGCGGGAACGAACGGCTGGCCGATCAGCACCCGCGCCATCAGACCCCCCGCGACGCCTAGGCCCCAAGCGAGCGGAGCCGTAGCGCCTCTAGGCTGTAGGGGCGCGTCGCCGCTATTCTTGGGGCCATGGTCCTGAACGACAGCCAACAGGCAAAGCTCTTCGACAGGTGGGCGGACCGCTACGACGAGAGGGTTCGTTCCAGTGTCGGGTTTCCGTTTGCCGGGTACGAAGCGACCCTCGATCGTGTGGCGGACCTCGCCACAGCAGGGCCGGGCTCACGCGTTCTGGATGTCGGGATCGGCACGGGAAACCTTGCCCGGCGCTTCGTCGTCCTTGGGTGCCAGGTGTGGGGCGTCGACATCTCGTCCAAGATGCTGGCGTTCGCGCGAGCGAAGCTCCCGACGGTTCGCCTGGTTCGGGGTGACATCACAGGCGAATGGCCCTCCGAGCTTCTCGGACGATTCGACAGCATCGTTTCAGCCTATGTGTTTCATCACTTCGACCTCTCCGAGAAGATCAATCTCCTCGTCCGGCTCCTTCAAGACCGCTGCACGCCGGGCGGCCGGATCGTGCTGGGGGACGTCTCCGTCCCGACGGCGACTGCGCTGGACGACGTGAGGCGCGAGTGGGGAAGGCAGATGGACGAGGAGGAGCACTACTGGATTGCTGACGAGGCGATTGCCGCGTGCAAGCAGTGTGGCATTCGAACTTCGTACGAACAGGTCTCTGCGTTTGCGGGCGTCTTCGTCTTTGAGGCCGACTGCCTCGAAGCCTAGTTGCTGCTGCGCATGGCCGGGATGGAGGGCTGGCGGTAGAATCGGCCGGTCCTGAGCGGGACGGGGCGCCAAGCGGACGGAGTGGCGTCGCTTGCGACACATGCGGGAGGCGGTCAACGTGAAGCGAGTCCTGTTCGCTGGGTGCATGCTGCTACTGGTTCTCGGTGCGATGCACGTCGTTCCTGTCGCGGCTGAAGGAACACCAGGCGTCGTGCTGGAGTACATCGGTCACTCGTGCTTCCTGCTCACATCTCCGGGCGGGGCGAGCGTTCTGATGGATCCGTACTTCTACTCCCCGGGCGGCCTCCGGCCGATGCCCACGGACCTTGCCCCTTCCGCCGTCACCGTGAGCCACGATCATGCGGACCACGACTACGTTGCCTGCGTTCCCGCCACGACGGCGGTGCTGCGCACGGCGGGAACGTACGCAGTCGGTGATATCACGGTGACGGGGTACGCGTGGCGCGAGGGATCGCCGTTCGGCCCGTACGGGATCCCGAACGTGATCTTCGTCTTTGAGGTTGCGGGGACGAAGATCGTTCACCTTGGGGATTCGGGTTTGGTCACGGATCCTGCGATTCTTCAGGCCATCTCGGATGCGGACGTCGTCATCGTGAACATCGACGGGTACGTTATTCCCTCGACCAAGATCCTTCCGTTTATGAATGAAACCCGGGCCAGGACAGTGATCATCGCCCACTACACGGTCAGGGCCTCCATCCCATTCGGAAGCGCGCCGACCGTTGAGCAGTTCTTCGCACGCCTTCCCGAGAGCGTTGTGAGGGTCGCGTCGGCGGAGAGCACACTCGTGGTCACTCCCGGCATGCCGACGCAGATTCTGGCGATGACGCCCAGCACGCTCATCAAGTAGCGACTATCGCGCGTGGACGAAGAACTCGACGTTGCCCTTCTCGCCTTCGATCGGTGAGAGCATGTCGTCGACCACGCGCCATCGGGTCTCGTTGTCGATGAACCGGGTAACGTCCTGGAGCGCCCGCGCCTGAAGCGCGGCGTCCTTGACGACGCCGCCATCGGGAAGGGCGTCCTTCCCTACTTCAAACTGCGGCTTGACGAGAACGACGAGATCGCCGCCCGGAGCGAGAATGTCGGCGAGCGCGGGCAGGACGAGCTTGAGCGGGATGAACGAGACGTCGACCACGACGAGGTCGATCGGCTCTCCGACGTCCTTCGGCTCGAGGTAGCGAGCGTTCAGTCCCTCCCGGACGATGACGCGAGGGTCGCTCCGTAGTTTGGGATGCAACTGGTCGTGGCCGACATCGATGGCGTAGACCTTCGCTGCTCCATGCTGAAGCAGGCAATCCGTGAATCCGCCCGTCGAAGCCCCCACGTCGAGGCAGACAAGACCCTTGGGATCGATTCGGAACTGCTCCAGCGAGGCCTCGAGCTTTTCGCCTCCGCGGCTGACGTAGGCCTCGTAGCCTACAATCTCGATCTCGGCGTCCGAGTCGATCGGGTGCCCGGGGCGATTGACGATCTGGCCGTTCACCTTCACACGGCCGGCTTCAATCATGCGCTGAGCGCGCGAGCGGCTTCGAATGAGTCGACGTCCTTTGATGATCTTGTCGAGGCGTTCCTTCATCGCGCTCGGGACAAAGCCGCTGCCATGAGCTGTTTCACCGCGCCCGCGATAAGGCCGTTGCCAGGAGTTGTGTCATCGCGCCACGATAAGGGCCGTTGCCAGGAGCTGTTTCATCGCGCCACGACACCCGCCTTCTCCTCGACGTAGGCGGCCAGGCCGGCTTTGAGAACTTCGACAGCCCGGACGAGCTTGGGCTCTTCGAGAACGTAGGCGACGCGAACCTCGTTCGTTCCGCGGTCGGGTGTCGCGTAAAAGTCTGCGCCCGGGGCGACCATCACGGTCTCGCCATCCGCCTGGAAGTCCGTGAGCAAGTACTTGGCGAACGCCTCGGAGTCGTCGATCTGGGGGAACTGAACAAAGATGTAGAAGGCACCTTCGGGCTTCCGGCAGACGACGCCGGGAATCGTCTGAAGTGCATCGAACAGCACGTCGCGCCGCTTGTGGAACTTGTCGACGATGACGCCGATGTCGCGCTTGTGATCCTTGCTTTTCAGGAACGCGACGAGCCCGAGCTGCTCGAACGTCGGGGGTGAGAGACGAATCTGGCACAGCTTGTTCACGGCCGCGAGGACATCCTTGTTCCGCGTCGCAAGGCAGCCGATGCGGGCTCCGCAGGCCGAAAGACGCTTGGAGATTGAATCGACGAGGATCGCGTTCTGAGCGACCTCGGGGAACGACATGATGCTGACAGCTGCGCCTTCGTACATCAGCTCGCGGTACGGCTCGTCGGAGATAACGAACAGGTCGTGCTTGAGCGCTAGCCGGGCGAGTCCCTCGATCTCGGCGCGCGTGTACCCGACGCCCGTCGGGTTGGCGGGGTTCGAGAAGAGGATGGCCCGTGTCCGCGGGGTGATGAGTCGCTCGATGTCCGCCATCGGCGGGAGGTGAAAGCCGTCCTCGATGCGAGTCGGGATCGGCACGATCCGGTTCCCGTTCATGGTCGAGTGGCCGGCGTAGTTGGGGTAGAACGGCTCGGGGATCAGCACCTCGTCGCCGGGGTTGCACGTGGCCTGAAGGGCGAAGCAGAAAGATTCGCTTCCACCGATCGTCACGATGACTTCCTCGCGCGCCAGAGAGATGCCCAGCTCGGCGTAGTACCCCAGCATGGCGTCGATCGTCTCCGGGATGCCCATCGCGGGGCTGTAGGAGAGGACGTCGACCTTCGCGTTGCGGACGCCCTCCATAAAGGCGACCGGCGTCGGGATGTCCGGTTGGCCGATGTTCAGGTGATAGACGTGAATGCCGCGTTTCTTCGCGGCGTTGGCCAGAGGAACCAGTCGGCGAATCGGAGAACCCTTCAGGGACTTCACACGGTCGGAAACGTTAAGCATGGTCGAGAACCCACACCTCCAGAGCTTCGGGCAGCGTCGTTCGATCCAGAACAACGCTCGAGCTTCCGATGTGGCGAACATTGTCCATGGTTCGCAGGAAGTCGTCCACCGGAGTGATCGGCCAATCGGCGATCAGCTCCGTCCGGTAGTGCATGGGAAGCACGACGCGCACCGTGGGCAGCGAGCGGGCAAGTGCCGCCGCTTGCTTGGCGTCGATCGTGTAGTAGCCCCCGACAGGGGCCATCAAGACATCGACGTGCGCGAGGGCCTTGCGCTGCTCGTCCGTGAGAGGCACCCCGAGGTCGCCGAGGTGGACGAGCACCAGGCTCTCGGCCTCGATGAGGAAGATGAGGTTCGATCCGCGGCGGGATCCCCCGGCGTCGTCGTGGAACGATGGAATCCCCGTGATGCGGAGTCCCTTGACAGCCTCGTGCTCTCCGGCGGTCTGGAGGACCGTGGGGTGTCCGCCCACACGGTCCGCCGCGTTGTGATCGTCGTGTCCGTGGCTCACCGTGACAACGTCGGCCGCGAGGCGCGGGAACTTGTACGGAACCTTCTTGATGAAGGGGTCGGTGACGACAACCCCGTTGCCCGTCTGGATCTCGAAACAGGAGTGACCGATCCATGTGATCTTCATTTCCTGTCCTCCTCCCCGCCTGTGACCTCGACATCTCCCGAGGCTCGATCGGCTCCACATCGAGCGGTAGCGAGCATCGCTTCGACGAGAGCCGGGTAGTCATACCCACCCGCGGCGGCGCCCCGAGGCAGGTCGCTCCCCGGGGTCATCCCCGGAAGGGCATTGAGCTCCAACACGCGCAGCTTCCCTTCTGCGTCGAGGCGCATGTCGACCCGCGAATAGCCGACGCACCCGAGGGCCTGATACGCCCGCAAGGCGAGCGCGTGCGCCTGCTTCGCCAGGGCCGCCGGAATCTTGGCGGGACAGTCGAATGTACAGCCGACCTTGGTCTCCTTGGCGTCGTGGTCGAACAACGGGCTCTCATGGATGACCTCGACGACGGGCAACGGGACCGGTTCTCCGTCGACCTCGAGGATCCCGATCGTGAACTCACGACCCGGAATCAGCTCCTCGACAAGAAGGTTGCCGAACTTCGCTACGTGGCCCGGCACCATCTCCCGCAGCTCCTCGGCGCTCTGGGCGACGCGCACACCGACGCTCGAGCCGAGGTTGGCAGGTTTGACGACGACCGGGAACTCAAGGCCGGCGATCGCCTGTTCAACGCCGCGGTCCGGGGTTGCCGTCTCGATCGGAAACCCCGTGGGAATCGGGATCCTGTTCTGTGCGAAGCAGCGGCGTGCGACCAGCTTGTCCATCGCGCGGTGGCAGGCAAGCGGTCCGGGTCCCGTGTACGGGATCCCGAGAACCTCGAGCAAGAGCTGTATCGTGCCGTCTTCGCCCGCTCCGCCGTGAAGGCAGAGGAAGGCGACGTCGGTCTCGGCGAGCCCGGGAACGAGGTCGTCGAGCGTTTCGACAACAAGCAGTCTGGCGTTGTGCCCGCGCTCAAGAAGCGCCCGGTAGGCGGTCTCTCCTGAGATCAGAGAGACGTCGCGTTCAGGCGAGTCTCCGCCTGCGAGAACGGTGATTCGCGGTCTTGCCTTTCTTCGGTCGAGCATGAGGAAGAGTATACTCGTGTGCCGGGAGGGTCCTAGCCGAAGAATCCCGTTGGGAACGGACATCCGACCCACGGCGGAGCTTCCTTGACAGCCCCAAGAGGCGAGGGTACACTTCCCGCTGCTGTTGGTCCTTGAAAAGTGGATAGCGTGGAAACGTGTTCGTAAGAACACCCTGATCACCTAGAGATCAACTCGAATCAGAAGATTAAACCAAGAGAGTTTGATCCCAGCTCAGGATGAACGCTAGCGGTGCGCCTAACACATGTAAGTCGTGCGATCGAACCGAACTGAGTCCCTTCGGGGACGATGATTGGTGACGGAGCGGCGGACGGGTGAGTAACGCGTGGCTAACCTACCCTCTTGACGGGGACAACCACTCGAAAGGGTGGCTAATACCCGATATTGTCTGGAACCGATGGGTTCCTTTCCAAAGGCGGTCTTGCCGCCGCAAGGGGATGGGGCTGCGTCCTATTAGCTAGTTGGTGAGGTAACGGCCCACCAAGGCTGTGATGGGTAGCTGGTCTGAGAGGACGGCCAGCCACATTGGGACTGAGATACGGCCCAGACTCCTACGGGAGGCAGCAGTGGGGAATCTTGGCCAATGGACGAAAGTCTGAGCCAGCGACACCGCGTGGGGGATGAAGGCCTTCGGGTTGTAAACCTCTTTTCTGGGGAAAGAATAAGGACGGGAGGAAATGCCCGCCCGATGACGGTACTCCAGGAATAAGCATCGGCTAACTCTGTGCCAGCAGCCGCGGTAAGACAGAGGATGCAAGCGTTATCCGGAATTACTGGGCGTAAAGGGCGTCTAGGCGGGTGAGCAAGTCACTTGTGAAATCCCTCGGCTCAACCGGGGAGAGTCTCGTGATACTGCTCGTCTTGGGTGTAGGAGAGGAGAGTGGAACTCACAGAGTAGCGGTGGAATGCGTAGATACTGTGAGGTACCCCGATGGCGAAGGCAACTCTCTGGCCTACTACCGACGCTGAAGCGCGAAAGCGTGGGGAGCAAAGGGGATTAGATACCCCCGTAGTCCACGCCCCAAACGATGTTCACTTGGTGTCGGCCGCTCATACTGGTCGGTGCCGAAGCTAACGCGTTAAGTGAACCGCCTGAGGAGTACGGCCGCAAGGCTAAAACTCAAGAGAATTGACGGGTCCCTGCACAAGCGGTGGAGCACGTGGTTTAATTCGATGATAAGCGAAGAACCTCACCCAGGCTTGACATACTAGTGGTAGGAACCTGAAAGGGGGACGACCCTGCCTTCGGGTAGGGAGCTAGTACAGGTGATGCATGGCTGTCGTCAGCTCGTGTCGTGGGATGTTGGGTTAAGTCCCGAAACGAGCGCAACCCTTGTCGTTAGTTGCCAGCGGGTAATGCCGGGGACTCTAACGAGACTGCTGGTGAATAGCCGGAGGAAGGCGGGGATGACGTCAAGTCATCATGTCCCTTATGCCTGGGGCGACACACATGCTACAATGGGGGGTACAGAGGGTCGCAATCCCGTAAGGGGGAGCCAATCTCAAAAAACCCTTCCCAGTTCGGATTGAGGTCTGCAACTCGACCTCATGAAGCCGGAATCGCTAGTAATCGCGGGTCAGCCACACCGCGGTGAATATGTACTCAGGGATTGTACACACCGCCCGTCACACCAACCGAGTGGGGGGTACCTGAAGTCGTCCTTCTTAGGGCGCCTAGGGTAACTTCCGCGAGAGGGGTGAAGTCGTAACAAGGTAGCCGTACGAGAACGTGCGGCTGGATCACCTCCTTTCTAGGGAGCAAATTGTAGGACCCAGCACCGGTGTCAGGACCACGCTATCCCTTTTCATCCCATTTCTCGTCGTAGTTCACCTCTTCACAGGACGCTTGTACCGTTTCGTGAGCGAGAATCTTCCCCTTCTCTACCGTAGGTTTCCTGCTGGGACCGCCGTCCGCGAGCTAGCCTCTTCATGCTGGACAAGGGAGGGCGGATGCTATCGACTGCCAATGACAAAGTGAGCTTCGCGCGGATGCTGGCGGAGCTTGGAGACCTACTCCACGCCGACCGCGGGGAGACGATCTACCATCCCGGCACTCCGAGCACATCGGTCTTCCTCATAGAGACGGGACGTGTGAAGCTGGCCTACCTCGACGAAAGCGGGAAGAAGCTGACCCTCTCGATCCTGAACGAGGGTGAGATCTTCGGTGAGATGTGCCTTGTTGGGGAGAAGTTCCGCCGGCATCTGGCGACGGCCATCGAGGATACCGTACTGCGCTGCATCTCCAAGAAAGCGTTCTCCGACGCCGTGGGGGGCGACATGGAAGCGCTGCAGCATCTGCTGAGGCACTTCGCCCGCCGCCTGAAGGAGTACGAGGAGACGCTGGAGGACCTCGCGTTCCGCGACATCCAGGCGCGGCTGTCGCGCCAGCTTCTGAAGCTGTCCGACGAGTACGGCGTCGCGACGACGGAGGGGATCCTCATCGGCTTCCCGGTGACGCACAAAGAGCTCGCGGACATGATCGGCTCGGCGCGGGAGAACACAACGCTTGCGCTCAACCGTTTCGAGCGCGAGGGGATTCTCGACAAGAGTCGCTATCGAATCGTCATCAAGAACGAGGCCGGCCTGCGGTTGAAGATGCAGGAACCGGGCCGAATCGCGCTCTAGCGCGATTCGACAGAGGGCGGCTTCGAAGCGCCGAAGCCGCTCGGGAGAACGCACGGCTCGGAAGGTGCGTTCTCCTTTCTCGTTGCACTGCTCGCGAGGACGCAGCGCCCTTTCTCTTTCTCGCGCTCGCGACGCCAACTAGTTGGGGAGAACGCTGCGGCTTGTGAGGCGCGTTCTCCTGACCTACTCGATCGGGGAAGTTCCTCGTTCCCTCTTCCGTTCCGCCCGCCGGCAGTGCCCTTTCTCTTTCTTCTGTCGGCCTCGTGAGGCTTGTGTTCCTCGCTATCCCAGAGAGACGATCGCGCGATGGCACGGCGTTCGGTAGACTCGATTCGCCGCGGGGGACGGCCGCCGGCATGAACAGACGAGTCCGTGAAGGAGGCGGAATGCGGACAAGCAAGGGCGTGTCGCGGTTGGCGCTGGGGGTGAGTCTGTTGGCGGCGGGATGTTGGGGCGGGTTGACGCCGCCGTGCATGGGCGCTGAGTCGCTGTTTGCTTTTCAGCGAATCACGATCGAGAACGCCGGCCGGGTCCGCCTCCTCCGGAAGCTTGAGATTCCGGACTACCAACGCGGAGCGCTCAGTCAGTGCAGCGTCGCGTTCAGTCCCGACGGGCGCCTCCTCGTCGCGGCAAGCGGCAAGAACCCTGTGCCAATCTGGGACGTCCAGAGCGGCTCTGTCGTGCGTCGGCTCTACGAGGGGGCTCCTACGCAGATCGTCGCTTGCGCCTTCTCTCCAGACGGCGCGACGCTCGCCTGCGGTGGCTTCGACAAAGCGATCTCCTTGTGGAGCCTTGCCACGAGTGAACGCCTGGCGAGTTGGCCCGCGCACTCCACGCCGGTGTGGGAGCTTGCGTGGAGTTCCGACGGCGCGATCCTGGCCTCGTGCGGCCTGTCGAGCGACATCCGCCTCTGGAACGTCTTGACGGGCGACCAGGTCTGGAGCTACGCCGGGGCGCACGGCTACCTGTCCGTGGCCTTCAACCCAGCGGGCGGCGTGCTTGCCTACGGGGGCCGCCGGGACGGCGCGGGCACCCTTGACGTGGAGACGGGAAAACCAGTCACCAAGCTGTCTCAACCTCAGAACCCGGTCGGCGATGTTGCGTACAGTCCCCTCGGCGACCTTCTCGCCGCAGGGACCGACGACAACGTGATCTACGTTTGGAACGCGACGGACTACTCCCTCGTCGCGTCGCTTGCTGGTCACTCAGACTACGTGAACGGGATCGTCTTCAGTCCCGACGGAACCCTCCTTGCGTCGGGCAGCCACGACAAGACCATCGGCATCTGGGATGTGGCTGGGCAGCGACGGCTGGCAACGCTCGAGGGTCACACGGCCGAGGTTCTGCGGGTTGCCTTCAGCCCGGACGAGACGCTGATCGCGTCGACGAGCTGGGACGGCACCGTGTGCCTGTGGGGCGTGCCCAGCGACTAGCGTCTGCCCAACGTCGTTCGAGATCGTGCTCTTGTATGGGTGTTGACAAATGTCAACACGCCCGATAGAGTCTCCTTGTCATGAGCGACAGGTGCGAAGGCGCTATCCGTCCTGCGGGGCGGACTTCCCCTTCCTTGTTCCGGAGCGGCGACGAGGGGCCGGCCGCCCTCGAATCCGGCCGCGTCGCCCTCCGGGACCGCTCACGACGGCACCCCGCGCCGGTGTAGTTGAGGCCTCCTGATCTGGTCTCTCCGGCGTACTTATCCACACTGGAGGATGACTCGCATGTCGAACGGCCTGTTTCGTGTACCCACACCCCACAACGAACCTATTCGTGACTACGCTCCAGGAAGTCCCGAACGTCAGGAGCTGAAGGCCAAACTGGGCGAGATGCTCCGCCGGACGGTCGAGATGCCTGCTGTCGTCGGCGGGAATCGCATCCGGACGGGGAACCTCGGTGAATGCCGGTGTCCCCACGATCACGCGCACGTCCTGGGTCGATATCACAAGGCCGACGAGACCACGGTTCGGAAGGCGATCGACGCGGCGCTTGCTGCCCGCCGCGGATGGGCAGCGCTGCCGTGGGAAGAGCGGGCCGCCATCTTCCTCAAGGCTGCCGAACGCCTGTCCGGGTCGTGGCGGGCGACGATGAACGCCGCAACGATGTTGAACCTGAGCAAGACGGCCTACCAGGCGGAGATCGACGCGGCCTGCGAGCTGACGGACTTCTTGCGCTTCGGCGTCGCCAACATGGAGGAAATCTATCGCGCGCAGCCGACTTCGTCGGCCGGCTGCTGGAACCGCATCGAACAGCGACCGCTCGAAGGGTTTGTGTACGCTGTTAGCCCGTTCAACTTTGCGGCCCTTGCGGGGAACCTCCCGGTTGCTCCAGCTTTGATGGGGAACGTTGTCGTCTGGAAGCCGGCGTCCTCGGCCGTGTACGTCGCACACCATGTTCTCTCGCTGCTCGAGGAAGCTGGACTCCCCGACGGCGTGATCAACATGGTTCCCGGCGCGGGAGCCACGGTCAGCGGGCCCGTCCTCGCGAGTCCGCACCTCGCCGGGATCCACTTCACGGTTTCCACGACTGTGTTCCAGTCGCTCTGGCGGAGCGTGGGCGAGCGGATCGACACGTACCGCACGTACCCGCGCCTGGTGGGGGAGACCGGTGGCAAGGACTTCATCTTCGCGCACCCGTCCGCCGACCTGGAAGAGCTGTCGACGGCCATCGTCCGCGGGGCGTTCGAGTTCCAGGGCCAGAAGTGCTCGGCCGCGTCGCGCGCGTACATTCCTGCTTCGCTGTGGGAACAGCTGCGCGGGATGCTCGTGGACGTCGTAAGGCAGATCCGCGTGGGGCCACCGACCGACTTCACCAACTTCGTGACCGCGGTCATCGACAAGGCCGCATTCGACTCGATCGCCGGGTACTTGGACTACGCGCGTAGCGCGCCGGACGCAGAGTTCGTGACCGGCGGCGGCTACGACGATTCCACTGGCTACTTCATCGAGCCGACGATCATCCTGACAACGAACCCCAGGTTCCGAACAATGCAGGAGGAGATCTTCGGTCCGGTGATGACCGTCTTCGTCTACCCCGACGACAAGTACTCCGAGACGCTTCGTCTCTGCGACGAGACGTCGCCGTACGCTCTAACCGGTGCCATCTTTGCCAGGGACCGCCGGGTGATCGCCGAAGCAACGGAAACCCTCGTGCATGCGGCCGGCAACTTCTACGTCAACGACAAGCCTACGGGGGCCGTCGTCGGACAGCAGCCGTTCGGCGGGTCCCGCGCTTCGGGAACGAACGACAAGGCTGGCAGCACGATCAACCTGATGAAATGGGTGAGCCCACGCACCATCAAGGAGAACTTCGTCGCGCCCCGCGGCTTCCGGTATCCCTTCATGGCTGGTCAATGAGGCGGACCGGGCTCGCGGGCTCACGGTACAACACCGTGCCCGGGCTTCCCGTTGCGAGGGGTGCGCTCTGCGCACCCCTCATGCTTGGGGCTCCGACGGCGTCAACGCACGGTGACACGTGCGCGAGACGCGACCGAAACGCACGTTCGGTCATTCTCGATGGGGTGGGCGTCAGCCGGGCGGCCGGAGCGTCGCTCGGAAGGAGGACGGCTCACTCGATCGGAGGAAGGAAGCCGCCTAGACGGAGGTCAGGAAAATGGAAGAGCTCGCGGCGAAGGTCTACGTGTGCGAGACCCGACAACAGCTCGAGGAGAGCGAGGCACTCCTCGGCGCGATCTACGAAGGACTCGGACAGAACATCCTCGAACACTGTGGCCCGATCGAGCTCGGGACGATCGTACGGGTCTTCTTGCGCGATTCGGACGGAAAGGTCGTCGGAGGTATCGACGGGCTCGCCTTCGGAGGCTGGGTCTACATCAAGGTCATGTGGGTCGCTCCGGCGCTGAGGAGCCGGGGCCACGGCGGCCGGCTCCTCGCCCAATTGGAGACAGAGGCCGTTCGCCTCGGCTGCCGAAACGCGCACGTCGATACCTACAGCTTTGAAGCGCGCCCGTTCTACGAGAAGCACGGCTACGAGACCTTTGCTGTGCTCGACGAGTTCCCGCCGGGACACAAGAAGCACTTCCTGCGGAAGAGGCTTGCCTGACGACCCTCGTCGAGGGGGCGGAAAGCTCCACGGTGGGGTAGTATTGCCGCCTTGCAGCACGGAGGGCAGGCAATGCGGTTCGATCTAGGGGATTTCAATCTCGATGTGCGAGCGGCGACGGTTGCGGACGTCCCGCTCTTGATGTCCTTCATCCGCTCGATGGCCGAGTTCGAAAACCTCGATCTCACGGCGACGGAGGAAGACCTGCGCGACGCGCTGTTCGGGAAACGCCCTGCGGCAAAGGCACTTCTTGCGTTTGTCGGCGAGAAACCCGCAGCGTACGTCGTCTACTTCCCAACGTTCGCCACGATGACCGGGCGACGCGGACTATGGCTTGACGACATCTACGTGAAGCCGGAGTACCGCGGCAAGGGGATTGCCAAGGCACTCCTGACCTACCTTGCCGACGTTGCGGTGCGGGAAGGCTGCGGGCGCTTCGAGTGGATCGTCCTCGACTGGAACCGGAATGCGATCGAGTTGTACGAAGGCCTTGGGGCGACGGTGTTTGACGAGTGGCGACTCTGCCGTCTCACGGGAGAGAGCCTCGAGAGCCTAGCGCGGCAGCGCCCGGATGTAGAGGACGGTGCGCAGCCCTAGATTCGGCCCAGAATGGAAGCTGGAGGGGGTCGTCACCCCCTCCAACTCCGTCGGGCTACTTCCCCATGTCCTTCAGGTGCTCTTCGACGCCGGTCAGTTCCTTCTTGAGCTCCTCGCGATACGCTTCCAGCGACTCGCGCCGCTCCTCCTTCGTCATGAACTGACGGGTCATGCCGCAGCACCCGCCGGCTCCTGAGGTGCAGCAATTGGCCTCCTGGCCGTCGCCGCAGCCCTGCTCGATGCGCACGATCTTCATCGGTTAGTCACCTCCTTCTTCGTTCTCTCGTCGACGGACACCGTTTCGGTGTTCACTGGTTGCGCAAGTACTTACCAGCCTGGTCAAAAAAAACTAAACCTCCTCCCCGCGAAGCGTAGAAAGCTCCTTCTCCACTCGCTCGAGCTCGCGAAGCAGAACCTCTCGCTCGCGTACGAGCGCAGCGTTCTCGGTCTCGTTGCACGCCGGCTCGGCGTCCTCGCTCGGCCCCGGGCACGCACAAACGCGGACGATCATCCCGCAGCAGTCGGAGAGCGCGTGCGCGTCGACGGCGTAGGGAACGAAGTAGCCCTGGCGCTCGGACTGAACGAGGCCCGCTTGGCGCAGAACCTTCAGGTGCTGCGAGACAGCGGGGGACGTCATGTCGAGGGTTTCGGCGATCGTCTTCACCGGCAGCGGCCCGCTCGACTTCAAGAGCAGGAGGATCTGCATCCGGCTCGGTACGCTGAGCGCTCGGAAGACCTCCGCCGCGCGGTTCTCGTTCACCCTGACCTCCGACGAGATTAAGCGCATACTTAATAACTCATTCGCACGCTTCTGTCAAGACCTCACCCCTGTCAGGCGTTCGTCTCCCGGACACCCATGCAAAGGAAGGAGACTGGCCCTATGAGCCGACGATGCAATAGGGGAAGGAACTTGTCTAGAGCCTAGAGTCCGCGGCACATAAGGGGAATGTTGCTCTTCGACTTCACCTGGTCAAGCAGCAGATGTGAGAGATAGCCAGTCATGACGCCGAGGACAGCTCCAGAAAGCATGTATGCTGCTGCCCCGCCGACTAGATAGGCCAGCCACAGCAGAGGTCTATCCTCAGACTCAGCAAGCACGGCGAACAGCTGATTGCCCTGATCACGTAGGGCATACCTGATCTCATGCCCCTCGGTTGCCAGCAACGCAAGCAGACCGGAGCCAATCGTCACCGAATGTGCGAAACTCCAGTGATCGATGCGGTTTGCGGGCTCAAGGACATCCGGCAAAGATGATCCCACGCCGCTCAGGAGTACGGCTCCCGCAACTTCGAGGGCCGCTTTCGCTGGGGGCAAGTCGTACGCGGCAGCGCCTGCAACCCCCGCTGTAATCAGCGCCCCGGTACGCAGGTGTTCTGGCCTTCTTGGCACGATTCATCACCACCCATGCCCTAGCATACAACACCTCGAGCAAGATGTGGAACAGATGAGGATTGGAGGACACATACCGTATCTGGAATGAAAGATGTGGTTTGTGTCCCCGAGCTCTGCCCCGAACTCCCCAGGGCCACCCAGCACTCCGGACCGTCGGTGCCTCGGTTCGCACTGCAGTTGTGGCTGTTGTAGGCTGTCATATGCACTGACAGGTGGGATAGTATGACTGCGCGGCTACATGCCGTAGTAATCGTGACTTGTCGCGGCTGCTGTTGAATGCCTCCAGCGCGAAGGAGCGAACGATGGAACGTAGGGAGTTGCGAGCGATAGTCGATACTGAGTTGAAGCACATTCCGAAGGCACCGGGTGAGTATCAAGGTCCGCTTCGAGCAGCGTACAACATGGCACGGATGCATAGCCTGGGACGGCGGGCCGCCAAGAAGCAGACGGCCTTCGAGGTTCTACAGGACTGCATCAGGGTTCTCAAGAAGCTGTGTCCCGGCGCTTGCTTCTGCTATGACGACGGTTTCTTCAAGGGGAGAAGGGATGAGAGCCGTACCCCATGGGCTGTAGACGGTTAGGTCAAGCGTTGGTGGTCCGCAACCTGGCGATAGGAGACAATCCCCCGTGAGGTCCCGACTGCAGGCTGGTGCCGCACACTCAAGTACCTGAACGAACCAGGCACCCGAGCACGGATGTGTGGTCTGCCACTCCCATTACATCAAACGGCGTGACGCCGAGGGGGATACCGTATCTTCACCCGGAGATACGGTGTGTGCCCCCCCGAGCCATTGGCAGACTACTGGTACAGAAACACGATGGCGGTTCCGGCCCAGCCATTGCGGCAGTAGACGGTCACCATGTGGGCAGATTCGGGTGTCAGAAACTGGGTCTGAAGGGCTCCGCACACGACGTACGTGCCCTCGCCACCGGAGCCCAAGCGCACAGAATCCACATCCGTGTAGCTGCCGTAGTAGTCCACGCTCGCAGCACGGTGGGACCACGAAGCTTCGTAGAGGTTCAGCCCTGACGGGATAGTGTACGTGAATGTGTCAGTACCTGTGGTCGTGTCGACTGCGACTAGTAGCCTGGTGGCGTTGGGGTACTGGAAGTGATAGTACCCCATCGAGGAGATCACCGCGGCAGTGCTGAGGCCGATCTTCTGCGTTGCCTGGACCAGTGCATCGCGAAGCGTCGTGGTTGTCATGTCGCCTTGTTGATAACCTACCCACTGGACAACCCGGCTTGTCGGGTCTGTTCTCGGGTAGTAGGCCATCATCCACCCGTCCCGGCTGATGTAGAGGTGCGGCCACATGTGCTCGGGCAGATTGGGAAGCTCGACAGTTCCGATCATGTACTCAAGCTCGGACGCCTCGACTCCGCTGAACACGGGCCCGCTTCGTGTGAGATCGATGGCCTGCTTCATGTCGACGTAGGCGCAGATCCCGGCTTCGCTGTATGGAAACTCATCCACTTTCGCAGCTTGAGCGAACGCCGGAAACGACAGTGCGAGAAGGCCCGGCGTGCTCTCCTCGTGAGGCATACTCGGCCACAGACTGCCGGGGTGCCAGCCAAGTGCAAGCGCGAACGCAAGCACTCCTGCGACTGCAATTGCTCTTCCTATTCGTCCGAACATGCGCCCTCCAAATCCAATCTCTCGTATTGCCTTTCCAGGTCGCTCGTTCCACGCCCTCTGCGTGGTCTCTCCACGTGGGTTTGGCCGCACTCTCCAAGCCCAACGCCCAGCATCTCAAGGCCCCGGACTTCGGAGGTCGACCAACTGCGTCGTCAGCGCTCCCTCCACAACAACGTGTGCGCGCGTCGGCTGCGACGTATCATCATCTGGAGGCGCCAACTGCAATGGCTCTACAGCGGCTGCTCCCTCGGTGAGCACCCGTGGACTGCTTGTGACTTCGCCCGGCTTCGGGTCC